>DATLIR010000122.1:0-6914 GCA_035539315.1 Casimicrobiaceae bacterium
GAAAAGGGCGCGGGCTCGCCGGCACGCGCGTCGCGGCGACCGGCGATCCGGCCCGCGCGGTACGCGAGCACGAGGCCGATCGCGAGGGCGATCAGCACGAGCAACGTCAGGCCGTTCACGATGGTGTCGGGCGCGACCTTCGGCGGCGCGCGTGGCGGAATTGTAGTCGAAACCGCGCTGCCTCAGGCGCCGCGCGTGCGCGGCCGGTCGCCACGGGGTCCACTGCTAGAATCATCCGCGTGAGCACGCCACCCGACCGCGCCGGACGATCGGACGCCGATCTGCGCGCGCGAGCGCCCGAGGGCCCGCGCGCGCCGTCGCCGCGGGGCAACGCGCGCCTGGTGGCCGCCGTGGTGGTGGCGATCGCGGCGGTGCTCGGTTTCCTCGCCTGGCTCGACGTGAAGCGCGACGGCGCCGACCTGCGCGCCGAGATCGCCGGCCGCCTCACCGCCGCCGACACGGCCGACGCGCAGGCGAAGACGCGCGACGCCGAGCTGTCCGGCGCGCTGCGTGAAGCGCAGGCCAAGCTGGCGCTGCTCGAAACGCGCGTCGCCGAGTCGCAGTCGCAGCAGGCGGCGCTGGACACGCTGTACCGCGACCTCGCGCCGTCGCGCGACGAGCTCGCCGTGGTCGAGATCGAGCAGGGGCTCGCGCTCGCGAGCCAGCAGCTCGCGATCGCCGCGAACGTGCCCGCCGCCATCGCGGCCTTGCAGGTGGCCGACGCAAAGCTCGCGCGCCTCGACCGGCCGAAGTTCGCGCCGCTGCGCCGTGCGATCGCCGCCGACCTCGAGAAGCTCAAGGCCGTGCCCTACGTCGACACCGCCGGGGTCGCCGGCAAGCTCGACGCCGCGATCGCCTCGATCGACGCGCTACCGCTCGCGCGCGACGAGCGCCTGCCCGCCCCGGTCGCGGCCCCGTCGCTCGCCGAGGCGCCGGCGTGGTCGCGTTTCCTGCGCGAGATGTGGGCCGACCTGCGCGGGCTGATCCGCGTCGAGGTGAGCGAGCGCGCCGTCGCGCCGCTGGTCGCGCCGCCGCAGGAATACTACCTGCGCGAGAACCTGCGCCTGCGTCTCCTGTCGGCGCGCCTGTCGCTGATCGCGCGGAACGAACCGGCGTTCCGCGCGGACGTCAAGGCGGCCGATGCATGGCTGCGCCGCTATTTCGACGTGCGCGCGAAGAGCGCGACGACGGTGCTCGCCGCGCTCGCGTCGATGGCGTCGGTGACGATGGCGACCGAGGTGCCGGAGCTGACGCGCAGCCTCGACGCGGCGCGCGCGCTGCGCAGCGCCCAGGACGCGCGCGCCGAGGCGCCGCGCGGCCGGCCGTGACACACGAGCGCCGGCCGCGGCGCGCCTGACATGCGCCTGCTCGCCGCGTTCCTGTTGCTCGCCGCGCTCGCTGTCGCGTTCGCGCTGCTCGCGCGCACGCCCGCCGGCTACGTGCAGATCGTGCTGCCGCCGCTGCGCGTCGAGATGTCGTTCTTCGTGTTCGTGATCGCGGCGCTCGGCGCGTTCCTCGCGCTGTACGGCGCGATGCGGCTGGTCGCGCACATCGTCGCGATGCCGCGCGAGGTCCGCGCGCACCGCTCGCGCCAGCAGCTCGAGCGGGCGCGCGCGAGGCAGGACGCCGCGCTGGTCGCGCTGCTCGAGGGCCGCTACAACCGCGCGCGCGAGCTGGCCGAGGAGGCGTTGGCGCTGCCGCGCTCCGGCGGGTTACCGGCGCTGCTCGGCGCGCGCGCCGCGCTCGACATGCGCGACTTCGCGACCGCCGCGACGCTGCTCGCGCGAAGCGACGCGCGCGTCACCAGCCTCGCCGTGCCGCGGCTGATGCTCGAGGCGGAGCTCGCGCTCGAGCAGGGCCAGGCGGGCGAAGCGCTCGCGCGGCTCGACGAGCTCAAGCGCGAAGCCGGCGCGCACACGGCGGCGCTGCGGCTGTCGCTGCGCACGCTCAATGCCGCGGGTCGCAGCGCCGAGGTTCCCGGCGTCGTCGACCAGCTCGTGCGCCGTGGCGTCTACGACGCGGACCAGGGGGCGCTCCTCCGCGCGAGCGCGCAGGGCGAGCGGCTCGCCAGCCTCGCGCTCGACGCGGCGGGCCTGCGCGACGCCTGGAACCGGATGCCGGAAGCCGATCGCCTGCATCCGCGGGTCGCCCTTGCGGCGGCGGCGAGCTTCGCTCGGCTGGGCGGGGACCGCGAGGCGGTGGACATCCTGACGCGCAGCCTCGAGCGGCACTGGGATCCTGCGCTGGTCGCGCTGTTCGGCGAATGCCGGCCGGCCGACGTCGCACGCCAGCTCGAGGTCGCCGAGGGCTGGCTCGCCGCGCATCGCGACGACGCGGTGCTGCTGGCGACGCTCGGCCGCGTGTGCGAGCGTGCCGGACTGTGGGGCAAGGCGCAGTCCTACTACGAGGCAAGCCTGGCCGTCGACGACCACTGGCGCGCGCGCGTGATGCTCGGCAGCCTGCTGGTGCGGCTCGGTCGCGGCGACGACGCTAACGCGCACCTGGCGGCGGCGCTCAAACTCGCGCTTGCGGAGCTCGGCGAGCCGGGGCTCGCGGATCGGTAGCGCCCACCGACCCTGGCCGATGCCGCTCGCGGTCCTCACCTACCATTCGCACCACGTCGTCGGGTCCGGCTACGCCGACAACGACCACGTCGCACTCGCGCGCGACCTCGACGTGCTCACGGATGCCGGTTGGCGCATCGTGCCGCTCGGCGACATCGTGCGAGCGCAGCGGCACGGCACGCCGCGGCATCTTTGCGCGCTGACCTTCGACGACGGGCCCGCCTACGACATCGACGACGTCGTGCATCCGGCCTACGGGCTTCAGGTCGGGTTCGCGAATGCCATGCGCGCCTTCGCGGGGCGGCGTCCCGGTGCGCAGCCCGGCCTGCACGCGACGAGCTTCGTCATCGCCTCGCCCGCGGCGCGCCTGGCGATGGAAGCGCACGCCGATCCGCGCTATACCTGGCTCGCGCCGGGCTCGATGCGCGAGGCGTGGTGGCGGCCCGCGCTCGACAGCGGCCTGATCGGGATCGCCAATCACAGCTGGGACCACCTGCACCCCGCGCTGCCCGCGGTGCGCCATTCGCGCGATGCCCGCGGCGATTTCGCGCAGGTGGAGACGCTCGCCGACGCCGATGCGCAGATCCGCGAGGCGGCGGCCTATCTCGACGCGGCGACGGACGGTCGCGCGTCGCCGTACTTCGCCTATCCGTTCGGCCAGCACAACGCGTTCCTCGCGCGCGACTACCTGCCGTCGGTCGGCCCCGACGTGTGCGCGGCGGCGTTCACGACCGAGCCGCGCCTGTGCACGATCGACGATTCACCGTTCCTGCTGCCGCGCTTCGTATGCGGCGCGGACTGGCGCGCGCCCGAGGAGCTGCTCGACCGCTTGGTGTGATGTGATCCCCCCGAGGCGCGCGAGCGCGCCTCCCCCCGAGGGGGCCGCGCGCCGTTCTTCGGCCCGGCGGCGCGCGTGATCCTCCCGAGGCGCGCGAGCGCCCCCCCGAGAGGGCCGCGCGCCTTGGGGCGGCCCGGCGGCGCGCGTGATTCCCCGAGGCGCACGAGCGCGCCTCCCCCCGAGGGGGCCGCGCGCCTTGGGGCGGCCCGGCGGCGCGTGATCCCCCGAAACGCGCGAGCGCGTTTCCCCCTGTCGCGCAGGACCCGTCAGCCGCGCCGGGCCTCCGCCTCGGCGGCGTAGGTGAAGCTGTCGGCGAAGAACTCGTCGTCGGGCAGGTTGCGCTCGGTCGCGAAGTCGCGCCGCGCGGCCTCGATCATCGGCGGCGCGCCGCACGCGTAGACCTGGTAGCCCGACAGGTCGCCGAAGTCGTCCATCACCGCGCGGTGCACGAGCCCGGTGCGGCCGGGCCACGCGTCGCTGGCCAGCGGATCGGACAGCACCGGGATGAACGTGAACAGCGGATGCTCCTGCTGCCAGCGTCCGGGCAGATCGGGCAGGTAGAGGTCCTTGAGCGAGCGCGCGCCCCAGTAGAGCACCATCGGCCGGTCGATCTCGTGGTGGAACGCGTGCTCGATCATCGCCTTGATCGGCGCGAATCCGGTGCCGCCGGCGACGAAGATCATCGGCTTGTCGGTCTCCTCGCGCAGGTAGAACGAGCCGAGCGGTCCTTCGATGCGCAGGATCTCGCGCCCCTTGAACTGCGTGAACAGCTGGTCGGTGAAGAAGCCGCCCGGCACGTGCCGCACGTGCAGCTCGATCAGCGCGTCGTCGTGCGGCGCGTTCGCCATCGAGAAGCTGCGACGCCTGCCGTCCTTCAGCAGGAAGTCGACGTACTGGCCCGCGAGGTACTGCATGCGCTCGGTCGCCGGGAGCTTGAGCCTGACGATGGCGACGTCGGCGGCGGGCTTGTCGATCGACTCGACGCGGCACGGCAGGCGCTTGATCGGGATGTCCCCCGCGCGACGCACCTCGCGCACCTCGATCGTCAGGTCGGACAGCGGCCGTGCGCAGCAGAACAGCGCGAGGCCCTTGCGCTTCTCGTCGTCGGTGAGCGTGGAGGGCTGGTGCGGGCCGTAGTCGACGCTGCCGGCGAGCACCTTGCCCTTGCACGTGCCGCACGCGCCGTTGCGACAGCCGTACGGCAGCAGGAGATCGGCCTTCATCGCCGCCTCGAGCACCGTGTCGTCGGCGGCGCACGCGAAGGCGTGCTCGCCGGGCTTTATGGTAACCTCGAACGTCATGTCGATCCGGGATGCGCGCGCCGTTCGCAACGCGTCCGGCGCCCGCGCCACGCACGCATGATGCGCGTGCTCCTCGTGGGTTGCGGCGACGTCGCGCTGCGTGCGGCGCGCCTGCTCGCCGGACGGGCGCGCCTCGCGGGGCTCACGCGCCGCGCCGACGACATCGCGAAGCTGCGCAGCCATGGCGTGGTCCCGCTCCTCGGCGACCTCGACGACCGGCACGCGCTCGCGCGGTTGCGGCTGTCGCCCGATGCGGTGCTGCACCTCGCGCCGCCGCCCGCGGACGGCCGCGGCGACCCGCGCACCGGCCGCCTCATCGCGGCGTTGTCGGCGGCGCGCAGGATACCACGGCGCTTCGTCTACGTTTCGACGAGCGGCGTGTACGGCGACTGCGCAGGCGCGCGCATCGACGAGACGCGTCCGCGGAAGGCAGCGTCCCCGCGCGCACGCCGCCGCGTCGATGCCGAGGACCGGTTGCGCGCGTGGGCCGCGCGAAACGGCGTGTCGCTCGCGATCGTGCGCGCCCCGGGCATCTACGCCGACACGCGGCTGCCGCTCGAACGGCTGCGCCAGCAGACGCCGGCGCTGGTCGACGCGGACGACGTGTACACCAACCACATCCATGCCGACGACCTCGCCCGCGTCGTCGTCGCCGCGCTCTTCCGCGGCCGCGCGAACCGCGCCTACCACGCCACCGACGACGCCGAGCTCAAGATGGGGCAGTGGCTCGACGCCGTCGCCGACGCGCACCGGGTGTCGCGGCCACCCCGCGTCGGCTGGGACGAGGCCGAAGCACGCATCGCGCCGGTCCTGCTGTCGTTCATGGGCGAGTCGCGCCGCCTCGCCAACCGGCGCATGAAGGGCGAGCTGCGCGTGCGGCTGCGCTATCCGACACCCCAGGCGATGCTCGATGCGCTCGCGCCGCGCGCGCTGCGCAAGCAGATGCCGCTCACGTTCTGAGCGAGCGCATGGCCGATCCCCCCGCGACTGCCGGCACGCGGACGCTCGCCCAGCGCCTGGACGCGTGGGAGCGGCTGGTCCGGCTCGACAAGCCGATCGGCATCCTGCTGCTGCTGTGGCCGACGCTAACCGCGCTGTGGATCGCCGCGCGTGGCGCGCCCCGGGTGTCGCTGGTGGTGATCTTCACGCTCGGCACCGTGCTGATGCGCTCGGCCGGCTGCGCCTTCAACGACTGGGCCGACCTGGGCTACGACGCGCACGTTCAGCGGACGCGCGGCCGTCCGCTCGTGACCGGCGAGGTCACGCCGCGCGAGGCGCTCGCGGTGGGCGCCGCGCTGGCGGCGGCCGCCTTCGTGCTCGTGCTGTTCACCCATCGCACGACCGTCCTGCTGTCGTTCGCCGCGCTGGCGATCACGATCGCCTATCCGTTCTTCAAGCGCTTCTTCGCCCTGCCGCAGGCCTTCCTCGGCATCGCGTTCTCGTTCGGCATCCCGATGGCGTTCGCGGCGACGCGCGGCAGCGTCGAGCCACTCGGCTGGTGGATGCTCGCGATCAACCTGGCCTGGGTGGTCGCCTACGACACCGAGTACGCGATGGTGGACCGCGACGACGACGTCAGGATCGGCATGCGCACTTCGGCCATCACGTTCGGCCGCTTCGACATCGCCGCGGTCGCGCTCTGCTACGCCGCGTTCCTCGGCGGCATGGCGTGGGTCGGGCGGTTGATGTCCCTCGGTCCGCTCTACTACGCCGGCCTCGCGGCCGCGCTCGGGTGCGCCGCCTACCACCTGTGGCTGATCCGCGACCGCGATCGCGACCGCTGCTTCCGCGCGTTCCTGCACAACCACTGGCTCGGGTTTGCCGTGTTCGCGGGCACCGTCGCCGACTACGCGGTGCGCGCGCACGCATGGCCGCGAGCCGCCTGACCCGCGCGCGCGGCCTCGCCCCGGTCCTTCCGCGCGATGCCCGTATCCTCGTCCTCGGAAGCTTCCCCGGCGTCGCGTCGCTGGCCGCGCGCCAGTACTATGCGCATCCCCGCAACCACTTCTGGCCGGTGATGGGCGCCCTGCTCGACGAGCCGCTGCACGAGATGCCCTACCCGCAGCGACTCGCACGGCTGCGCGCGCGCGGCGTCGCCCTGTGGGACACGATCGTCGCCTGCGAGCGCGTCGCGTCGAGCGACCAGTCGATCCGCAACGCCGAGCGCGCCGAGGTGGCGCGCGTGCGGCGCGCGTCGCCGCGCATCGCGGT
>DATLIR010000123.1:0-4173 GCA_035539315.1 Casimicrobiaceae bacterium
GGGCGAGTTCTATCGCAAGGTCTGGTCCGGCCGCGCGGCCGGTGCGGACGTGCCGCTGCGTCTGCTGCAGGGCGCGGACGTGAAGGAGCTGTCGGTCAAGTCGATCGACCGCATCCAGTACTTCAAGCCCCGCACGATGTACTGAGCACGTACGGCCCCGCGCCGCGACGCGCGTTCATGGGGGCGACGCCGGCGGCTGCCGGCCTGAACGGCGGCCCTCCGGCCCGCAGCGCTTCACTTTCGCGACGTCCCTCCCGACGCCTGCCGGCCGGGGAGCCGCGCGACTCCCCTACAATGGCGGACTTTCGCGCCGTCCGCCTTCGTCCCAATGCCGCTTTTCGCCGTCACCATCTTCGCGAGCGCGTTCCTGCTCTTCCTCGTGCAGCCGGTGATGGCCAAGCAGATCCTGCCGTGGTTCGGCGGCTCGGCCACGGTGTGGACGACCTGCCTCGTCTTCTTCCAGACCGCGCTCCTGCTCGGCTACGCGTATGCCGACTTCGTCGTGCGCAGGCTCGCGCCCCGGACCGCCATCCGGCTGCACGTCGCGCTGCTGGTCGCGAGCGTCGTCGTGCTGCCGATCGTGCCGGGCGCGTTGTGGAAGCCGACCGGTACCGAGAACCCGTCGTGGCTGATCCTCGGCATGCTGGCCGCGACGATCGGCCTGCCTTATTTCCTGCTGTCGACGACGAGCCCGCTCGTGCAGGCCTGGTTCGCGCGCCGCTTTCCCGGCCGCAGCCCGTATCGGCTGTTCGCGTTGTCGAACTTCGCGTCGATGCTGGCGCTCGTCGGCTACCCGTTCCTGCTCGAGCCCTGGGTGGTGACGCGAGCGCAGGCGTGGGGGTGGTCGGCAGGCTACGTGCTGTTCGTCGGCCTGTGCGCGGCGGCGGGAATCGCGAGCCTGCGCGACCCCGCCGTAGCGGCGAGCGCCGCCGCCGCGAGTCCAGCCACGGCGCTGCCGGAGGACGACACGCCGCCGACGCTCGGACGCCAGGGACTGTGGATCGCGCTGGCCGCCACCGGATCGTTCCTGCTGCTGGCGGTCTCCAACCACGTCACGCAGAACGTCGCTGCGGTGCCGCTCCTGTGGATCGTGCCGCTCTCGCTGTATCTCCTCACCTTCATCCTCTGCTTCGACGGCACGGGCTGGTACAAGCGCGACCTCTTCCTGTCGATGGTCGCGGCGGCGCTCGGCGTGATGGCGTGGACGCAGGCGGATCCCGGGCTCACGCACGAGCTCGGCATCCAGATCGGCGTGTTCTGCGTCGGGCTGTTCCTCGCGTGCATGTTCTGCCACGGCGAGCTCGTCCGGCTCAAGCCCGCGCCACGCTACCTCACCCGCTTCTACCTGATGATCTCGCTGGGCGGCGCGATCGGCTCGATCCTGGTGGGCGTGCTCGCGCCGCTGGTGCTGCCGGCATATTTCGAGCTCGCCGCGGGCATCGTGCTGTGCGCGCTGCTGCTCCTGTGGCAGGTGCGGCGCGACCACCCGGTGTTCGGCGTCCTGGGCCTCGTCGCGCTGTTCGTCGCCCTCGGTTGCGGCGTGTGGACGGTGCGGGAGTTCTACGACGGCACCATCACCGCGACGCGCAACTTCTACGGCGTGCTGCGGGTGTGGCAGACCGGATCGGACGACAACGTCCGCCGCAGCCTGATCCACGGCACGATCATGCACGGCAACCAGTACCGCGACGCGACGCTGCGCAAGGAGCCGACCACCTATTACACGGCGACGTCCGGCGTCGGCCGCGCGATCGAGTCGATGCATCCGCGCATCGAGCCGCTGAAGGTCGGCATCATCGGCCTGGGCACCGGCACGATCGCGGCGTGGGGTGCAAAGGGAGACATCTACCGCTTCTACGACATCAACCCATCGGTCGTCGACATCGCGCGCCGCGATTTCACCTACCTGGAGGACAGCGAGGCGACGATCCAGACGCCACTCGGTGACGCACGCCTCGTGCTGGAGCGCGAGTCGTCGCAGGGCTTCGACATCCTCGCCATCGATGCGTTCTCGAGCGACGCGATCCCGGTTCACCTGATCACCTCGGAAGCGCTGGCGATCTATCGCCGCCACATGAAGCCGTCGGGCATCATCGCGTTCCACGTCACGAACCGCTTCCTCAACCTGGTGCCGGTCGTCGAGGCGCTGGCGCACGCGCACGACCTGGCTGTCGCGTGGGTTTCCGACGATGGCGACGGTGTGGCGAGCCGCAGCGACTGGGTGCTGCTGTCGGCTGATGCCGAGGCGCTGAAAAAGCCGCTGATCGCCGAGGCGACGACGCCGATCGAGCCGCGCCGCGACTGGCGCCTGTGGACCGACGACTTCAACAACCTCGTCCAGGTCCTCAAGTGACGTGGGGACGCCAGGAACGTCGTCAACTCCGCGCAGTCGGGGATCCGTCATCTCCCGGCTGATCGATACGCCGCGGCGCTAGAATCCCGCCATGCGCCGCGATCCCCTGGCCACGCCCCGATCGGTCGCCGATCCAGCCGGCTATCGCGCGCTGCGGCGGCCCCCCGGTGCGCACCACGTCGAGGCGATCGACCAGCGCGCCCTGCCGCACGCCGTGGTGCCGGTACGCATCGCCGACGCCGACATCGCGGCGCTTGCGATCCGCAGCATGTGGGTGCGCGGCGCGCCGCTGATCGGCGCCGTGGGGGCCTACGGCCTGGCGATGGCGCTCGACCGCGATCCATCCGACGCGGGGCTCGCCCGCGCACACGCGGCGCTCGATGCGACACGGCCCACCGCAGTGAACCTGCGCTGGGCGCTCGATCGCGTGCGCGCGCGCGTCGCCTCGTTGCCGCCGGCGGAACGCGCCGGCGCCGCATGGCAGGAAGCCGATGCGCTCTGCGCCGAGGACATCGCGATCAACCACACGATCGGCCAGCACGGGTTGCGCCTGCTCGAGCGCATCGCGGCGCGCGGTGCCGGCCCGGTGAACGTGATGACGCATTGCAACGCCGGCGCGCTCGCCACCTGCGGCTGGGGCACGGCGACGGCGCCGATCTTCCTCGCGCATGCGCACGGTCTCCCGGTCCACGTGTGGGTCAGCGAGACACGGCCGCGCCTGCAGGGCGCGAATCTCACCGCCTGGGAGCTGGCGCAGCGCGGCGTCCCGCACACGATCGTCGTGGACAGCGCATGCGCGGCGCTGATGCGCCGGCGCGACGTCGACGTCGTGTTCGTCGGCGCCGATCGCGTCGCGCGCAACGGCGATGTCTGCAACAAGATCGGCACCTACGACAAGGCGCTCGCCGCCCGCGACAACGACGTTCCGTTCTACGTGGCGCTGCCCTCGCCGACGCTCGACCCGTCGCTCGCGACCGGCGATGCGATCCCGATCGAGACACGCGCACCCGCCGAGGTCCTCGAGGTGCTCGGCCGCGACGAGTACGGGCAGGCGATTCGCGTCGGCGTGGCGCCCGAGCACGCGCGCGCGCTGAACCCGGCCTTCGACGTGACGCCGGCGCGCCTCGTCACCGGATTGCTCACCGAGCGCGGCGTCGCGACCGCCTCCGAGGCCGGCCTCGCCGCGCTGTTTCCCGAGCGCTTCGCTTGAACGTCGGCGACAACGCCGGGCGCCTGCTGCGCGAGCAGGTGATCGCGACGGCTCGCGGCATGAGCGGGGCCGGGATCAATCGCGCGAAGGCGGGCAACGTCAGCGCCCGGTGGCGCTCGGACGCCATCGACGGCTTCCTGGTCACACCGACCGGCGTGCCCTACGAGCATCTCGTGATCGACGACATCGTCGCGATGACGCTGGAAGGCGAAGCACGCGGCCGCCTCGCGCCATCGTCCGAGTGGCGCTTCCATCGGGCCATCTACGCGGCCCGTCCCGACGCGCACGCGATCGTGCACGCGCACGCGCCGTTCTGCACGACGCTCGCCTGCCTTGGCCGCGGCATTCCGCCATTCCACTACATGGTCGCCGTCGCCGGCGGCCGCGACATCCGCTGCGCACCGTATGCGACCTTCGGCTCGCCGGCGCTCGCCGACAACGTCGTCGCCGCGCTGGAAGGCAGGCGCGCCTGCCTCATCGCGAACCACGGCATGATCGCGTTCGCCGGCGATCTCGAGCGGGCGCTGCGGCTCGCGATCGAGGTCGAGTCGCTTGCCGAGGTCTATTGGCGCGCCGTGCAGATCGGCGAGCCAATAGACCTCGGCAAGCG
>DATLIR010000124.1:0-10745 GCA_035539315.1 Casimicrobiaceae bacterium
GGCGAGATCGACGTGGCGCGCCTCTCCCAGGGCCGCCTCAGGCCGCACCGCCGCCACGTGCAGATCGTGTTCCAGGACCCGTACCGCTCGCTCAACCCGCGCCGCAACGTCGGCCAGTCGATCGTTGAAGGGCCGATGAACTTCGGCGTCTCGCTCACCGACGCGATGCAGCGCGCCCGCTCGCTGATGGAGCTGGTGCGGCTCGACCCCGCGTCGCTCGACCGCTATCCGCACGAGTTCTCGGGCGGGCAGCGCCAGCGGATCTGCATCGCGCGAGCGCTCGCGATGGAGCCCGACCTCCTGGTCGCCGACGAGCCGGTCTCGGCGCTGGACGTGTCGGTGCAAGCCCAAGTGCTGAAGCTGCTCGACGAGATCCGCGGCCGCCTGCACCTGACGATGCTGTTCATCACGCACGATCTTCGCGTCGCCGCGCAGGTGTGCGACCGCATCGCGGTGATGCGCGAGGGGCGCATCGTCGAGCACGGGCCGATCGCGGACGTCTACGCGCGGCCGCGGCACGAGTACACGCGGGCGCTGCTCGCGGCGGCACCGGGACGGGGACGATTCTAGGGTCCGACCCTCGAGGGACGAACATGAACGCATCGACCGTGCGGGTCGCCGTTGTCCAGGCCGGCTCCATTCCTTTCGACACCGACGCCTGCGTCGAGAAGGTCGTCCGGCTCACTGCCGACGCGACGGCGAAAGGGGCGAAGCTCGTCCTGTTCCCCGAGGCGTTCGTCGCCGGGTATCCGAAAGGCCTCAACTACGGGCTCGTCGTCGGCGCGCGCGATCCGGCCGGCCGCGAGGAGTTCCGGCTCTACCTCGATTCCGCCATCAAGGTGCCGGGACCGCACACGGAATGCATGGGCGAGGCGGCCGCGGCTGGCGGTTGCTACCTCGTCGTCGGCGTGATCGAGCGCGAGCTCGGCACCTGTTATTGCACGGTGCTCTTCTTCGGCCCCGACGGCGCGCTGCTCGGCAAGCATCGCAAGCTCATGCCCACCGCACTCGAGCGGATGATCTGGGGCTTCGGCGACGGCTCGACGCTGACCGCGGTGGACAGCCCGTACGGCCGCATCGGCTCGGTGATCTGCTGGGAGAATTACATGCCGATGCTGCGGATGGCCATGTACGCGAAGGACGTCGCGCTGTACTGCGCGCCCACCGCCGACGACCGCGACACCTGGCTGCCGACGATGCGCCACGTCGCGCTCGAGGGGCGCTGCTTCGTGCTCACCGCGTGCCAGTTCCTGCGCAAGCGCGATTTCCCGGCGAGCGTGCGCGCGTCGCCCAGCGACACGCCGGACGCGGTGCTGATGCGCGGCGGCAGTGCGATCGTCAGCCCGCTCGGCAAGGTGCTCGCCGGCCCGGCATTCGACGGCGAAACGATTCTCACCGCCGACCTGGATCTCGGTGACATCGGGCGCGGGAAGTTCGACTTCGACGTCGCCGGCCACTACGCACGGCCCGACGTCTTCACGCTCACGGTGAACGAGGCGCCGATGAAGGCGGTGGTCAAGCGCGAGCCGTAGGTCTACCTACTCGACGTCGTAGTACTCCCACCGGTGCTGCACGAACGGGTGGCGCTTGAAGCCCTTGAGGCGCGGCTGCGTGAGCCAGCTCGAGTAGCGCGACGGGCCGACCTCCCACACGCCGTACGCGCTCATCAGGTCGGTCATCTTCGCGTAGAGCGCATTGCGCTCGGCGCCGTCGGGCAGCCGGCGCGACGCCTCGTAGAGCTTGTCGTACTCGGGCAGCCGCAGGCGCGCGTCGTTCATCAGGCCGATCTGCTTGCTGTAGAGGAGCGCGTACGACGAGTCGGGGTCGGGGATCGTGTGGATCCAGCCGAGCCCCCACATCTGCAGCTTGCCGGCCTCGGCCATCTTCACGAGGTCGGGCCATTTCTGCTTCTGGAAGGTCATCCGGATGCCGATCGCATCCATGCTCTTGCGCCACAGCTCGTCGGACGCGCGGTCGGTCGCGTTGGGAGTCGACGCCTTCTCGACGACGATCGGCTTGCCGTCGGGCGCCTCGCGGTAGCCGTCGCCGTCGCGATCCTTGTAGCCGAAGCGGTCGAGCAGCGCGCGCGCGCCGGCCGGATCGTACTTCTGCAACGGCGGGCGCTTCGGGTCGTAGCCCTCGGTCCACGGCGGCGAGATCTGCGTCGCGGGCGTCGCCTGGCCATTGCGCAGGATGCGGATCTCGGTGTCGCGGTCGTACGCCATGATCATCGCGCGGCGCAGCGCGATCTTCTCGGGCGCGTAGCCGCCGACCACCGGGTCGTCGAGGTTGAAGTAGGTGAAGTTGAGCGCGGGCTCGAGCTGCCGGTGCAGCACGATCCCGCGCTGCACGTAGCCGGGCTTCAGCACGTTGCCGTGGTGCAGGACGTTGCCCGCGAGATCGTTCGGCAGGTCGACCATGTCGATCTCGCCGCGCTCGAACGACAGCAGGCGCGGCTGCGCCTCCTCGATGATCGAGATCTCGACGCGCGGCACCAGCGGCAGCTTGCGGCCGACCAGCCGGCCCGCGATGGCCTGGTCTTGCGCATCGGACGGCACGGGGTAGCGCGCGTCGCGGTAGCCCGGATTCGCCTCGAGCACGATCTTCTGCGAGCGACGCCACTCGACCAGCCGGTACGGACCGCTCCCGACCGGATGCTCGGCGACGCGGTTCGATGCGTCCTTGTGCTTGTCGACGACCTCGCGCGCGACGGCGGCGAAGGTCACCGACGTGAGCCAGTGCCGGAAGCCGAAGTAGGGCTCGCTGAAGCGCACGCGGATCGTGTAGCGGTCGAGCGCCGCCAGTCCTGCGATCGGCGCGTCGTAGTCGAACGCGCCGCTCTTGCGGGCGGCCGCGATCGCCTCGTTGCCGCCGATCAGCCGGTTCTCGAACACGTGCACGAAGTACGAGCGCACCTTCGGGTCGAGCAGGCGCTTCCAGCTGTAGACGTAATCCTGCGCGCTCACCTCGCGCGGCTTGCCGCCGAACACGGGATCATCGGCGAAGCGCAGGCCCTTTTTCAGCCGGATCGTGTAGGTCGTGAGGTCCGGCGACACGTCGGGCAGCGCCTCGGCGGCCGCGGGCACGAGCTTCGCGGGCAGCGCGAAGTAGTCGTAGGTGTAGAGCGGCTCGAAGATCGCCGCGGCGATCATCGACGAGTAGTTGTCGGCGATCGCCTGCGGGTCGAAGCCGGACTCCGCGACCGGGAACGCGACGCGGATCGTCTTCGTTGCCTGCGCGTCGAGGGGGACCGGCGCCGCCAGCGTCATGGCGGCACCTAGGCACGCGAGGCCCCGCACGAACCACGGCAGGGAGGGGCACGGCGAGGGCCGGGTCCTGCGGACAGGAGTCACGGCTGACTTATACTGGCGAGGCTCGCTTCCGCGCAACACCGCAAGCCGCCCCATGCCGATCGTCCTGTACGTGCTCGCCATCCTCGCGTGCGGAGCCGTCGGTGCGGTGCTCGGCTGGGCGATCGCCGGAACGATCGGCCTGACCGGCACGCCGATGGCGCTGGTGGCGGCGTTCATCGGCATGGTCGCCGCGACGCTGCTGTGGATCGCCGGCGCGGCCGTGCTCCCGCGCAAGCGCTGACGAGGAGGCAACGCGATGACGCTACGCACCGCAGTCGCCGATGCCGGCGTCGTCGAACGCATCCTCGCCTCCGCGGACGGCGCGCCGCAGATTCCGCCGATCAGCGACGGCGACTCGCACTTCGACCTCGAGCGCGCCTACGAGACGCTCGCCGCGCTGCATGCGCGTCGCGAAGCGCAGGGCTGGCGCGCCGTCGGACGCAAGATCGGCTTCACCAACCGGACGATCTGGCCGCGCTACGGCGTCTACCGGCCGATGTGGTCGATGGTGTGGGACCGCACGGTCGTGCATGCGCCAGGCGGCGCCGCCGCGATCGACGTCACCGGGCTGCACGAGCCGCGCATCGAGCCCGAGGTCGTGTTCGGCCTCGCCGCGCCGCTGCCGTCCGAAGGGGACGCGCGCTCGCTGCTCGACCGCGTGGCGTGGGTCGCCGCCGGCTTCGAGATCGTGCATTCGGTGTTCGCGGGCTGGAAGTTCCGGCTGGCCGATTGCACCGCGGCGTTCGGGCTGCACGGCCGGCTGATCGTCGGTCCGCCGGCGCCAGTGGGTCCCGACGAGCGCGATGCGCTGTTCGCCGTGCTGTCCACGTTCAAGGCGACGCTGCGGCGCGACGGAACCGTGGTCGACACCGGCGTCGGCGCGAACGTTCTCGACGGGCCGGCGCACGCGCTCATGCATCTTCGCGACGTGCTCGCATCGCAGCCCGCGTTCCCGCCGCTCGCCGCCGGCGAGGTCGTCACGACCGGTACGCTGACCGACGCCTGGCCGGTCGCGCCCGGCGAGGTGTGGACCAGCGACTACGGCATGCTGCCGGTGCGCGGACTCGCGCTCACGATCCGCTGAGCATGGGCGACGGCCACTTCTCGTACCGCACCAGCGCGGGCGAGGTCGCGATCCGGCGCGGCGGGCGCGTCGTGACGACGCTGCGCGGGCGCGCGGCCGACGAGTTCCTCGCCAGGGTCGCCAGCGCTACGCCGGAGGAGTTGCAGCTCGCGATGGCGCGCGTCACCGGCAACTACCGCCGCGGCAACGAGCGTGCCGCCTCCGTGCATCCACGCAACCGCTAGCGTCACGCATTGCGCGCCATCCGCTTCGCGGGCGGACCGTCCGCTTCGGCGACGACGACGTAGCGCAGCGCGCCTCCGGGGTTGATCGCGCCGAACGGCCAGCAGGTGACCAGCGTCAGCGTGGGGACCTCGGTGTCGCGCGGGATCGCGAGCGACTCCGCGTCCGCGATGCGCGCCGCCACGATCCGGTAGCGGACGCGCACCCCGTCGGCGCGCTCGACGACCAGCGCATCGCCGATCGCGACGTCCGCGAGGAAGCGGAAATGCGTGTCGCGATGCGCGGTGACGATCGCATTGCCGCGCTCGCCCGGGCGCGCGATGCCGTCCACGATGCCCGGGCCCCACGCGAGCGTGCGCCCGTTCGCGCCGGCGAGCAGCAGACGCTCGACCTGCTGGCGCGGCGCGTAGAGCTTCGCCACGGGACGCGTGTCGGCCCACGGCCAGGGCGCGGGCGTGCTGCCGCTCGCCTGCGCGCGCTTCCACGCGACCTCGAGGAGCGCCTGGCCCAGGTGCGCCTTGCCGAGGATCGCGACCGCCCACGCGATCGCCACGCAGGCGGCCACCGCCAGCAGCCACGACAGCACGACGCGCCAGCGCGGCTCGCTCCCGACCGGGGAAGACTCGGCCGCGGGGAAGCGGGGGTCGTACCCCGTTTTCCGGAGTCCGACCCCATCTTCCAGCGCCGCCGCGCTCATCGTCGCGCGTGCGTCGCCGGCTCCGCGGCCGACAGGTCCTCCCCGGTCGGGGGCAGGCACCGTTTCGGGAGTCACGTCGGCCATGATCAGCACACGCGGCGCGCGACGTCCGCACGACGGAGCAGCGTACGCATCGGCCCGTCCAGCGTCGACGGGCGCACCGGCAGCCGGCCCTTTCGCACGATCCACGCGAGCGCCGCCAGCCCGGCGCCGACGATCGCGAGCAATGGCGCCGGCGTGGCGGTCTGCGGCAACGAACCTACGAATCCCGACGCCTCGAGGCCCGCAGGAAGCAATCCCGGGATCACCGTGCGCGCCGCCTCGGTCCCTGCCGGCGCGACCGGCGTGACGTCGACGGCGACGAGGCTCGTGTAGCGGCTCGCCAGGTGATGCTCGAGCGCGGTCGCGACGATCAGCGGACGCACCTCCTCCTCGGGCGCGCCTTCGATCATCGCGTCGGAAAGCGTCGCGATGCGCTCGCGTGCCCAGAGCTTGTCGATGCCTTCGGCGGGCGCGCCCGCGCCGGTCGGCAGCAGCGTGCCCCATGCCGACGTGCCGCGCCGCCCCACGATCGATAGCGTGGTCGGCGCACCGGCGAACGACGCGCTGACGACGATCGGCTCGCCGGCGTAGAGGTCGGGCAATTGCGGCGGATAGACCTCGGCGCCGACCGGCCAGGTGATGGCGAGATCGGTGAGCGCGGGCCGCTCGAGCTTCTCGAACAGCGCCGTCATGCGCTCGCGCACGTCGCGGACGTCGCCGATGAAGGTGGCCGTGCCGCGGCCGAACTTCGCGGCCTGGCGGATGAACCACGCATTGGGCGCCGGACCGATGGCGATCGCGTAGAGGCGCCGATCCCCCAGCCGCGCGCGGATCATCTTCACGAGCTCGTGCTCGTTGCCGACGGCGCCGTCGGTGAGGAAGAACACCTGGCGCGCGTAGCCAGTCAGCGCCTCGGGCGCGAGCGCCGCGGCCAGCGCCGGCTTCATCTCGGTGCCGCCGTCGGCCTTCAGCGCGCCGACGAACGCCCGCGCGGCCTCGAGCGTCGTCGCGTCGACCGGCATCGGCGCGGCGAACAGGCTGCGCGTCCGGGAGTTGAACTCGATGACGTTGAAGCGGTCGCCGCGACTGAGCCGCGACAGCGCGAACAGCGTCGCCTCCTTCGCCTGCACGATCGACACGCCGCTCATCGAGCCCGACGTGTCGACGACGAACGTCGCCTCGCGCGGAAGGATCGGCCCGCCGGCGTCCACCGACGGGGGCAGCACCATCACCAGCGCGTGCGTGCGCCCGTCGCGACGCTCGGTGAATACCGCCGCGCCCGGCTCGGCGCCCACGGTGGGTGTCCACGCGAGCTCCAGGTCTCGGTCCGCCGGCACTTCCTCGTCGGCGAGCGTCACCTCGGCGCGGCCGTCGCTCGCGTGCTCGACCGTGATCGCGTGCGAAGTGCTCTCGATGCTCGCCAGCGGGAAGCCCGCGTCGAGCGTGAGCGCGAAGGTGACGGGCGCGCGCGCGGGGTCGAGCTCGAACGGCGCGAGGATGCGCTCGGCGTCCTCGACGCTCGCCGCCGGATCCTGCTCGTCGGTGATCGACGCGGCCGCGAGGCGGCCGCCGGGCACGTAGCGGGGCGTGATCGCGAGCGGAAGGCGGAAGTGGAAGGTGCCGGCCTCCCAGGCGAGCGTCTGCTGGAACTCGATCGTGACGACGACCTCGTCGTGCGGCGGCAGGAGCGCGATGCTGGTGGTGAAGAGGTTCGGACGCTCCTGCTCGACCAGCCCGGCCTGCCTGCCGCTGCGCTTCGCGTCGTCGTAGCGCTTCTTCGCCGCGGCGCGCTCCTGCACCTGGCCTTCGATGACGCGGCCGTCCGATTCGACGCGCAGGTGGTCGACTGCGGCGTGGTCCGGGAGCGGGAACAGGTAGACGCCCTCGCGCCACGCGCCGGTCGGATTGACGAAGCGCTGCGTCAGCGTCGTGCGCGCGACGATGCCCGCGACGGCGACCTTGATGTCGGTCGCGACCAGCGGCGCCGCCAGCGCGGGTTCGTCGCCGTTCGCGGCCAGCCGCAGCACGCCTCCGTTCGCGTCGGCCGCGACGACGCCCGCCGTCCGTGAGTGCAACGGCGCGGCCTCGGCTTGCGAGGCGACGATGAACACGGCGAGCGCGAGCACGACGCTCACGACGAGGCCGGCGGCCAGGCCCTCGAGCGCGAGTCGGGCGAGGCCGCGCCAGCCGTTGGGCGGCAGGAGCGGAGCGGGGCGGTCGGCGCCAGCGGGCAGGGACGTCGTCATGGGTCGCTCGGGGGATCCGCGCACTCGCGCCGCTGACGCGGCACGCCGGTTCACGGTCCCCGAGCCTCCTTCGTCTTCGTGACAGTGACGGCGATGTCTCGTGGTGCTTGCGGCGCCCCGCCGGACCGGCCTTCCGCATGCCGTGCATTGCGCGCCGCGAACGGGGAGTGGCGACGGAGCGAATCGGGCGGTGTGGCGAGCAATTGTGGAAAACCGATGACGCGCGGGTGCGCGCCTTTTGCACCGCCCGCCACCCGAGCCTGCTCCCCGCGATGGGGGGAGACGCCCCTTCGACGAGTGCTCTCGTTCCGCTCCCCTCCACGCAAGACAAAGGCGCCGGCGACTTGGCTGCCGGTTGCGCAAGGGTTGGCTCCCTATCGCCGCGCGAGGGGGAGAGGGCCGGGGTGAGTAGCGAATCGATGCGCTATAGTCGCCGCGCATGAGCCGCCGCATCGCCATCGTCGAGGACGAGCCCGCGATCCGCGAGAATTACGCGGACGCGCTGCGCCGCATCGGGTATGACGTCACCGCGTTCGGCACGCGCGACAGCGCGCTCGCGGCGTTCCGAACTCGGCTCCCCGATCTCGCCGTCGTCGACCTCGGCCTGGGCGACGATCCCGATGCCGGCTTCGCGCTGTGCCGCGAGCTCCGCTCGCTGTCGCCCGCGCTGCCGATCCTGATCCTGTCGGCGCGCGACGCCGACGTCGACATCGTGTCGGGCCTGCGCGTCGGCGCCGACGACTACCTGACCAAGGACGCGAGCCTGCCGCACCTCGCGGCGCGCATCGCGGCGCTGTTCCGCCGCGCCGAGTTGTCGACGTCACCGGCGTCCGCCGAGGACGTGATCGAGCGCGGGCCGCTCGCGCTCGACGTCAAGCGCATGACGGCGCGCTGGCGCGGCAAGCCGGTCGACCTCACGCTCACCGAGTTCTGGATGGTCAACGCGCTCGCGCGCCATCCCGGGCACGTCAAGGACCGCGACGCGTTGATGCGCGAAGCGAACACGGTCGTCGACGACGGCACGATCACCTCGCATGTCAAGCGCATCCGGCGCAAGTTCCAGGCCATCGATCCGGCGTTCGACCGCATCGCCACCGTGTACGGCATGGGGTATCGGTGGGCGGCGGACTGACGCGGCCCGGATGGGTCGACGCGTCCCGATGACCCGACTGGGCATCCGCGCGCAGCTCCTGCTGGTGCTGACCGTGTTCCTCGCGCTGCCGTGGCTTGGCGTCGAGTACGCACGCGAGCTCGAGCGCGTGCTGCGCGACGCGCAGGACCGCACGCTGGCCGGCACGGCGCAGGCGGTGGCGATCGCGCTGCACGACCGACCGCGGCTGTTCGACGCGCCGGTCCGGCTGGTCGCGCCGACCGGCCAGCCGCCGCAGGACCTCGTCGATGCGGCCGCCGCGCGCCCCGTGCTCTCCGCCGGCGCCGCCGTCGCCGCGCCGGAGCTCGAGCAGATCCTGCAGGGACTGACGCGTACCACCGCGCGCATTCGCATCGTCGACCGCGATCTCGGCGTGCTCGCGCACGCCGGCAGTCTCAAGCGAGCTCCCGCCGACGCCGCGAGCGCGCTCTCGTGGCTCGACCCGATCCTCGCGCTGTTCCTCGCGCGGCCGACCGAGGAGTTCGTCGACGACGACGGCAGCGGCAGCGCGCCGGCGCACCGCGAGATCGTCGCCGCGCTCGACGGCATTCCCGCGACGGGCCGCCGCACCACCGACGACGCTCGCGCCGTCGTCGTCGCAGCGGCGCACCCGATCTGGGTCGGCGATCGCGTGCGCGGCGCCGTGCTGGTGGAGGAAACGACCAACGCGGTGCTCGCGGAGCGCAACCGCGCGTTCGAGCGCCTGTTCGCGATCGTCGTCGCGATCCTGCTGGTCGGCTCCGCCGCATTGACGCTCTACGCGACATGGCTGTCGGCGCGCATCCGGCGGCTCGCCCGCGACGCGGAAGGCGCGATCGACCGCGACGGGCGGGTGCGCGGCCCGCTGCCGGGCAGCGACGCGAAAGACGAGATAGGCGACCTCGCGCGAAGCTATTCGGGCGTGCTCGCGCGCCTTGCCGGCTACGCCAGTTACCGCGAGCAACTCGCCTCGCGCCTCGCGCACGAGCTGCGCACGCCGCTGGCGGTGGTGCGAAGCTCGCTCGACAACTTGCGCGCCTCGCCACCGCCCGACGAGCCGCGTCCCTACCTCGACCGCGCGCAGCAGGGTCTGGACCGGCTCGCCGCGATCCTCGCGCGGATGACCGAGGCCGCGCGCCTCGAGGAGGCGCTGGACGACGCGGAGCGCGAGCGGTTCGACCTCGCCGACGTCGTCGCCGGATGCGTCGAAGGCTACCGGGTTGCCTACCCGCAGCGACCGTTCGCGCTCAGCGCGCCCGCCGAGCGCCTGCCGGTCGACGGCGCTCCCGAGATCGTGGCGCAGATGCTCGACAAGCTGGTCGAGAACGCGGTCGACTTCGCGACCGGCGGAACGATCGAGGTCGCGCTCGCGCGCGAGGGCGACCGCGTCCGCCTCACGGTGAGCAACGAAGGCCCGCCGCTGCCCGACGGGGATGCCGAGCACCTGTTCGAGCCGCTGGTGTCCCGTCGGCCGCAGGAGGGACGCACACCGCACCTCGGGCTGGGGCTCGCGATCGTGCGCATCGTCGCGACGCGCCATCGCGGCGAGGCACGGGCCGACAACCGCGCCGACGGGCGCGGCGTCGTCGTGACGGTCGTCCTTCCGCTCGCGGCGGCGGAGTAGGCGACAATGCGCCTTCGTCCCGACCCGTCGTCGCGCTCCCATGCCCGCCTTCGTCGCGCAACACCCGGCGCTCGCCTGTGCCGTGCTGCTCACCTGCTCGAACCTGTTCATGACAGTCGCGTGGTACGGGCATCTCAAGCACCTGGGCAGCAAGCCGTGGTGGATCGCGGCGCTCGTGTCGTGGGGCATCGCCCTGTTCGAGTACCTGCTGCAGGTGCCCGCGAACCGGATCGGCTTCACGGCGCTCTCGCTCGCGCAGCTCAAGATCATGCAGGAGGTGATCACGCTGTCGGTGTTCGTGCCGTTCGCGGTGCTCACCATGGGCGAGCCGATCAAGCTCGACTACCT
>DATLIR010000125.1:0-28920 GCA_035539315.1 Casimicrobiaceae bacterium
CGTCGCCGGCGAAGCTCAGCCCCCTCTCGCCGGCGACGCGCAGCGCGAGCTTCGCCGCTGGCTCGCCGGGCGATACGCCGCGCGGCACATCGGTGTGACGATCGACGTCTATGTGGAGGTCGACGTCGGCGCGGGCCGCAGGAGCTTCGACGGCGCGACGATCTCGTTGGTGACGAGGACGTCGCCGATGCCGTCCTCGACGAACGCCGCAGCCTCGTCGACCTTCTGGCAGCAGATGCCGACGGCGCCGCGCGCGATCTGCAGCTTCGCGATCGCGGGCGTCTTGTGCGATTTCGCGTGCGGCCGCAGGCGCAGTCCGCGCGCGGCGACGTCGCGTGCGACGAGGTCCAGGTTGCGCTCGAGCGCGTCGAGGTCGACGACGAGCGCGGGCGTCTCGATGGCCTCGACGGGATCGCCGGGGTGCGCGGGGAGGCGTTGCGTCATCGGCGGGTCACTCGGCGCCGTGGGCGTGCGACGAGGCATCCGCGTAAGCGGCGCGCGGTGCGTCCGGTCCACCGGCCGGGTCGTACACGAGCGCGCCGCGCCGCAGGCTGCGGACGAGGCCCGGCAGGCACAACCGCCCCCGCACCAGGCGCCCCGCGATCATGACGACGATACGCGTGATGTCGCGCCACGGCCGAAAATGGCTGGAGCGCGCGGAGGATCCGTACACCGCCGCGACCGGCACCGCCACGGTCAGGAACCCGTGTCGCGCGGATTCGATCAGCAACTCGCTTTCGAGCGTGAAGGCACGCGACGGTCCGTGCGGCAGGTCCAGTCCGCGCAACAGCGCCGCCGGATACGCGCGCTGGCCGGACTGCGAATCGAGGACGCGATGCCCCGCGGCCCACGATACCCAGAAATCGGCGACGCGATTGGCGAAGCGCCGCCCGCGCGGCGCCGGTCCGGCATGGCGCACGCGCGCACCGATGGCGATCCGCCCAGGATGCGCCGCCAGCGCGCGCAGCAGTCGCAGGAGGTCGTCGACGTCGTGCTGCCCGTCGCCGTCCATCGTGGCGACGACGTCCGCGCCTTCGGCGAGCGCGAGCTGGATGCCGTCCCAGAGGCTCGCCGCCTTGCCGCGATTCACCGGGTGCCGCACCAGCCTGACGGGCACGCCATCGAGCGTGGCGTCCGTGCCGTCGGTCGAACCGTCGTCGACGACGATCGCGAGGTCGGCGACGACCACGGCCCGCTTCGCGATCGCCCGTATCGTCGCGGCTTCGTTGAAGGCGGGAATGACGACGGCGGTCTTCATCGGTACATCGCGCCATTGATCGCGAGCACCTGGCCCGAGACGTATTGCGCATCGTCCGAGACGAGGTAGGCCACGAGCGCGGCGACTTCGTCGGGCTCGCCCATCCGTCCCGCCGGAACCAGCTCCCGCACGCGGTCGGCCGGGAAGCGCTCGCCGAGCATGCCGGTGTCGATCAATCCCGGCGCGATCGCGTTGACCGTGACGCCACGCTTCGCCACCTCGAGGGCGAGCGAGCGCGTCGCGCCGATCAGGCCGGCCTTCGCCGCGGCATAGTTGGTTTGCCCGGCATTGCCGGCCTGCGCCGAGACCGACGCCATGTTGACGATGCGCCCCCAGCGCGTCGCCATCATCTCGAGCAGGAGCGCCTGCGTCACGTGGAAGAACCCGTTCAGCGTGACGTCGATCACGTGCGACCATTGCTCGAAGCTCATGCCGGCGAGCGGCGCGTCATCGTGGATGCCGGCGTTGTTCACCAGGATCTGCACCGGCCCGCGCGCCAGCATCGCGCTGGCAGCATGCCTGACCGCATGGCCGTCGGTCACGTCGAACGCGACCGCCTCGGCGCTGCCCCCGTCGGCGCGGATCGACTCGACGAGCGCGCGCGCCTCGGACTCGCGCGACCGTGCGTGGACGACGACGTGGCAGCCGTCGCGCGCCAGGCGCCGGCAGATGGCCGCGCCCAGGCCCCCGCTGCCACCGGTCACGAGCGCGCGCTTCACGGCGCGTTCTCGCGCATCACCAGTGCCCGGCCGCGAATGAGGACCTCGCCGTCCGCGGCGATCGAGAAACGGTACGCGCTGCCCCGGCCGCTCGCCGCCTCGAGCGTCGCTTCGATGCGCAGCGGCCCGGGACGGTCGTCGAGGCGCTCGCACAGCACCTCGACGTCGCTCACCGACGCGAGGCGGCCCGCCACCGGGCGATGGCGCGGATCGGCCGCCGTCGCGTGCAGCGCCATCGCCTGCGCGGCGAACTCGATGCCGCAGAGCGACGAGACACGGCCGTCCAGCGCCAGCGGAAACCCGGCGCTGCGGTGCGACGTCGTCACGCATTCGATGCGCATCGGGTCAGCGTAGACGATTTCGTCGACGAGGACCATGGCGCCGGCGTGCGGCAGCATCCGCTCGATCGGCAACGCGGGGATCATGGCGCGATGACCCTCACCCGCAAGGCCTGGCCGTCGAATCCGGGCAGGAGCACCGGCCCGCTTTCACGCCGCGCGATGCGTGCGAGGACCGGGATCGCCGCCGCCGCCGCGTTGCCCGCGAATCCCGCCGCCAGCGCGACGAGCGCCGAGCCACGCTCCGGCGCGATCGCCGCGGCGTCGATCTCGATCGATCCGAATCCGCCGTCGGCAACCAGGCCCGCGTCGACCACGATGCCGCATGCGAACGAGCGCCCCGGTGCGTGAAGCGCCGCGAGACGCTCGGGGTAGCCCAGGTCGACGCACACGCAGAGGACCGCTCCGTCCGAGGCGCAGGCCTGCGCTGCCGCTTCGAGCAGCACGGCGGCGAACGAGCCTTCGCCGGCACAGATCATCGTGGCCCAGCCGGTCGATCGGGTCGCGATCGACCAATAGCCGACCGGTGCGTTGAACACCGAATTGTGGAAGAGCGTCGGCGAGAGGGCGGGCTGTGGGCTCGCGAGCGCGGCGAGCGTCTGGTCGAGCACGTCGCCGTCGCCGTCGGCCGACGCGAACACCGCCGACATCGACGCGGCGGCGCTCCGTCACGGGAAGTTGCCGGACGTCCGGCATGGCCACCGGGTCGTCGCGCCACGCCGTGGCGCCGGCGAGCACGTCGCGCGCGGCGCTCCACCCGTTCAACCCGGGAGCCAGGACGCCTACGCCGCGGAGCGAAAGCCGGACGCTCATGCGGCACCGAAGACGAGCGAGCAGTTGCTGCCGCCGAAGCCGAACGAGTTGCTCATCGCGCGGCGAACCGCGTGCGGGCGCGTCGCGCGCTCGATGTGGCAGGGCACGCGCGGATCCAGCGTCCCGTCGCCGACATTGCCCGGGATCGAGCCGCTCGCGATCGCATCGAGCGCGAAGAGCGCCTCGACGATGCCGGCGGCGCCGAGCGCATGGCCGGTCAGGCCTTTGGTGGAGCTGCAAGGCACCGCTTCGCCGAGCACTGCGACGACGCCCGCCGCCTCGGCGGCATCGTTCGCCGGCGTGCCGGTCCCGTGCATGTTGACGTAGTCGATGTCCCCCGGCGCGAGGCCCGCCGCGGCGAGCGCGGCACGTATCGCCATTTGCGCGCCATCGCCTCCGGGCGGCGGCGACGACATGTGAAACGCGTCCGAGCTCTCGCCGGTCCCGATCAACGCGACGGCACCCGCGCCCTCGCGCTCCAGCAGCGCGAAACCCGCCGCCTCGCCGATCGAAAGGCCATCGCGATCGGCGCCGAACGGTCGGCACGGCCGCTTCGACAGGAGTTGCAGCGCCCGAAATCCGTGCAGCGTCGAAAGCGCGAGGCTGTCGACGCCCGCGACCACGGCCGCGACGCACTGGCCGGCCGCGATCGACCGCTGCGCCATCGCGAAGACCTTGGCGCTCGACGAGCAGGCCGTCGACACGGTCGCGGATACGCCGGCCACGCCCAGCAGTTCGCGCAGGAACCGCGCGGGCGCGGCCATGCTGTGGCGGTATCGGTAGTGGTCGGAGTCGAACCTCCACGGGCCGCGGGCGCCTTGCCGCCGCGTCGCGAGCTCGGTGTCGAGAATCCCGGAGGTGCTCGTCCCGACGAAGAGGCCGATGCGCAAGGCGCCGTACCTCGCCGCGGCACCCCGGACCGCCCTCGCGAAGCCGTCCTGCTCCGCCGCGAGGCGCGCGAGCCGGTGGTTGCGGCAATCGTAGCGCGCGAGTTCGCCGTCGAGCGGCAACCCCTCGAGGCCGTCGACGCGACCGATCCAGGTCTCGAGTCCGGCCGCGGGCTCGAAGTCGTTCGCGCGAAGGCCGCCGCGCCCGTCGCGCACCGCCGCGCGCTGCGCGGCCCAGCCGACCCCGCACGCCGTCGTCATCGTCGACGCCGTCACCACCAGGCGCGGAAGGTCGTGCGCGCGCCTCACGTCCGCCTCCGCATCGCGGCGACGAGCAGCGCGCTGGCCAGCAACGTCGCGACGACGCCCAGCGTGACGGTGACGCCGAGCGCGCGCAGCACCGGGATCGACGACGTCGCCATCGCGCCGAATGCGCAGAGGGTCGTCGCGCTGACGACCGCCAGCGACGCCAGCGCGGTGTCGGCGATGCGCTCGCCCTTCGCCGGGAACGCGAACAGCATGTAGTTGACGCCGACGCCGATCACGAAGAGCACCGCGAGCAGGTGGAAGAGCGTCAGCGCGTGCCCGGTACCCGCGATGGCGGCGAGCGTCCACAGCACGGCGAGCAGCGCAGGCGCGACCACGCGCGCCGCACGCACCGGCGAATCGAGGCCGAACGTGAGGATGCCGTAGATCATGGCCACGCCGAGGGCGGTCGCGACGAGCGCGCGCTCGCGAAACGCTCCCAGCAGCGCGCCGACCTCGCCGCGCAGGTCGACGATCGCGACGAAATCACCCGCCGTGGCCAGCGCGCGGCCGAGCGCGTCGGCGTCCGCGACGCCGGCGAGCGGCACGATCACGCGCGTCTCGCCGCCGTCCTGCGAGACGAGCGCGTCGACGCGCAATCCGATGCCGGTGCCCGCATAGTCGCTCGCCTTCAGCAACGGCGCCGCCTTCGCATCGCCGACGTCCTTGACGAAAGCCGCGAACGCCTCCGGACGGTACGGCAAGCCCTGCTGTGCCTCGCGCAGGCGGGACCGCAAGGCGTCCGCGCCGGGGAGGGTCGCCAGGCGGCGCCGCTGCGTCGCGTCACTGGGCAGATCGTCGGTGACGAGCGTGTAGCGGCCGAGGAGCCGCTGCGCGACGGCCGCGGCGAGGGGTGCCTCGAGCGCCTCGGCGCGCTCGAGGGCCGCCTGGAGGGTGGGTGCGCGCACGAGCGCGAAGTAGCGCGCATCCGGCGCGCCGACCGCCTCGCGCAACATCCGGTCCTGCAGCGCGAGCGATGGCGGGAGCGGATTCATGCGCGCGGGATCGTCGTCCCACAGCGGTCGCGTCGCGAGCACCGCGACGGCGGCAACGGTCAGCGTGGCGAAGGCGGCGACGGTGACGGCGGTCGGCACGCGCAGCGATGCCTCCGGGTGACCGATCCGCCGGGGGCGGAACCGCCAGCCCGGCGGAACGAGCGAGGGGACGAGCCACCACGTGGCGGCGCCGGCGGAGACGATGCCAACGGCGGTCATGAGGCCGAGCTGCATGAGCCCGTCGAAGCCGGACAGGAGCAGCGCGAGCGAACCGCACGCGGTCGTGGCCACGGCGAGGCCCATCGACCGCGCGACCGCGTTGCGGCGCCCGCCCGCTTCGAGCGACCCCGCGCCGGACGTGAGGAGGTAGCTCGGGTAGTCGACGGACTCGCCGAGCAGTGTCGCGCCGAACGCGAGCGTGATGGCGTGCACGGATCCGAACGCCGCCTGCACGGCCGCCGCGCCCGCGAGGAGGCCAAGCGACGCGGGCACGAACGAGATCGCGACGACCGGCAGCGAGCGGTAGGCGACGAGCAGCACGACGAGCACGCCGAGCGCGGACAGGAGCGACACGCGTTGCGCGTCGCGCTCCACGATCGCGCGGCTCGCGACGGCCATCGTGCCCGGACTGGAGTAGACGATCGTCTGGCCGGCGGAGGCCCGGCGCGCGAACTCGCTCTCGAGTGCGGCGATCGCCGCCGCCTGACCCGCGAGGTCGGAGCCCGTCGACGACGTTTGCAGCACCATGAGTGCGCGCTCGCCCGCCGGGTCGACCCACACGCCCTGCTCGCGCCTGGTCGCCAGATCGCGCGCCATGCGCTTCATGAGAACCAGCGTCTCGCCGGTCGGGTCGCGCCACAGGAACGCCTTTTCCAGCACGGCAAAGCTGCTCTGCAGCGTGGCGATGCCTTCCTCCAGCGCCTGGCGGAGCCCCGCCTCCGAGAACCGGGTCGTCGTCAGGGCCGGGCTCAGCACGTAGCGATGCCGGGCGAGCACCTCGAGGTCCTTCTGCGCGACGTCGAGGCCACCGTTGCTGACGTAGGCGAATTCCGGTCGCGCGGCGAGCGCATCGACGAGCGCCCGGCTCGTGGCGACGCGCTCTTCGGCGCTGCCCCCCGCAATGCCGACGAGGATCAGTCGCGCGGCCGGACCCTGGCGCAACTGCCCGAGCAGCCAGGCCTGCCGGGCATCGGCGCCGCGCGGCAGGAAGGCCGTGAAGTCCGAGTCGACGATGAGCCGCTGGACGAGGAAGCCCGCGGCGGCGAGCGCCAGCGCGAGCGCGACGACGATGGCGCGCAGTCGAGCGCTCATTTCGCCGCCGCTCCCATGGGAAGGATCGTCATCACCGAGCGGTCGCCGGAGACTTCGTCGATCTCGATCGAGCGGATGCGCTCGCGCTCGCCCGCGATCGTGATGCGCGCGACGATCGACCGCAGGCGCAGGTCGCGCGGGACCAGCCCGAGCGACCAGCCCGCAAGCGTGCCTGACACGCTCGGCTCGAAGTGGCGGCGCAGCGCGGTTTCGTCGCCGGCCAGCGTCGCGCGGATGCCCTCGATCCACGCGAAGAGCGGCTCCTGCGTGGCGAGGTCGACGACGCGCGTGGCGCCGCGCGCCTCGACCGTCAGCTTGCCGTCGGCGATCGTCAGCCGCTCGGCGACCGGGGCCTCCACCACCATCTCGAGCCGGCCCGGCCGGGCGTAGGCAAGCGTGCCTCGGCGCTCGATCGGCGTGCCGAGCGCGGCGATCGTGCGCACATCGGAAAATCGCGCGCGACTCGCGTCGACGGCGGCGAGCGTGGCGGCGATGTCGGCGAGAAGGAGCGCCGCCGCGGGCGATGCGAAGAGCGCGATCGCCAGTCCGGCGCCGAGGGTCGCTGCCCGGCCGGCGCTCACGCGGCGTCCCCGCGCCCCGCGCGATCGGCCGCCCCGGCCCAGAAGTCGTAGAAATTGAACCAGTTCTCGGGCGAGCGGCGGCAGGCGGCCTCGAGCCACGCCGCGTAGCGCACGCACGCCGGGTCCACGTCCTCGCGCGCCGACGAGCGCACGCTGCCGAAGCGCTCGAAGGCGATCTCGTAGCGCCGGCCGCCGTGCCAGGTCGCGCGGAACAGCACGATCGGCGCACCGAGTACCGCCGCGAGCTTGAACGGCCCGCGCGGGAAGTTCGCCGGCGCGCCGAGGAAAGGACACGCGAGCATGTCGGCGTCGGTGGGGGAGCGGTCCGCGAGCATCGCGACGATGGCGCCGCCGGCGAGCGCCTCGCGGACCTCGAGCATCGTCTCCGGCCGGCCGAGCTCGATGATCGGATCGGTGCGCACGGCCGCGCGACGCCCGAGCACGCCGGCGAGCTTGCGGTCGTTGTGCGGATGCATCAGCGCGCGCACGCGCATGTCCGGACGCGTGGTGGCGAGCACGCGCAGGAGCTCGAAGCTCCCGTAGTGCGCGCCGACCAGGAAGCAGCCGCCGCCGGCGCGCCGCGCGTCGTCGATGGCGTCAACGCCCGACATCCTGATGTCGTATTCGCCCGCGCGCCCGGCGAGCCAGAGCACCCGGTCGAGGATCGTCGTCGCGAAGCAGCGGAACTGGCGGTACATGTCGCGCCAGCGCGCGGGACGCCCGAGCGCCCGCGTGAGGTAGTCGCGCGAGGCGCGCCGCGCATGCCGCGAGAAGACCATGAAATAGGCGCAGATGAACGGCAGCAGCAGCGCGGCCGCCGGCCGGCCCAGGCCCAGCGCGATGCCGGCGAGGGCCGTCATCAGCGCGGGCGAGCCGCGCTCGCGTTGCACGCGCCAGCGCGGGACCGCGGGATCGTGCGCGTCTACGCCGCCTCGCATCGCATCGTCCCGCTGACGGCGAGGCCGCCGGGCAGCTTCATCGTGAAGGTGACCGCCTCGAGGTCGTCGAGCGAAATATCGAGCACGTAGCGTTGCACCGGCGGCACCGGCGCGAGGAATTTCACCCGCGTGCATGCGATCACGCGCAGCCCGCGCTCGCGCAGGACGCTCTCCACCTGGGCGAGCAGCAGGACGCCGGGAACGATCGGATGGCCGGGAAAATGGCCGGGCAGCGACGGATGATCCGCCGGCACGGCGCACTCGCGCGCGATCCGGTCGCAGCGCGGGTCGCGCGCGACCGCGCTCGCCAGGGTTGCGTCGGCGGCGACCTCGCCGATCATGCGATGCAGCCCGGTCAGCGCGAGCTTTCCGCGCTCGTCGCGCGGCAGCGCGTCGGTGAGGATCAGCGGACGCGGCATGAAGGTCGCGTCGATGCGCTCGGCGAGTCGGCGCCGCAGGCTCTCCTCGGTGAGGGTCGGGGCGACCACCAGCGCGCACAGCCTCCCCGGCCGGACCGCGCTCGGGAAGAACACGCCGTCGACGACCCCGTCGATCTGCCTCAGGTGGTCGCCGAGCGCGTTCAGCGTCGTGCGCTTGCCGGCGATCTTCACCATGTCGCTCTTCCGTCCCTCGAGCGCGAAGCGGCGCCGCGACTCGTCCCGCCACGCGAGCCGATCGTCGAGCGCGACCGACGCGTCGAGGTGCCCGCCCGACACGACCGAGGCGCCGTCGGCGTCGATCCGAAGGTCGATGCCCGCCGCCAGCGTGAACGCGTCGTCGCGCGCCGGACGCCGGGCCGCGATCATCCCGCACTCGGTGCTGCCGTAGATCTCGTCGACGCGCGCCGACCAGTCGCGCTCGACGCGCCCCGCCAACGCGCGCGCCATGGGCATCGTGGAGACGATGATGCGCGCGACCCCGGGCGGCACGCCGGGCGAGCGGTGGAAGTGCTCGAGGTGCAGTGGCGTCGTCGCGAGGCACAGCGGCGGTGCCCCGGCGTCGGCGGTGCGTCGAGCGAGCCCGGCCAGGTCGGCGGCGTAGCGCGGCCGCGAGCCGTCGAGCGCGCACCCGGTCCGAAGCGCCGCCATGATCGTGGCCTCGAGACCGAACATGTGCTGCGGAGGGACCGTGCCGGCCAGCGTGAACGACTGCGGCGCGATCCCGAAGGTCCCGGCGAAGGTGCGCGCGCCGCGGCACAGCGAGTCCCAGGTCTTGGTCATCGCGCGCGGGATCCGCGTCGAACCGGACGTGAACAGCATCGCGGCCACGAGGTCGTCGGGAAGCGCGGGCGGCGGCCAACGCGGGACCGCCTCCCGCAGCAAGCCGGGCGCGTCGACCGCGACCGAAGCGGTGGCCTCCGGCGCCGGCCCGCGATCGGTCGCGTCGTCGACGAGCTCGCAGGCATCGGGAAAGCGCTCGATCAACGCGTCGCGGTCGGCGGCCAGCCGCGTCGGCGGCATCACGACGGTGTGTCCCGCGCACCAGGCGGCGCACGTGGAAACGAGGAACGACGCCGTGCGCTCGCAGCGCTGCAACGCGAAGCGGCGCCGCGGCAGGCGTGCGGCGAGCTCGACGACCGCGCCCGCGAACCGCGACGCCGTGATGTCGACGCGACGCTCGCCGTCGTCGAGGTGGAGGATCGCCCCCTCGGGCCGGTGTCGGTCGATGAGCGGCGTCGTCATGCGTTCAGTCGCCGCGCAGCTCGGCGCAGGCGTGGCGCCACATCTCGGCGGGTGCCGCATGCCGAAGGTGGGCGAACCGCCGGCGCCGGACCAGGTACTCGCCGACCAGCAGGGCGGCCACGAGCGCGTAGTTGCCGAACAGCGCGAACGCGAGCCACGCCACCGTCCATCCGGCAAGCGACAACGTCGCGGCCACGGCGGCCATCGCGAGGAAGAACACGACCCAGACCACGGTCAGCGTGCGCGTGTAGCCGACCAGCTCCGGCTCGAGTTGCCCGCGCTCGCGTCGGGCGAAGCGCGACACCATGGGGACCGACTCGGGTCGCAGCGTCCACGCGAACACGGCCGCGAGCGCGAGGTTGATCGCGACGGGAAGGACGTGGACCAGCCGGGGATCCGCGAACCGTGTCGCCACGGCGACCGCCGCGAGGACGGCGATCCAGAGGGCCAGCCTGCCCGGGCGCACGGTGCGCCGCGCTAGCGGTGGGCGGGTGCTGCGACGGTCGCGCGCACCGCGTCAGCGCACGCGATGCGCGCCGACGTGCGCGGCGAGGGCCCGCAGCGATCCGAAGATGCGCCGCGTCTCGACGTCGTCCGACTGGATCTCGACGCCGTAGCGCTTCGAGACGGCGAGCGCGATCTCGAGCATGTCGATCGAGTCGAGGCCGAGGTCGCCGCCGTAGAGCGGCGCCTCGACGGCGAACTCGCTCGCGCGGATCTCGAGGCGCAGCGCCTCGATGACGAGGCCGGCGACCTCGCGCTCGAAGTCGGTCATCACGACGGTGGTGGATTCGATGGACATCGCCGCCGTTCCGGCGGGCGCGGTCACGCGGCGCCCGGCGCGGGAATCGCCGTCACTGGCGAAGCAGCTCCGTGCGAATGCCGCGGTCGAGATTCTCGATCCACCCGTTGTAGTTCTTGTGGATGTTGCCGCCCTGGGCGTCGAGGTTGACGCTTTCCTTGTACTTGATGCTGTACGCCCGGGTGTCGTAGGTCACGTCGACCACGGCGACGTGGGTCCGCAGCTCGAGCCGGCCGGCGACCAGGCCCGGGCGGACCGGCATCATCTGCCAGCCGAGCCCCGCGCCGGCGCGGACGATCGCCGTCTGCACGTCGGCCATCGTCGCCTGCTTGCCCGCGGTGACGACCGGCGCCTCGTTGACGTTCACGATGGGACGGCTGGTGCAGCCAACGAGGACGACCAGTGCAAGGCCGAACCACCCATGGCGCAGTGTCATGACGTGTCTCCTGGGGCCCGCAGACAATCCCGGCGTCCGAAGCATGAAAAAAGGATACCACGGCGGTCGTGCCGCTCTCGCCGCCTGCGGCGCAGCGGCGCGGAGAGGAAGCCCGTTGCGCGCGGGCGCCGTCGAACCTCCGCTGCACCGTGCCGGCGCGCGGGCAGCGCGCTCCGATCAGGTCTTCGGCGGCTCGGCGGGGACTCGCGGCGCGGTGCCGGGCGCGGGGGCGGGCACCGCTGGCGTGGTCTTGGGCGCGGCTGCGAGCTGTCCGTAGACGACGCGCGCAAGGCCGAGCATCCGCTGGCGATCGAACGGGCCGGACAGCGCGTACGCACAGTCGTCGTCGACCCAGTGGAAGACGCTGACGCCGTCCTCGTGCACGTAGCGGAACGCGGTCTCGCCGGCTTCGGCGCTCTTCTCGCGCGTGAGCCGCCACTGCAGCGTGAGGCGCTGCTTGTCCAGGTTCTCGTACATGACGAGACCGGTGGGCTTCTCGTTGCCGGCGACCAGGCGTCCGCCGACCAGCGTGTAGCCGAGCGGGCCGAGATCGGGAATGTGCGCCTGCGTGCCCATCCGGCGCGTGAGCCAGCGCGCGAGGCTCGCCTCCTCGTTCGCCCACACCTCGACCGGCCGGCGCTGGTCGGCCGTGTACAGAACGTGCGTGATGGCGGCCTCGCGCGCGAACGACGTCGGCGTCCCCGCGCGCTCGAGCATCGCATCGCGCCCGAGCCATCCGATCGCGACCCCGAGCAGCAACGTCGCCGCGGCGGCGAGCGCGGGCCAGCCGCGCGCGAGGATGCCGCGATGCGCCGGGCCCTCGGCCGCGGCGATCAGGCGCGGCGGGACCCGCTCGTCGAGCCACGGATCGAAGGCATCGCGCAGCGCGGCGTTCTGCTCGCGGATCGCCGTGACGCGCGCCGCCAGCGACGCGTCGCGCGCGAGCGCCAGCTCGACGGCGTCGCGGCGCTCCTCCGCGAGCTGGCCATCGGCGTAGGCCTGCAGGTCGTCGTCGTTGATCGGCATCGGGTTCATCGGCATTCGCCAGCCCGCCCACCCCGGCCCCCTTCCCGCTCGCGGGGAGAGGACCAGGATGCGGCGCGCTTCATTCGTGTCCTGGTTCCTTCACTTCACTCGCTTCAGCGCCGCCGGACGCTCGTCGGCCATGCGGCGCAGCTTGTCGCGCGCCCGCGACAGCCGCGACATCACGGTGCCGACCGGCACCGACAGCGTCGCCGCGATCTCCTCGTACTTCAGCTCCTCGACCGCCGCGAGCAGCAGCGTCTCGCGCTGCTCGACCGGCAACCGTCCTACCTGCTGCAACAGCTCGCCCAGCTCGACGCGCGTGAACTGCTGCGGCGGCACCGCCACCTGCCACGCGGCACGGCCGGTCTCGGTGTCCGCGTCGAGCGACACGTTCATCGCCTCGCGGCTCGCGCTCGCGCGCTGGTTCACGAACACGTTGTGCATGATCGTGAACAGCCACGCGCGCAAGTCCGTTCCCGGCTGCCACAGGCGCCGCTTCTCCCATCCGCGCGCCAGCGTCTCCTGCACCAGGTCGTCCGCGCGCGCCGCATCGCCGGCGAGCACGCGTGCGTAGCGCCGCAGCCGCGGGATGGCGGCGAGCAGCTCGGGGTGCGGTAGCGGCGCGTCGACCACGAATAAAGGGGCGCGGGCCTGGGGGAGAGAGGGACAACGGCCCGCGCCGCCCGTGGCGCGGACGCCACGAGCATAGAACCAAATTCAGGGCTTCGCCACCTTCCACACGTTGTTGACGCCGTCTCCGGTCCTGTCGCCGGGCCTTACGTCCTTCGACCACGTGTAGAGCGGCTTGCCGAGGTAGGCCCACTGCCTGCCGCCGTCGTCGCGCGTGATGATCTGCCAGGCTGCGGACGATTGGCCACCGCCGGCGACCGTGAACGGCGGCCAGAGGCCGGCGCACGGACCGTTGCAGACGGACTTGCCGCTGCCCGACACGTCGCGGTCGAACGTGTACAGCGTCATGCCGGCGGTATTGACGAGCACGCCGTCGGCGACCTTGCCCGGATCCGGCGGCGTCGTGGCGCAGCCGGCGAGGACCGCCACGGCGGCGGCGGGTACGATGGCGGCGAAGCGGTGCTTCATCGTTTTCTCCCCTGGAATGTCCAGCACAGCCCCTGCACGAACAGCGCTGCGGGCCGGCTTATTCCGGTCCGCCCGGGCACGCGACCGCGCGGCTGCTGCGCGAAGGCCCCTCCTGCGCCCGCGCGCAACGGCGAGGGTGCGCACCCTCGCTGCGCTCATCGCGGGAATATTCGCGTCGGGGGCGGCGGGCCAGGCGGCACGTGTGGTGGACATCCCGACGCGGCCGGGCGTCACGCAGCGCTTCCTCTACGTGCCGGCGAACGACGCGAAGGCCGCGGCGATCCTGTTCGCCGGCGGCCACGGCGGGCTCGCCCTCGACGCGACGGGCACGTTCGGCTGGGGCGCGGGCAACTTCCTCGTGCGCTCGCGCGCGCTGTTCGCCGAGCGCGGCGTGGCCGTCGCAGTGATCGACGCGCCGTCGGACCGACAGGCACCGCCGTGGCTCGGCGGCTTCCGGCAAACACGCGAGCATGCGACCGACGTCAAGGCGGTGGTCGACTGGTTGCGCGGGGAGACGAAGGTCCCGGTGTGGCTGGTCGGCACCAGCCGCGGCACGCAATCGGCGGCCGCGACGGCCATCGCGGGCGTCGGCGCAGATGGGCTGGTGCTCACCTCGACCGTGCTGATCGATCCGCGCGGCCGCCCGGTCGCGGCGATGGCCGTCGAAACGCTCGCGATGCCGGTACAAGTCGTGCACCACAGGAACGACGGTTGCGCATCCACCCCCTACGCGCTGGTGCCGCCGCTCGTCGAGCGCCTGTCCGCGGCAAAGCGCAAGGCGCTGGCGACGTTCGAAGGCGGGAAGAACAGCGGGGACCCCTGCGAGGCGTTCGCCTACCACGGCTACCCGGGGCTCGAGCCGCAGGTGGTCGGTACGATCGTCGAGTTCATGGTGACGAAGTAAGCCGTCGGCTCACGTCGTCGTGCTCGGGGGTCGGGTCCGGAGCGTCGCGTAGCGAGCTCCGAAACTGACCCTCGACGTCAATGACGCGCGGCCTCGCGGCTACACCAGGAACAGCGTCGCGAGCCCGAGGAAGATGAAGAAGCCGCCCGAGTCGGTGACGGCGGTGATCAGCACCGACGACCCGACGGCGGGGTCGCGGCCGACGCGCAGCATCGTCATCGGGATCAGCACGCCCATCAGCGCGGCGAGCAGCAGGTTCAGCGTCATCGCGAGGATCATCACCAGGCCGAGCTTGACGTCGCGGTAGAGCATCATCGCGATCACGCCCATCACGCCGCCCCACACGACCCCGTTCAGGAGCGCGACCTGCAGCTCCTTGCGGATCAGCTTGTCGGCGTGCTCGCGCGTGACCTGCCCGAGCGCGACCGCGCGCACGATCATCGTGATCGTCTGGTTGCCCGAATTGCCTCCGATGCCGGCGACGATCGGCATGAGCGCCGCGAGCGCGACCAGCTTCGCGATCGAGCCCTCGAACACGCCGATCACGCGCGAGGCGAAGAAGGCGGTCATCAGGTTCACCGCGAGCCAGGTCCAGCGGTTCTGGAACGACTTCCAGACCGACGCGAAGACGTCCTCCTCCTCGCGCAAGCCGGCCTGCGCGAGCATGTCCTCCTCGCCGCGCGCACGCACGAAGTCGAGGATCTCGTCGACGGTGACGCGGCCGACGAGCCGGTCGTTGGTGTCGACCACCGGCGCCGAGACGAGGTCGTAGCGCTCGAACGCGCTGGCGGCCACGTCGGCCTTCTCGTGCTGCTGCAGCTTGACCGGGATCGGGCCCATCACCTCGCCGACCGTGCGATCGGGGTCGTTGACGATGAGCTTGGCGATCGGCAGCGCGCCCAGCAGCTTCTCGTCGCGGTCGACGACGAACACCTGGTCGGTCTGCGACGGCAGCTCGTCGAACCGCCGCAGGTAGCGCAGCACGACCTCCAGCGTGACGTCCGGGCGCACCTGGATGTCCTCGAAATCCATCAGCGCACCGACCATGTCCTCCTCGAACGACATCGCGGCGCGCAGCTGCTCGCGCTCGTCGACCGGGAGGCTGCGGAACACATCGTCCATGACCTCCTGCGGGAGGTCCTCGGCGATCGCGGCGAGCTCGTCGGCTTCCAGCGTCTCGGCCGCGGCGACCAGCTCCTCGGTGTCCATCGACGAGATGAGCGACTCGCGGACCGCGTCGCTGACCTCGACCAGGATCTCGCCGTCGCGTTCCGCCGACTTGATCAGGTCCCAGACGTAGAGGCGCTCCTCGAGCGGCAGCGCCTCGAGGATGTAGGCGATGTCGGCCGGGTGCAGCCGGTCGAGCCGCGCCTGCAGCGCGGCGCGGTTCTGCTTGGTGACGAGGTTCTCGACCAGCCCGGCGCGCGCGCTGTCGGCCGCGTGCGCGGCCTGCTCGTGGACCAGGCCCTCGACGAGCCGGTTCTTGCGGATCAGCGCCGTGATGTCCGCGAGCGCGTCCTCGACGCGCACGCGCGCCACGCCGCGGTCGGCCGGGGTCTTGTCGGCGATCTCGGGCATGGGGGCGGTGTGTGCAAGCGCGACTGACGCGGCGACGGGGGCGCCGGCATTCTACGCGCGGGGACAGCGCGAGGCGAGAACCAGACGTTCGGGGCCGGGGTGCGAACGTCGTTCGCACCCCGGCCCGAGCATCCGTCCGGACCGCGGGCGCGGTCCGGACGCGAATTACTCTTCCCTCACCTTCCGGATCGTGACCTTGCCGACCGGCACCGGCTTCCCGTCGCGCACGAACATCGGCGCCCGGTTGAGCGAGGTCGCGACGAACGGCTCGGCCGCGATCTTCGGCGCCTGGTAGGTCGCCGCGTGGTTGGTGCCCGAGTCCCACGCGTAGAGCGGCATCGTCTCGCCGTCGATCCAGCGACCGTCGCGCTTGAGCGCGATCGATGCGATGCCGGTGAACCAGTCCGGCGACGGCGCGATCATCTGCGCGAACGACACCATCGAATGAGCGTCGTCGGCCTTGAACTCGGCCTTCGATTCGCCGCCGACGATGCGCACCGGCGCGAGCATGAACACGTTCGCCACCGCGCCCTTGTCCTGCGCGCCGGCGATTTCCATGTCGAACGGCGACGTCTTGCCCTTCTGCGACAGCGTCTCGAGACCGGCGGTGGCAATCCCGCCTTCGGCGAACATCCTGTAGCTCGCGCCGTGCGTCGCGCCGATGCCCGGCGAGAAGTGGGCGACGTCCCCGGGGTAGTCGCGCGGATGCGTGGCGTCGGACCAGGTGCGCTCGACGCGCACTTCGTAGACGGCGACGCCGGCGGCGAGCGCCTGGGATGCCGCGAGGCCGAGCGCCGCGGCGAGGGCGAGCTTGGTGAAGCGATGCATGACGATCCTCCTTGGTGGTCGGTGGGCCCGCCGCGCGGTTCGCGCGGCGGCGCAAGCGTTGACGGTTGCGAGCGTCAGTCGCACCCAGGATCGCGGACTTACATCGTCGGGGGGCGTTCGCCGGACGCGGCGGTTGTAAGGAATCGCGCGCATGGGCGACGCACCCGGCACCCCCTCTCCCCGCATCGCGGGGAGAGCGATGGGGACAGGGGCGCCTCAGGGAATTTCGGCGGCCGGCATGCGCGCGAGGATCGTCGCGACGCGGCCGTCGAGGTACTCGGAGCCCGGGTTGCGCTCGAAGCGGCGCGGCGACGGGATCATCGAGGCGAGCCGCGCGGACGCCTCGGCCGACAGGCTCGCGGCCGGCGCGTTGTAGTAGCGCCGCGCTGCCGCTTCCGCGCCGAACACGCCGTTGCCCCATTCGATCACATTGAGGTAGAGCTCGAGGATGCGCTGCTTGGGCAGGAGCGCCTCCATCATCGCGGCGATCAGCGCCTCCTGCCCCTTGCGCAGGTAGCTCTTCGACGGCGACAGGAACAGGTTCTTGGCGAGCTGCTGCGTGATCGTCGACCCGCCGGCGACCACGCGGCCTTTCTTCGCGTTCTTCTCGCGCGCCTTGGCGATGCCCTCCCAGTCGAAGCCGTCGTGCTCGAGGAACTTCGCGTCCTCGGCCGCGACCACGGCGCGCTTCAGGTGGTTGGAGATGCGCGCGTACGGAACCCACTGGTATCGGATCGTCGCCCCCGGGCTCTTCTCGCGCAGCTCCGCGAGGCGCTGCGCCATGAAGGCGGTCTGGACCGGCGCCTCGAACCGGTACCAGAGGATGTGCGCGGCGAAGTACGCCTGCACCAGCACGAACAGCGCGACGAGCGCGAGCGCGATGCGCAGCACCCAGCGGCCGACCGGGGCCTGCGCCATCGGCAGCGGTCAGCGGCCTGGCCGCAGCAGCGCGAACACCGGCTTCGTGTCCGGACGCACGCCGCGCCACAGCGCGAAGCTCTCCGCCGCCTGCTCGATCAGCATGCCCATGCCGTCGGAGGCCCCCGCCGCGCCGTGCGCCCGGGCCCAGCGCATGAACGGCGTCGGCCGGTCCGAGTAGATGAGGTCGTAGGCGAAGGCCCGCGGCGCGAAGATCGAGCCCGCGAACGGGAACTCGGCCACGTCGACGCCGCCCATGCCGAGGCTCGTCGCGTTGACGACGATCTCGTGCCGGCGATCGCCGAACCCCTCCGGGGCGACTGCCTCGACGCGTCCGTAGCGCGAGAACGTCGCGGCGATGGCCTCGGCCTTCGACATCGTCCGGTTGGACACCGTGACCGAAGCGGCGCCCGCGTCGAGGAGCGGCTTGACGATGCCGCGCACCGCGCCGCCGGCGCCGAGGATCGCGATCGCGCGACCGCGCACGTCGACGCCGAGGTTCGCCGCGAGGTCGCGCACCAGCCCCACGCAGTCGGTGTTGTCGGCGTGCCAGACGTCGCCGACGCGCTTGAGCGTGTTGACCGCGCCGGCGAGCCGCGCACGCTCGGTCGCCGCGGCGGCGATGTCGAAGGCTTCCAGCTTGAACGGGATCGTGACGTTGAGGCCCCGGCCTCCCTCGGCGGCGAACTGCTCGACCACCGCGCGAAAGCCGTCCCGCGGCGCGAGCAGCCGCTCGTAGCTCATGTCCTGGCCGGTCGACGCGGCGAACGCCGCATGGATGATCGGCGACTTCGAGTGCGCGATCGGGTTGCCGATCACGGCGTAGCGGTCAGGCATTTCAGGGATCAGGAATCAGGGATCAGAGGCCGCGGCGCATCCTGGGGCGGCGCATCGAGCGCTGTTGGGACCAGGCATTTCAGGGATCAGGAATCAGGAATCAGGGATCAGAGGCCGCGGCGCATCCTGGGGCGGCGCATCGAGCGCTGTTGGGAGACTCGCGTTGCAGGATGGGGATTCCCCGGGTCGAGCCGCGCATTATCGCGCAGCTCGCACCATTGCGGATCGAAGGCCGGTTGATCTGAACCGCGCACCGGCGCTCGACGCGCCGCCACGCGAGACGCGACGCTTCTGATTCCTGATCCCTGATTCCTGATCCCTGCCCGACGAACTCGTCAGCCCCTACTGACTGACGAGTTCGTCGGCCCTGGTGAACGTCCACGTCCGCGTGACGTGCAGGATGTCCGTGTCGCGGCGGATGTCGGGCGGGAACGCGGCGTAGGGCGCGGCCATCTCGACGACGTGGACGGCGGCGGCGTCGAGGATGCGCTGGCCGGAGGAACGGTTGACGACGATGTTCTCGATCGAGCCGTCGGCGCGGATCGAGACGGTGATGATGAGGCTGCCGTAGAGCTTGCGCTGGCGCGCCGCCTCCGGGTAGTTCAGGTTGCCGATGCGCTCGACCTTGAGGCGCCAGTCCTCGACGTACCGCGCGAAGCGGTATTCCTCGGCGCGCGCGCCCACGAAGCGCCGCTTCGGACGCTTCTGGTAGGTGTCCATGTCCTTGGCGATCTGCGCCTCGAGGCGCATGGCGTCGAGCGTGCGCTGCATCAGCTCGTTCGCGGTCGGCGAGTCGGTGCGCTCGGCGTTGTCGACCGGCCGCGGCTGCACCGGCAGCGCCGGCGCGCTGCGCAATTGCGTCAGGAGCTCCTGGGTCTGGCGCTCGAGCGTCTGCACGCGCTCGGTGGCGAGCGCGATGTCCTCGCGCGGGCTGTCCTTGGGCAGCACCGGCAGCGGCGTCTTCGCGCGCCGGTTGGCGTCGGTGTTGCCGCCGCCGTCGAGGTTGGCCTGCGCGAGAATTTCGGCCTTCTGCGGCTTGTCCTTGGTCTTCGCGTTGACCAGCGCGATCTCGAGCGGCGGGCCGCGGTCGAACAGGCGCTTGAGGTCCGGCGGGGCGAAATGAATCGCCAGCACGACCGCATGAATCGCGACCGACAGGCCCGCCGCCCACATCAGAAGGCGATCGGTGCGCGGCGCGACCAGCGCTTCGGGCGGAATGCGCGCGGGCGGCAACGCCCCGGCGAGATGGACGCGCGCGAGCGAGGGTGTCGCGAGCGGCGCGAGGCCGGCCGGCGCCGTGGGGGCGATCGAGGTCAGCGGCCGCACGACCGCACGCGCGGCGCGTACGCCGCTCGGCGCGGGCCGCGGCCCAGCCTCGCCGGCCGCGGGGACGGGGACCGGCGGGACGCGATGTACGACCTCACCAGGGGCGGCGGGTGCCCCGACGAGGCGTTTGGGACCCGGACGCGGCCCGGGCGCGGCCGCCTTGACCGGGACCGCGGGCGGCGCCGGAGCGACGGCCTTCGTCACCCGCCTGCGCGGGGGCGGCAGGGCGACGGGCTCGTGGGACGTGGCGTCGTCGTCGGGCTGGGGCTTGACCGGAGTCGTCTTGCGGGTCACCGGGTCGGGAGCGGGTCCGGGGAGGACCCATTGTAGGCACCAAAACCCCTAGGCAGCAGCTTCCGTGCCGGCCAGTGCCCGCTCCACGGGCCCGGCGTAGCGCGCTTCCAACACCGCCTCGAGCAGGTCCACCTTGAGCACCTGCACGCGAACCGGCGTGCCCTGCGCGAGCGGGGGCAGGTCCGCGAGGCGTACGCGCAGCGGGATCGCGTCGAGCCGCACCACCCCCTCCCGGTCCACGGTGCCCCGCGCTTCGTCCACGCCTTCCTGCACCAGCCAGCGCAGGCACCAGTAGTGCTCCATGCGCTCCTGGAACTCGGCGTACTGCGAGTAGGTCGCCTCGAAGTCGGTGAGCGCCGCGACCAGCTCGGCGTCGTTCGCCGCGTACGCGGGACGCTCGCCGGCGACGACCGCGAGCACCTGCCGCTGGTTGACGAGGTCGGCGTAGCGGCGCAGCGGCGAGCTCGACCACAGGTAGTGCGTGAGGCCCAGTCCCTGGTGCTCGCCCGGCCGCGTGCTCATCTTCACCTTGCCTCCCGACTGCACGCGGTAGAGGCCGGCGGCATCGTGCTTCGCCAAAAGTTCGCCCCACGTCGCGTTGACGCGGATCATCAGCTCGGCGATCAGCTTGTCGAGCGGCGAGCCGCGCGGTCGCGGCACGATGCGCACGCGGCCGGGCTCCGGCACGGCGGTCCGCGCGCTCCAGTCGACGTCGAAGCTGAAATCGACGCGCGCGATGTCGGGCTTGCCGCGCGCATCGGCGTAGCGCTGCGCGAGCTTCCACAGCACGCGCAGCTCGGCCGTCCACGGCGGGTCGCCGGGCGAAGGGAGCGGTGAAGCGAACGCCTCGCCCACCGTGTGCAGCGCGAGGTTGGCGGCGATGACGACACGCTCGACCACCGTGCGCTCGGCGACCGGCGCGCCGCGCTCGTCGAGCTCGACGTACAGCGAGAGCACCGGGCGCGGCTCGCCGGCCGCGAGCGAGAACGCCGCGACGACGTCGTCGGGGAGCATCGTGATCTTGCGGCCCGGCATGTAGACGGTCGACAGGCGCGCACGCGCCACGGCGTCGTGCGGCGTGCCGCGGCCGATGGCCACGGCCGGCACCGCGATGTGGACGCCGACCGACGTGCGGCCGCCGGGCAGCTCGCGCACCGAGAACGCGTCGTCGATCTCCGTCGTCGTCGCGTCGTCGATCGAGAACGCGCGCACCCCCTCGGCGAGCGGCAGCTCGGGCAGCGGCGGCAGCGGCGGCAGCGACGGAAACGCGCTGCCGCGCGGGAACGCCTGCGCGAGGAACGCCTCGAAGTGATAGTCGTGCGTCGACGGGATGGCGCCGCACTCGGCGAGCAGCGCGACCGGGTGCTTGCGCTCCGCGTCGCACGCGGCCGCGAGCGCCTTCCATTCGAGTGCGTTCTTGTCGGGCCGGTAGAGGAGCATCGAGCGCTTGGCGGCGAGCTCGGGCGGCAGCTCGCGGCGCTTCAGCGCCTCCGACCACGTGGCGATCTGCACGGCCTCGCGCTTCTTGCGCTCGACCGACGCGAGCGCCGCGGCGAGGGCGTCGGCCGGCGCCTTCCTGTAGCGGCCCCTGCCGCGCTTGTAGAAGTACATCGGCGCGGCGTGCAGCATCTGCAGCACGGCGACCTGCTCGGGCGCGCTCGCGTTCGCGCCGTAGTACTCGCGCGCGAGCTCGTCGAACGCGAACTCCGCTTCGCCCGAGACGTCCCACAGGAACTGCGGATCGAGCGCGCCCGCGTGCGCCGCGGCTTGCGCCAGCGTCTCGCCCGGCCCGGGCGACGCGAAGCGCAGCACCACGTTGGACGCCTTCACCTTGAGGCGGCGGCCGCTCGACACCTCGACCTGCAGCGACGTGCCCTGGTCGGCGAGCACGGCGCCGGCCTTGAGCTGGCCATCGTCCTCGAAGAGCACGTTCATGGTGCGGGGATCAGGAATCAGGAATCGGGGATCAGGGATCAGCGTGCGACCCATGCATTCGGGGTCGGGGAACGTGCCCTCGACCCTTGGGGCCGTCCGCTCGGCAGGCGCGCGAGGCCGCGATTGTACAGGGCGACCGCGACGCGGCGCGGCGGCGTTTGCGGTCGCTACGCACCTCCGGCATAGTCGCCGGTCCGGAGCGATGCAGGAGCGCACGACGATGAAGTACCGCCGGCTGGGACGCAGCGGCCTCGAGGTCTCGACGCTGACGCTGGGCACGATGACGTTCGGCGACCTCACCGACGAGAGCGCCGCGCGGGAGATCGTCGCGCACGCGCGCGGCGCGGGCGTGAATGCCATCGACACGGCCGACGTCTACGTGACGGGCGCCTCCGAGCGCATCGTCGGGCAGGCCATCCGCGCCGACCGCGACCACTGGGTGCTCGCGACCAAGGTAGGCAACCGGATGGCGAAGGACGAGCGCAACAACGGCGGGCTCTCCCGCGCGTGGATCGCGCGCGCCTGCGATGCGAGCCTCGAGCGCCTCGCAACCGACCGCATCGACGTGTATTACCTGCATCGCGACGACCTGCGCACGCCGCTCGACGAGACGATCGGCGCGATGGGCGACCTGATCCGCGCCGGGAAGGTGCGCTACTTCGGCCTTTCCAACTTCCGCGGCTGGCGCATCGCCGAGGTCATGCGCACGTGCGACCGCCTCGGCGTGCCGCCGCCCGTCGTCTGCCAGCCGTACTACAACCTGCTGAATCGCATGCCCGAGGTCGAGATCCTGCCGGCCTGCGACCACTACGGCATCGGCGTGGCGCCCTACTCGCCGATCGCGCGCGGCGTGCTGACGGGCAAGTACGTGCCCGGCGGTGCGTTGCCCCCCGACTCGCGCGGCGCGCGCAAGGACCAGCGCATGATGGAGACCGAGTTCCGCGACGAGTCGTTCGCGATCGCGCAGGCGCTGAAGGCGCACGCGGCGACGACCGGACGAACGCTGACGGCCTTCGCGCTCGCGTGGCTGTGGGCGAACCCGATCCTCTCGAGCGTCATCGCCGGGCCGCGCACGCTCGAGCAATGGAACGACTACGTCGCCGCGATCGGCACCGCGTGGTCGCCGGAGGACGAGGCGCTCGTCGACACGCTCGTGCGTCCGGGGCACCCGTCGACGCCCGGCTACACCGATCCGCAGTATCCGTTCTACGGTCGCAGGCGGTTGGCCTAGCGTCGCGCGGCGGGCTCAACGACCCGGCGCCGCGACCGCTTGTCCGGAAGTCGGAATCCTCGCTTGTCCTACAGATCGCCGGTGGCCAGGCGTCCATAGTCCCGGGCGCGCGGCGTAGCCCCGCTCGGCCCGCCGCGATCGCCATGGCCGACCCTGTCGCCGCGTTCCCCTTCACGTTCGGGATCGAGGAAGAGTTCTTCCTCGCGCACCCCAAGTCGCGCACGCTCGCCACCAGCGTGCCGCGCTCGCTCCTGCACGCGTGCCGTCGCCGCTTCGGCGACGCGGTGGCGCCCGAGCTCCTGCACTCGCAGCTCGAGCTGGTCTCGCCCGTGTTCGACCGCTGCGACGAAGCCTACGACGAGATGCTGCGGCTGCGGCGCGGCGTCGCCGAGATCGCCGTGGAGAAGGACCTGCGGCTCCTCGCCGCGGGCACGCATCCGATCGCCGCGTGGCGCGAACAGGTCGAGACGCCGAAGAACCGCTACCGCGGACTCATGGAGGACTTCCAGATCGTCGCGCGGCGCAACGTGCTGTGCGGGCTGCATGTCCACGTCGCCGTCCCGCCCGACGTCGACCGCGTCGTGCTGATGAACCGCGCGATGCCGTGGCTGCCCGTGTTCCTCGCGCTGTCGACGTCGTCGCCGTTCTGGAACCGCAACCCCACCGGCCTTTTGTCGTACCGCCAGGCGGCGTACGACGAATGGCCGCGCACCGGCATCCCCGATCGTTTCGCCGACGAGGCGGAATACGCTCGCTTCGTCGAGCTGCTCGTCGCCGGAGGCGCGGCGCGCGATTCGAGCTACCTGTGGTGGGCGATCCGCCCCGCGGCGCGCTATCCCACGCTGGAGCTGCGCATCTGCGACGCGTGCACGCGCGTCGCCGACACGGTGGCGATCGCGACGCTCTACCGTTGCCTGCTCCGCCTGCTGGTGCGCCGCCCCGAGCTCGCGCCGGACTGGACGCCGTTCACGCGACGGCTGATCGACGAGAACCGCTGGCGCGCCAAGCGGTTCGGCCTCGACGCGGACTTCCTCTCGCTCGACGGCAGCCCGGTCGTGCCGTGCCGCGACCTCGTCGCCCGCCTGCTCGAGGACGTCTCGGAGGACGCGCAGGCGCTCGGATGCGAGGCCCCGATCGCGCGCATCCGCACGCTGCTCGTCGAAGGCACCAGCGCGCATGCGCAGCTCGCGATCTTTCGCGGCCGCCGCGCCAAGGGCGACACGCCCTTGCAGGCGCTGCAGTTCGTCGTCGACTGGCTGGTCGCCGCGACGGTCACCGAGCCCGCGGCGGTGCCCCCTCCCGAGCCGGCGCCGGTCATCGAAGCGCCCGCCCCCGAACCGGCGTGACGGCGCGATCGCGCGCCTCGTCCGCGGCGACCCAGCGGTAGCCCGGCAGCGGCGCCACGACGCGCCCGACGGCGGGCGACGCGATCAGGCGGCGGAACGCACGAACGCGCGCATCGGTGAGGTCGCGTCGGCGGCACGCGAACGCGTAGCGCTCGTCGACCAACGGCACGAAGGCGAGACCGAGCTGCGCGGCCGCGGCCTGCACGCCGAAGCCGACGTCGGCTTCGCCGGCCGCCACCGTCGCCGCGACCGCGGCGTGCGTGAACTCCTCGCGCGTCCAGCCGGCGATCGCGCCAGGGTCGACGTGAGACTGCGCGAGCAGGCGCTCGAGCGCGAGCCGCGTCCCCGAGCCCGGCTGGCGGTTGACCAGCCGCAGGCCCTTCGCCGCGATGTCGGCGAGCCCGTGCACCTTCGCCGGATTGCCGCGCGGCAGGATCAGCCCCTGCGTGCGCACGACGAACGGCAGGATCGCGTCGCGCGCGGCATCGAGGCGGCCCAGGAGCGGATCGGCCGGGACGACGCCGCGCCGCAGCGATCCTGCGCCCATGCCATGAAAGCCGGCGAGGTCGACGCGGCCGTCGACGAACAGGGCGATGGCCTCCTCGCTGCCGTGGAACGCGACGACGATGCCGAAGCGTCGCAGCCACGCATCGCGCAGCTGCGCCAGCACGAGGTCGTGGCTCGCGGCGATGACCAGCCCCGGCCGCTCCGTGAGCTCCTGCTCGCGGGCGAGCGGCACGTCGAGACGGTCGCGGCGCGCATCGATGACGCGCCGCGCGTCCTCGCGCGCCGCGAGCAGGCGCTCGCCGAGCGGCGCGGCCGACGCGCCGACGCCGCGCTCCAGCAGCAGCAGCCGCTGGCCGAGCGCCCGTTCGGCGGCGTCGATCAGCCCCCATGCGGTGCGATAGGGCATGCGCGCCGCCCGCGCGGCGGCCGCCAGCGACCCCTGCGCTACGGCCAGCCCCACCAGGTCCACGACGCGCGGATCGATGACTTCGCCGGACCGTCCGGGAAGCCGCCAGGCGATCGTCGCGGTGAGACGCCGGCCCATATAGGCAGATTCTTGCATATTGCGCGGTCGCGCGGTTCCTTGCCTAGACTTGCCCGGCCCGCGTCCCCGGGGCGGGGAAGCCGGTCCCCGACGCCGCGGCGACGGTCCACCCCGACCCCCGTGAACACGCTGACCCAGGCAGGCGCCGAAGCCTTCGCGATGGTCGCGCGCCTCGACGCGCGGCTGGTCGAGATCATCGCCCTGTCGCTCGGCGTGAGCCTGTCGTCGGTCGCGCTGTCGTGCGCGTTCGCATTGCCGCTGGGCGCGGCGCTGGCGGTCGCGACGTTTCGCGGCCGGGGCGCCCTCGTGACGACGCTGAACGCGCTGCTGGGCCTGCCGGCCGTCGTCGTCGGCCTTCTCGTCTACCTGCTCCTGTCACGCGCCGGTCCGCTCGGTGCGCTCGGTCTCCTGTTCACGCCGCGCGCGATGGTGATCGCGCAGGCCATCCTGGTGTTCCCGCTGCTCGCCGCGCTCACGCGGCAGGTCGTCGCCGACGCCTGGGCCGAGACGCGCGAGCAGCTCGTCTCGCTGGGCGCCGGCACCTGGACCTCGGCGGGCGCGCTGCTCGTCGACCTGCGCTTCACGCTGCTGACGATCGTGCTGGCCGGCTTCGGCCGCGCGATCTCGGAGGTGGGCGCGGTGATGATCGTCGGCGGCAACATCGACGGCGTCACGCGCGTGATGACCACCGCGATCGCGCTCGAGACCTCGAAGGGTGACCTGCCGCTCGCGCTCGGGCTCGGCGTAGTGCTGCTCGCGCTCGTGCTCGCGCTGAACATCGGCGCATCGTCGATCAAGGACGCCGCGCAACGCCGCCATGGCTGAGTCGCTCCTCCCGCTGGCGCTCAAGGACGTGTCGTTCGTCGCGGGCGGACGCACGATCCTCGATCGCGTGGCGCTCCGCCTGACGCGGGGAACGCGCACCGTCGTGCTCGGGCCGAACGGCGCGGGCAAGAGCGTGCTGCTGCGCGTGATGCACGGACTGATCGCGCCCACCTCGGGCACGGTGCGCTGGGCGAGCGACGAACGACCCGGCGCGCCGCGTCGCCAGGCGATGGTCTTCCAGCGGCCGGTGCTGTTCCGCCGCAGCGCGCTCGGCAACCTGCGCTTCGCGCTCGCGGTGGCCGGCGTGCCCCCCGCGCAACGCGAGGCCCGCGCCGCGAGCGCGCTCGCCCGCGTCGGCCTCCTCTCGATCGCGCGCCAGCCGGCGCGCGTGCTCTCCGGCGGCGAGCAGCAGCGCCTGGCGCTCGCGCGCGCCTGGATGCTCGAGCCCGAGGTGCTGTTCCTCGACGAGCCGACCGCGAACCTCGACCCGGGCGCGACGCGCGAGATCGAGCGCGTGATCCAGGCGATCCACGACGCCGGCACCAAGATCGTGATGGTCACGCACAACCTCGGTCAGGCGCAGCGCCTCGCCGACGAGATCCTGTTCCTCCACGGCGGCCGCCTCGTCGAACGGGGCGACGCCGCCGCCTTCTTCCGCACGCCGGCCACGGCAGAAGCCGCCGCGTACCTCGAAGGAGAGTTGCCATGGCGCACGACCGCCACCGCCTGATCGTCGCGTTCGCCGCCGCCTGCGCGGCCCTCGCCGCCCTGACGGCCCCCGCGCAGGACAGGTCGATCGTCGTCGCGTCGACGACCTCGACGGAGCAATCGGGATTGTTCGGCTACCTGCTGCCGGCCTTCACGAAGACGACCGGCATCGCCGTGAAGGTCGTCGCGCTCGGCACCGGCCAGGCGCTCGACGTGGGCAAGCGCGGCGACGCGGACGTCGTGTTCGTCCACGACCGCGCGGCCGAGGACAAGTACGTCGCCGAAGGCTGGGGCGTCGACCGGCGCGACGTCATGTACAACGACTTCGTGCTCGCCGGGCCGAAGGCGGATCCCGCGAAGGTCGCGGGCACGAAGGACATAACCGCGGCGCTGAAGGCCATCGCCGACGCGAAGGCGCCGTTCGTCTCGCGCGGCGACAAGAGCGGCACGCACGCGGCCGAGCTGCGCTACTTCACGCTCGCGAACGTCGATCCGCTCGACGGGAAGGGCTCGTGGTACCGCGAGACCGGCTCGGGCATGGGACCCGCGCTCAACACGGCGTCGTCGATGAACGCGTACATCCTCGCCGACCGCGGCACGTGGCTCTCGTTCAGGAACCGGGGCGATCTGATCGTCGTCGTCGAAGGCGACAAGCGCCTGTTCAACCCGTACGGCGTGATGCTCGTGAACCCGGCGAAGCATCCGCACGTGAAGGTCGCCGAGGGCAGGGCGTTCATCGACTGGCTCGTGTCCAGGGAGGGCCAGGACACGATCGCGGGCTACAGGATCGGCGGCGAGCCGGTGTTCTTCCCCGACGCCCATTGACGCCGGGCGCGTGCCTTCGCACACCGCGGGTCCACCGCCGTCACGTCCCGTCGCGGCTGGCTCGCATCGATCGCGGCGCCGCTGCTGCGGCGGCAGCGTGGCCAGTGCGCTTCGCGTGCGCAAACCGGATCGCGGGAAATCGCCGACGACGCCGGACGCAAGGTACGCGTTCCCGCGCGCGCCGCGCATCCTTTATCCTGACGCCTTCCCCGAGGACCTCCGGCCCGCCGTGCGCGAGTGCTACACCCGCTACCACCAGGCGCCGACCGACGCCCAGCTCGAGCGCCTGATCGCGACCGCGGAGCGCGTGCCGCCGGCATGACCGGGCGCACGGCGTGGGTCGCGCTTTGCGCCGTCGCGGTGCTGCTGGTCGCGGTCGCCATCGCGTTCGTGGTCGGGCGCTATCCCGTTGCGCCCGGGGACCTCGCGGCGCTCGCGTGGTCGAAGCTCACCGGCGCACCGTCCGCCGTCGCCCCGACGGTCGAGGCGATCGTGTGGAGCGTGCGTGGCCCGCGCATCGGTGCCGCGCTCGCGATCGGTGCGGCGCTCGCCGCCGCCGGCGCCGCCTACCAGAGCCTGTTCCGCAATCCGCTCGTATCACCGGACATCCTCGGCGTGTCGGGCGGCGCCGCAGTGGGGGCGGTGCTCGGCATCTTCCTCGCGCTGCCGATCCTCGCGATCCAGGGGCTCGCGTTCGCGTTCGGCCTCGTCGCCGTCGCGCTGGTCTATGCGATCGCGAGCGCGGCACCGATGCGCGGGCCACGCACGCTCCACACGTTCGCCTCGACCGTCGGGGCGACGGCGGACGGTGCGCCGGTGAGCTTCGCCCACGCGAGCGCGGCGAGATCGCCGGGCGCAACGGGATAGCGCCCGACCGCGAACGCGATGGCGACCGCGACCAGTAGCACCGCGGCGGCGCCGAGCGCGACCCACCCGGTGCGCGCGGTCATGCCGGCGGCACGCGCTCCGCGGTCGCGATCAGTCGCCCGAGCTGGGCGTCGGTCGGCGCCTGGTGGTAGCAGCGGCAGTAGAACTCGCGCACGGCGGGCAGGAGGTCCTCGGGGAAGGCGTCAGGATAAAGGATGCGCGGCGCGCGCGGGAACGCGTACTTTGCGTCCGGCGTC
>DATLIR010000126.1:0-2162 GCA_035539315.1 Casimicrobiaceae bacterium
CCCTGCGTCGTCTGGATCTTCTTCTGGACGTCGTTGAGCCGGCTCGACGGCGAGGCGCCGTCGGAGGGCAGGGGCAGGAGCGCCCACAGGGCGAACGGCAGTGCCGCAGCCGCGATCAGCAGGCGGATCCGCATGGCGGCGCGCGATGCTAGCGACCGAGACGCCGTCGTTTGGCAAGATCTGTTCCATGCCTCGTCCCACGTCGTTCGGCCGTGACCCCGGGCTCCAGGCCCGGATGCTGCTTACGTTCTTCCTTCTCGGCCTCGTCTACGTGGTGTTGATCGGCGTCGCGATCGCCTCGAAGGCGGCCATCGCCGTGCTGTTCATCGCGGTCCTGTTCGCCGCCCAGGTCTTCTTCTCGGACAAGATCGCGCTCCGCGCCATGGGCGTCCGCGAGGTGTCGCCGCAGGAGGCGCCCGAGCTGCACGCGATGATCGAGCGCCTCTGCATCCAGGCCGACCTGCCCAAGCCGCGGGTGGGGGTGATGCACAGCGCGATGCCGAACGCGTTCGCGATGGGCCGCTCGCCGAAGACCGCGACGGTGTGCGCGACGACCGGGATCATGGAGCTCCTGTCGCCTGCCGAGCTCGAGGGCGTGCTCGCGCACGAGCTCACGCACGTCATCAACCGCGACGTGCTGATCATGACGCTCGCGAGCTTCTTCGCCTCGATCGCGTCGCTGATCCTGCAGTTCGGGTTCTTCTTCGGCGGCGGCGAGGACAGTGACGACGACGGCCCGAGCATCTTCGTCGTCATGCTCGTCGCGCTCGCCGTCTACGTCATCTCGTTCTTCCTCATGCAGGCGCTGTCGCGCTACCGCGAGTTCGCCGCCGACCGCGGCGCCGCGATCCTCACGAGCCGGCCGAGCGCGCTCGCCTCCGCGTTGCTGAAGATCAGCGGCACCATGGAGCGGATCCCGCAGAACGACCTGCGCGCCCACGCCGAGATGAACGCGTTCTACATCTTCCCGGCGAACGCGAAGAAGTCGCTCTTCAACCTGTTCTCCACGCACCCGCCGCTCGAGAAGCGGATCGAGCGGCTGGAGCGCCTCGAGGCGCAGCTGCAGGGCACGGCGCGGTAGTGGGCTTCCTGGACGCGCTGCTCGGCCGGCGCAAGGTCAAGGGCCCGGCGCCCGACCGGCTGTTCGCGATCACGACGGCGTACGTCGACCTCGAGAGTCAGCAGGGCATCACGACCCGCGGCAAGGCAGCGATCGTCTTCCAGCCGCTCGCCACAAGCGACTTCCAGTCGATCGTCACCGACATGGAGGAGGTCTTGAAGGGGACCGGGGACGAGATCGGCTCGAGCGTGGAGACGTCCGACGACGAGTTCGGCTACCGCTGGATGATCGTCCAGGACCCCGACCTCGAGGACCTCGCGGTCGGGATCAACGCGGTGACCGACGCGCTCGCCGTCGGCGGCTACAACGAGCGCGTGCTGTGCGCCGTCTTCGCCTTCGAGGACCAGACGAAGCAGCCGATCTACTTCATCTACAACTACAAGCGCGGCGCCTGGTACCCGTTCGTCCCGGCGCGCGGGGGCAAGCAGCGCAACTCCGAGCGCGAGCTGCAGATCAAGGCCCAGGTCGGGCAGGGCCTGCCGATCGAGGCCGAGCTCGAGCGCTGGTTCCCGCTGTGGGGGATTCCGATCTAGGGTCGGTTGCTTGTTGCCGGCGCCTTGCGCGGCGTCTTCGTGGTGAGCGCGGCGGGTCGCGGCGGGCGAGGGCGCGGGGTCGCCGGGGTTCTAGGGCGCCTGGCGGCGGCGGCGTTCCGCTCAGTCGCTCGCGCTCCGCGGGGCGGGCGCGGACGGCGCTGCGAGGGGAGGGTGGTCTCGGCGTCGCCGGCGTTCCTTCGGACGCGCCTCGTGAGAGGCGGATTCGCCGCGGATATTGCGGTCGGTCCTTCGCGAACCCGCGTCGCCGGGCGTTCGAGGAGGATTCGCGTCGGTGGTCGTGGCGCACGTTTGCCACCCCCGTGGTGGTCAACGTGCGCCTCGATCGCCGAGCGACGCGGGCCCGACCGCCGGACGCGGCCCGCCGGATTCGCGCCACGCGCGCCGGCCCCTCCATCCCCTCGATGCGGCGGTTCGCGACCCGCCGCGCTCACCACGAAGACGCCGCACGAGGCCCGCAACACGCAACCGACGCTAGCTCGGAATCCCCC
>DATLIR010000127.1:0-2795 GCA_035539315.1 Casimicrobiaceae bacterium
TCCGGGGAGAGCCCGCTAGCGCTCGTCGTCGCCGAGCGCTAGCGGGCTCTCCCCGGAGCGCGCCGGGCGCTCGAACCCGCGACAAGGCCCGTCGCAGTAGCGACAATCGCGGCATGGCCGGGCGGCGACTCTCGTCGAACGACGTCAGTGTCGTGATCGCGCTGGCGATCGTGGTGCTCGTCCTGCTTCTGGTCTTCGTCGTCGAGCGCCGGGCCGGCCGGGTCGATGAAGCGGACGCGACGGGCGCGCTCGGCGCTCGCGCAGCGCGCGGTGCGGCGCCGGTCGCGCCTTTCGGCGCCGTGCCGCCGGTCGACGCCACCGTTGCGTCGGCACGCGACTCGTGTGTTGCTGCCACGACGCGCCTCCCGGGGCAGAACGACGAAGCGGTCGCGGCGCGCCTGCGCGACGAGGCGCTCGACGCCATCGTTCCGGTCCTCGACGCGCATCCCGAAGCGCGAGCCCGCGCGGCCGGGCTCTACTTCCGCGCCGCGCGTGATCGCTACGAAGGCCGCGTCAGCGACAGTTGCAAGGAGCGGCCCGAGGACTGCTCCGCGAGCGAGCAGCGGCGTCGCGACGACGGGGGCGGCGCCGAAGCGCTGGCACGGCTGGCCGTCGAGTCTGCCGACCCGCAGGTCTATGCCTGGGCCTATCGCGCCTGCGCCGCGGCGCCGCGCGGCAGCGCCGGAAGCTGCCAGCTGATCAATGCCCTGCAGTGGGCGCGGCTCGATCCCGGCAACGCCGAGCCCTGGTTCGCCGTCGCACGCGAGGCGCGGAGCCGGCGCGACGGCGCCGGTGTCGACGATGCGATGTTCCATGTCGCCGCCGCATTGGTCGATGACGCAGGCTGGGGTCGGCTGGTGGAAGAGATGGCGAAGGCTGCGCCCCAGGGCGACCGGCTCCTCGTCGGTACCTGGCTTGCGTCGAACGATGCGATGAGCTACGAAACGCTCGATCTCGTCATGCCCGACCTGTCGAGGTACTGCGACGCAGGGGCGATCGCCAATGCGAACCGGCGCGACACGTGCGACAGGATCGCGACGCTCTTGGTCGACCGCTCGCGGACGCTGCTCGGCCGCTCGGTCGGTGTCGGTCTCGGCAAGCGCCTCGACTGGTCGCCGGCGCGTCTCGCGGCGCTCGACGAAGAAGGCCACGCTGCCCGCGCCGTCGAGTCTCGCGACGCGCTGCCGTGGACCGAGCCGCTCAACTGCGAGCTCGTCCGCCGGGAACTCTTGCGAATGGTCGAAGTCGGCCGTCTCGGCGAAGTCGAGGCGCTGCGGCGGCGCGTGGCACGGACGGGTCAGCCGATCGCGGTGCTCGCGGAGGAAGGACGCCGACTCGCGCGCAGCGCCGACGAGGCGCAGGCGGCGCAAGCGGCGGTGTCCGCCGCGTCGGCCGCGATGTCGCCGGGGCCTGCTTCCGCGCAAGCGGTCGCGCAGGGCCGCTGATTCAAGCGCGCATGGCGCACGGCGAGCTGCCGGCTTCCGCGGCGACGCGCGTTGGTCACTGCGGGTTCAGCGCGATCACTTCTCCGTTGTCGCGCTTCAGATACAGCCGCTGTCCTTGCTCGCGCACCTCGTTGCACGAAGCGGAGCCTCCTCTCATGTGAGTGCAGAGGCGACCGTCTTCGGCGCGCCAGGGACCGGAGACCGCTGCGCCGTTGCTGACATTGACGAACAGGTAGCCGTTCGTCTTGTAGTCGAGACGCCAGCGCACGCCGTTGTGCAGCTCGACGTTGAAGATCCTTCCCGACACCTTGCGGGCCAGGTCGCTGGCCGACACTGGTTGCGCTTCGGCGGGAAACTCGCTCGGCGCACCGGCGGGAGCGGTCGCCGCGGCAGCGGCGACCGGCGTCGGCGCGGCGGCGCGTGCGGTCGACTGCGCGGCGGCGACCTTGATCGGCGCGCCGATCGCGAAGCCCTTGCCGTTGCACAGGGCGTCGATGGCGGCGTCCCACGGGTACTTGTAGCGGCGCGCGGTCGCGTCGCGGCCGGTGACGATGAATACCACGTCGCCTTCGAGAGAGCACGCGGTGATGTCGTCCAGCGACGACGCTGGCGGGGGCCCGCCCTGGCCGGCGGCCGGCCCGCACAACGCCATGGAAAGACTTGCCCCGATCAGCATGCTCTGCAGTGCGCTCGTCATCGTCGCTCCTTCGCTGGTGACCCGCGCCTGCACTCTAGGAGGCGTATCGGCGACGCTCAACCGCAATGGAGAGGACGGATCAGCCGGTGTTGCGTAGACCCGCCGCGAGGCCGTTGATCGAGATGTGGATCCCGGTCTGCACGCGCCCCAGCCCCGGATCGTTCCTGCCGCTCGCGCGGTAGCGCCGCATCAGCTCGACCTGGAGGTGGTTGAGCGGGTCGAGGTAGGGAAAGCGGTGCTCGATCGAGCGCGCCAGGGAAGGATTGCCCGCGAGACGATTCGCTTCGCCGGTGATGAGCGTGAGCGCGTTGCTCGTCCGCTCCCACTCCGCCTCGATCCGCGCGAAGATCTTCTTGCCGGCCTTCCTGTCCTCGGCCAGCTCGGCGTAGCGCGCGGCGATCGCCATGTCGCTCTTGGCGATCACCATGTCGAGGTTGGAGATGAGCGTGGCGAAGAACGGCCACTGCGTCGCCATTCGGCGCAGCAGGGCGAGGCGCGACTCGCGCTCCTTGCCGGCGCCGAGGAACGCCTCGATGCCGAGGCCGAAGCCGTACCAGCCGGGCAGTGCGACGCGGCACTGGCCCCAGCTGAAGCTCCACGGGATCGCGCGCAGGTCCTCGATCGCGCGGCTGGCCTTCCGCGACGCCGGCCGC
>DATLIR010000128.1:0-5541 GCA_035539315.1 Casimicrobiaceae bacterium
ACCAGCGCGATGCGGATACGACCCTTGCCGGGATTGACGCCCTGCGCGTCGCGCGCGATGTAGCTGCCCGGCAGGACCGTCACGTGCTCCTCGGCATGGAGCCGCCGCGCGAACTCGGCGTCGTCGAGCGGCGTATGCGCCCACAGGTAGAACGCGGCGTCGGGCCGCTCGCACGGGAGCACCGCGGCGACGCGCGGCGTCAGCGCGTCGAACTTCGCTTTGTAGCGGCGGCGATTCTCGCGGACGTGCTCCTCGTCCTTCCATGCGGCCAGGCTCGCGGCGACCACCGCGGGCGACATCGCGGAACCATGGTAGGTGCGGTACCGGAGGAACGGCGCGACGAGCGACGGATCGCCGGCGACGTAGCCGGAGCGAAGCCCCGGCGCGTTCGAGCGCTTCGACAGGCTGCCGAACACGACCACGCCCCGGTGCTTCTCGCGACCGAGCCGCGCGGCGGCCGCGAGCGCGCCGAGCGGCGGGTTCGCCTCGTCGAAATGCACTTCGGAATAGCACTCGTCGGAGGCGATCGCGAAGCCGTGACGGTCCGCCAGCCCGAACAGCGTGCGCCATTCGTCGAGCCCGATCACGCGGCCGGTCGGATTGTCGGGCGAGCAGACATACAGGAGCTGGGTGCGTTGCCATACTTCATCCGGCACGCTGCCCCAGTCGTGACGCCAGCCATGCGCTTCCTCGGCGTTGACGAACCACGGCAACGCGCCGGCGAGCAGCGCCGCCCCCTCGTAGATCTGGTAGAACGGGTTGGGCATCACGACCGTCGCGCCCGGCCGGCTGGCATCGATCGTCGCCTGCGCGAACGCGAACAGCGCCTCGCGGCTGCCGAGCACCGGCAACACCTCGGTCGCGGGATCGGGAGCGGGAATGCCATGGCGGCGCGCGAGCCACGCGGCGATCGCCTCGCGCAGCGCGAGCGGCCCGAGCGTCATGGGATAATGCGCGAGTCCCGCGCCACCGGCGGCGAGCGCATCGAGCACGAGGCGCGGCGTCGGATGGCGCGGCTCGCCGATCGACAGGTTGATGAGCGCGCGATCCGTGGGTGGATGCGAGTCCGCCAGCAGGAGGCGCAGTCGCTCGAATGGATACGGCCGGGTGAGATCGAGTCGGGGATTCACGCGTAGGGTTCCGGGGAGCGCGGATTATAGCGATCGCGCGCGCGCCTCCCGCATGAACCGATGAGCGACGCCGTCGACAGCGGCCGTCCGCTCGCGTGGCGCGCGGCGATCGTGCTCGCGACCGCGGCGGCCTTCGCCGCGTTCGCCTGGGTCGCGGCCCATTGGCTGTGGCGCTGGCTGGAACCCGCGCCCGCTGTCGTACTCACCCCGGCGCCCGCCGATCCGGCGGCGACGATCCTCGCCTCGGGGCTGTGGGCCGGGGGCGGCGACGCTCCGGGCAGCATCGCCGCGCCGGCGAGCGGCGACGTGCGCCTGGTGGGCGTGCTGGCCGAGCGCGACGGCAAGGGCTACGCGGTGTTCCGCACGCGCGAAGGCGCACGCGTCGTCGCGGCCGGCGGCGAGATCGTGCCGGGCGTGCGGCTCGCGTCGATCGATGCGTGGAGCGTCACGATCGCCGACGCGGGCGGCCAGCGCACGCTCGAGCTGCGACGCGACCCACCGCCTGCGACCGCCGGCGCCGCGCCGGCACGCCCGGGCGCGCCGCCGAAGGCGGTGGTGTCCACGCTGCGCTCCGCCTCGCCCGCCTGCGTGGTTCCCGCGAATTTCAGCGGCTCGATCCTCAAGCTCCATGCGGAGCTCCTGGACGGCCTCATCGCCCAGCCGGAAAGCTGGCGGTCGATGTTCGCCGCGGACAACGGGTCGCTGGTCGTGCGCGAGGACGGCGGCTTCGCGCTGATGCTGGGGCTCGCGCGCGGCGATCGCATCGCGCAGGCGAACGGCATCGCGCTGCAGCAGCCCGACGACGTGACCGGCGCCGTGCTGCGGCCGCTCGCCGCCAGCCAGCCGGTCCGCATCGCCGGATCGCGCAACGGCCAGCCGCGCGAGGTGCTCGCGGTCAATGCCAGCGCATGTCCCTGAGCGGGCCCTAGCCGCGCAGCCAGGCGACGAGATCGCGCGGCGCGTCGAGCCAGCCGCGGGCCGGCCACGCCGAGGGCGGCACGCCGTTGCCGAGGTAGCCCCATGCCGCGACCAGCGTCGCCATGCCGGCGGCGTTGCCGGCCTCCACGTCGCGGAGGTCGTCGCCGACGTACACGCAGCGCGTCGGCGGCAGGCGCAGCGCGGAGGCGGCGTGCAGCAGCGGCGCGGGATGCGGCTTCGCGTGGGGCGTCGTGTCGCCGCACACGATCGTCCCTGCGCGGTGCGCGAGCCCGAGCGCGACGACGACCGGTCCGGTGTAGCGCTCCGCCTTGTTGGTCACGATGCCCCACGCGAGGCCACGGGCTTCGATGGTCTCGAGCATCGTGTCGACGCCGTCGAACAGGCGCGTCGTCACGGCGAGTCCGGCCTCGTAGTGGATGAGGAACGCGTCACGCGCCGCGGCGTAGCCGGAATCGTCGGGCTTCAGGTCCATGCCCGCACCGAGGAGCCCGCGCGCTCCGGCGCTCGCGTGCGAGCGCAGCGCCGCCACCGGCAGCGGGGGACGGCCGTGGTCGGCGCGCACGCGGTTGAGCGCGCCCGCGAGGTCGCCCGCGGTGTCCGCGAGCGTGCCGTCGAGGTCGAACAGCACCGCGTCGACGTCGAGCGTCGCGCTCACGCCGGAACGGTCGGGGGGCGGCTGAACGCCGCGAGGTAGTTGACCGACATGTCCGCCGCGAGCCGGTAGGTGCGCGCGAGCGGGTTGTAGGTCATCCCGATCGTCGCCGTGAGCTCGAGGCCGGCGTCGCGCGCATGGCGCGCCACCTCGGCCGGCGTCAGGAAGCGCGACCAGTCGTGCGTGCCGCGCGGCAGCAGGCGTAGCACGTACTCGGCGCCGACGATCGCGAACAGGTAGGACTTGGGATTGCGGTTGATCGTCGACACGACGACCCGCCCGCCCGGACGCACCAGGGCCGCGCAGGCCGCCAGCGTCGAGCCGGGGTCGGGCACGTGCTCGAGCATCTCCATGCAGGTCACCACGTCGAACGTGGCCGGCGTCTCGCGCGCGAGCGTCTCGGCTTCGATCAGCCGGTAGTCCACGGCGACGCCACTCTCCAGCGTGTGGAGCCTGGCGACGCCGAGCGGCTTCTCGGCGAGATCGATGCCGGTCACCTGCGCGCCGCGCGTCGCCATTGCTTCGGCGAGGATTCCGCCGCCGCACCCGACGTCGAGCACGCGCTTGCCAGCGAGGGTGCCGACGATCGACTCGATCCAGGCCAGGCGCAGCGGGTTGATCTCGTGCAGCGGCTTGAACTCGCTTTCAGGATCCCACCAGCGGTGCGCGAGCGCGGCGAACTTCGCGAGCTCGGCGGGATCGGCGTTGGGCGGCGTGACGGGAACGGGGAGGGCCATGGGCGACCTACGCGATGCGGGCGCGCCACGCGTCGGCCCGGGTGGTCAGGGCCGCGGCGTCGAGCCGCGTCAGCCGGCGCTCGGCCACGAGCCGCTCGCCGTCGATCCACACGTCGGTGACGTGCTCGCGCCCCACAGCGTGCACGAGGTGCGAGATCGGATCGTAGCAGGGGGCGAGCGCCGGGTGGGCGAGATCGATCGCGATCGCGTCCGCCTGCTTGCCCGGCACGAGCGAGCCGATGCGCGCGTCGAGTCCGACCGCCCGTGCGCCCCCGAGCGTGGCCATGCGCACGACCGCCGCGGCCGGCAGCGCGGCCGCGTCGCCCGACGCGACCTTCGCGAGCAGCGACGCGAGCCGCATCTCGCCGAACAGGTCGAGCCGGTTGTTGGACGCGGCACCGTCGGTGCCCAGCGCCACGTTGATGCCGGCGTCGAGATACTCGACCACCGGCGCGATGCCGCTCGCGAGCTTCATGTTCGACGCGGGGCAGTGCACGACGTGGCTCGCCTGGCGCGCGAGCAGCTCGATGTCGCCGCGGCCAGGGTGGACCGCGTGGATCGCGACGAACGACGGCCCGGTGACGCCGAGGCGGTCGAGGCGGGCGAGCGGGGTCGCGCCGGTATCGCGCAGCGCGTCGTCGCGTTCGGAACGCGTCTCCTGGAGATGCGTCTGAATCGGAAGGTCGAGCTCCTGCGCGAAGGTCGTGACCTTCGCGAAGCTTGCGTCGCCGACCGTGTACGGCGCGTGCGGTGCGAGCGAGAACGCGAGGCGCGGACTGCCCTTGTACGCATCGCGCGCCGCGAGCCCGGCACGGAGGTAGCCGTCGGCGTCGGAGGCGTACGCGGTCGGGAGATCGAGCACCGGCAGTCCCAGCATCGCACGCAGGCCCGTCTCCTCGTACGCGCGCGCCGCCGCGTCCGGATAGAAGTACATGTCGTTGCAGCAGGTGATGCCGCCGGCGAGCATCTCGGCGCAAGCGACGAGCGTGCCGTCGCGCACGAACTCGGCCGAGACGTGGCGCCCTTCGCGCGGCCAGATGTGCTGCTCCAGCCAGGTCTTCAGCGGCTGGTCGTCCGCCACGCCGCGCAGGAGCGTCATCGCCGAATGCGCGTGCGCGTTGACCAGCCCCGGCATCAGCACGTGGGTCCGCAGGTCGACCATCTCGCGCGGTGCGAACGCCTGCGCGACCGCGGCCGACGGCACCAGCGCCACGATGCGGCCGCGGTCGATCACCAGCGCGTGCCGCTCCAGCGCGCCGCCCGGCTCGACCGGCACCACGTAGCGCGCGTGGATGACGAGGTCGACTGCGCGCGGCGGCTTGACGACATCCATCGCCGCGATTCTACGTGGGCGGTCATTCGCCGATGCTGGCCGACGCAACCGCCTCGTCCGAAACGGTCGGCTCGCGCGGGTGAGTGGGCCGGGCTTCGGCCGGCCAGGTGGGTAGGTCCGGCTTCAGTCCGACGTTCTGGCCGTGCGAACGAGCGTCGGGCCAACGCCCGACCCACCATGGACAATCCCTTGCGAAGCCCTGCGCGGACGAAACAAAAAGCCCCGCCGAAGCGGGGCTTTTCGGGAGACGAAGGCCCGATCAGCGACGGACCGACTCGCCCTTCACCTCGACCTCGACGCGACGGTTCGGCGCGAGGCAGGCGATCAGTTCCTTCATCGCCTTCATGTCGCAGACCACGCCCGGGACCGGCTGGGTCTTGCCCATGCCCAGCGTCTCGATCTTGTCGCGCGGGACGCCCTTGCTCACCAGGTAGTCGCGCACCGCGTCGGCGCGGCGCTCGGACAGCTTCTGGTTGTAGGCCTGGGTGCCGATGCGGTCGGTGTGGCCGGTGACGAGCACCAGCTCGAGGCGCTGCACCTGCGCGAGCTTCGAGATGATCTCGCTGTCGATCGCCGCCTTGCCTTCAGGCTTCAGCACCGCCTTGTCGAAGTCGAACAGCGCCTTCGACGCGAGCGTGATCTTCTGCACGCCAGGCGCGGCAGGCGCCGGCGCGGGCGCCGGAGCGGGCGTTGCGCGAGGCGCGGGCGCCGGGGCAGGCGCAGGCGCGGGAACAGGCGCGGCGACCGGCT
>DATLIR010000129.1:0-3508 GCA_035539315.1 Casimicrobiaceae bacterium
AGCGGCATGCGCATCGACGAGCCCGCCGCCATCATCAGGTAGCCGATGCCGTCGTTCGACGCCACGGTCTCCGAGACGACGGTGCCGACGAAGGCGAGCGTGATCGCCACCTTGAGCGACGCGAAGAAGAACGGCAGCGAGCGCGGCAGCCCGACCTTGGTGAGCACGTCGACGCGCGTCGCGCCGAGCGCGCGCAGCACGTCCTCGAGCTCCGGCTCGAGCGTGGCGAGGCCGGTCGCGACGTTGACGACGATCGGGAAGAAGCAGATCAGGAACGCCGTCAGGATGGCCGGCACCGTCCCGATGCCGAACCACACGACCAGGATCGGCACGAAGGCCGACTTGGGCACGCTGTTGAACGCCACCAGCAGCGGATAAAGCGCGCTGTAGATGAAGCGCGAGCTGCCGACGATCACGCCGAGCAGCACGCCCACCGCGACGCCGATCGCGAAGCCGGCCAGCGTCGTCCACAGCGTCTTCCACGCGTGCCCGGCGATCGGGCCGGCGTGCTCGACCAGCGATTTCACGATCTGGACCGGCGAGGGGAAGATGAACTCGGAGATGGCGAACACCTGGCACACCAGCTGCCAGACGACCAGGATGCCCGCGCTCAGGAGCCAGGGCGCCCAGGTCTCGAGCCGGCGCTGCTGCGCGATGTCCATGTCAGGCCGTCTTGCGCACCATGCCGATGCGCTCGCGCATCTCGTGCACGAGGTCGGTGAAGTGGTCGGTGTAGGTGACCTCGAGGTCGCGCGGCCGCGGCAGGTCGATCGCCTTGCGGCCCAGGATGCGCCCCGGGCGCTTGCTCATCACGTACACGGTGTCGGCGAGGAACACCGCCTCGCGCAGGTCGTGCGTGACCAGCACCACGGTGAAGCGCTGCGCGGCCCACAGGTCGCGCAGCACGCACCACAGCTCCTCGCGCGTGAAGGCGTCGAGCGCGCCGAACGGCTCGTCGAGCAGCAGCATCTTGGGCTGGTGGACGAGCGCGCGGCAGATCGAGGCGCGCTGCTGCATGCCGCCGGAGAGCTGCCACGGGAACTTGTCCTCGTAGCCTTCGAGGCCGACGGTCTTCAGGAGCGCGCGGGCGCGCGCCGCGAACGCCTCGCGATCGCGCTTGAAGGTCGAGCGGTAGGGCTCGACGATCTCGAGCGGCAGCAGCACGTTGTCGAGTGTCGTGCGCCACGGCAGCAGCGTCGGCGCCTGGAACGCCATGCCGGCGATCTTGAGCGTGCGCGTCACCCGCACACCCTCGACGTCGATCTCGCCGCGCGTCGGCGGCTTGAGGCCGGTCGCGAGCTTCATGAACGTGCTCTTGCCGCAGCCGGACGGGCCGACGATCGCGACGAACTCGCCCGCCCCGATCGACAGCGTCAGGTCCTCGACGGCGAACGCGTCCTGCCCGGCGTAGGCGAGCCAGACGTGGCGGAAATCGACGAACGGCACGGCGGCGGGGCCCGCGCTGGCGGCTGCGGTCACTCGAGGATTCTCCAACAGCGTCGCGCCGCCGCACGCGACGCGCGGCGGCACTCCCGCCGGCGACGCTATTTCGCGAACACCATCCGTTCGGCCTTCGGCGGCAGGTAGCTGCCGTTCCAGATCTGCTCGGGCTTGACCGGGCTCTTGAGGTCGAACGCCGCGGACACCTGCGTCACCATGTCCGCGAGACGCTGCGGCCGGACGTCGCCGAGGCCGTCCGTCCTCGCGATTTGCGTGTCGACGATCCCCGGGATCGCGAGCTTCATCCTGCGCTTCTCGAGCGCCTCGTCGATCAGCGGATCGCGCTCCTTCACGTAGCGGATCGAGCCCTCGGGATCGGCGAGGACGTCGCGCACGCCTTTGGTCATCGCGCGAAGGAACCCGCGCACCGCCTCCGGTTTTTCCCTGAGGAAGGACTCGGACACGATGATCGCATTGCTGTAGAGGTCGACGCCGTGCTGCGGGTACATCATCACGTCGATGTCCTCGTCCTTGACGCCGCGCGCGTTGAGGTTGAGGAGGCTCGTGAAGTTGAACCCGGTGATCGCGTCGACGTCGCCGCGCACCAGCATCGTCTCGCGCAACGGCGGGTCCATCGCGGTCCACGCGATCTTCGACGCGTCGAGCTTGTTCGCCTTGACGAAGATCGGGAACGCCTTGCGGCCGGCGTCGAACACCGGCGCGCCCATCTTCTTGCCCTGCAGGTCCGCGGGAGACTTGATGCCGGTCTTCTTGAGCGAGATCACCGCGGCCGGCGAAGCGTCGTACAGCATCATCACCGCGACCGGCTTGGTCGGCGCCGTCGGGTTGTTGCCGACGAATTCGATCAGCGCGGCCAGGTCCGCGAAGCCCATCTGGTAGGCGCCCGACGCGACGCGGTTGACGGCGTTGCCCGAGCCGCTGCCGGCGTCGATTTCGACGTCGAGCTTCTCCTGCGCGAAGTAGCCCTTCGCCTTGGTCAGCAGGAACAGCGACGACGGGCCCTCGAATCGCCAGTCGAGCTGGAACTTGATCTTCTCCTGCGCGGCCGCCACGCCGGGCGCGAGGCCCGCGCCCACCACCATCGCCACCGCCAACGCGCGGCCGGCCCACCCCCACCGGCGTGCTGTTCCCGCATCCCGCATGTGCCGCTCTCCCCGTGTCCGCCCCAACGCGGTGCCCGGCCGAGGGGCCGCGCACCGGATCGAGGCAGGGTCATGCCCCCTGGACGGTTCCGGGGGGTCGAGGAAAGCAGTTTAGCGAAACGCATGCCATGCGGGCGACCCATGGGGCCCCCGCCGGGCACGGACGCTAGAACGTGAACGCGAAGTGATCGTGCGAATGGTCGGGCGGGGTGCGCGTCAGCGCCGCCTTGGCCATGCGCAGGTACTCGAGCACCTTGCCCTCGGTCGATTCCCACGCCTCGCCGCGCTCGAGCTCCACGCGCAGGAGGCCGAGGCGCGGATCGTCGGGGCCCTCGGTGAACCACGCGCCGGCGATCGGCGACCACAGCTCCTTCGCCTTCGCCGGGTCCACGACGATGCGCGCCTGGCCGGCTAGCGCGACGTACGCGTTGTCGCCCGGCTCGGCGTAGATGAGGATCACCTCGGGCCGGCCGTCGATGTCGTCGGCCACGCCGCCGCTGCGCGGGACGAAGAACCACAGCACGCCGGGCTCCTCGGCCCGCTGCGTCGTCAGCGGCCGCACGCGCACGCTGCCGTCCGCGTCGGTGGTGACGGTCATGGCCACCGGGGTCTTCTCGAGCCGGTCGAACAGCAGCTTGCGCGCGGCGTCGGTCGCCCGTGGCGCATGGTCCGAGACCTCGAGCGTCGCGGCCGTGTCGAAGGCGGCGTTGCCTGCGGTCTGGCTGCGCTGCGGCTCGGTGGGCAGGGTCGGGGGATGCTGGGCCATGGCGGGTCTCCGTTCGGAAGCAGGAGACGACAGCATGGAGCCCCGGCGGGCGCAGCGGAATCGGCGAGCGGCCGGCGCCCGCTGTCGGCGAGCGCCGACGCCGCGGACACCGCCCCGCACGAAAAGGCAACGCTACAAA
>DATLIR010000130.1:0-8003 GCA_035539315.1 Casimicrobiaceae bacterium
CCGCTGATCAGCTCCTCGTAGCTCGGCACGGTCAGCGCCTCGAGGCCGTTCTCGGCGCACCGCTCGGCGGCGCGGCGGCGCACGGCGTGGTGCGCGGACGGCAGAGCGATGATCACCTTGCGCACGCCGTAGCGCTTGGCCCACGACGCGAGCTCGCTGATCGGGCCGAGCACCGGCACGTTGCGGATGTGCCCGCGGTGCTTGCGGACGTCGTCGTCGAGCAGGCCGACGACACGCCACTGGCGGCTACGCGCGAGGTCCTTGGTGAGCCGCGCGCCGGCATCGCCCGCGCCGACGACGAGCACCGGCTCGCCGAGCGCCGCGAGCGGGCTGTAGAGGCGGTGCTCCTTCCAGATCCGGTAGGCGAAGCGGTTGCCCGCCATCAGGAAGATCAGCACCAGCGGATAGAGGATCAGCACGCTGCGCGGCACCGATGCCTGCAACTGCAGCATCACGATCACCAGCGGGATCAGGATCGCGCCGAGGCCCGCCGACAGCACGATGCGCTGCAGGTCGAGGAGCGACGCGAAGCGCCACAAGCCGCGGTAGAGGCCGAAGCCGAGGAAGATCGCCGCCTGCAGCGGCAGGATCCAGGCGAGCGACCACGCGAGGTCCGCGAGGTACGGCTCGGGCACGTCGAAGTTGAAGCGCACCCCGTAGAGCAGCGTCCAGGCGACGCCCGCAGCGCAGACGTCGTGGGCGAAGGCCAGTGCGGCGCGCCAGTTGATCTTCAAGGCTTTCTTCTCACGCACGTTCCCGCCAATGATAATCAATGCCGGCGAACAGTAGGGCATTCGCCGCAACGAAAGCCGCAAGGGCATAGGGCCCGGCCGCGGGTTGCCAGGCGAGGCACGCGAGCCCCGCGGCCGCGCCTCCGAGCATGAGAGCCCCGTAGACCGCCAACGTTCCACGGTGGCCTGCCCCGAGCAGCACGAGGCGCTGGTAGTAGTGCGTCCGGTGCGGCTCCCACACGCGCTCGCCCCGGGCGGCGCGGCGCGCGAGCGTCACGCCCGCATCGGCGAGAAAAGTCAAGAACACGAGCGCCGGGAACCACGCCGGCCAGGTCCCGGCGAGCATGCCGGCGAGGCTCGCCGCGGCGGCCATGAACCCGAGCGGCACCGATCCTGCGTCGCCCAGGAACACGCGGGCGGGCGGCAGGTTCCGTGCGAGGAACGGCAGCGCCGCGAAGGCGAGCGCCAGGAGCGAGAGTGCCGGAGCACGCGCGAGCATCGCCGCGGCCGCGAGCGCGCCGAACCCCACGACCGTCATCGCGCCGGCGAGGCCGTCGCTGCCATCCATGAAGTTGCAGGCGTTCGCGGCGCCCACGAGGACGAAGGCAAGCGCGGCGATGCGCAAGATGCCCCCGGCGCCGGCGTCGGGCACGAGCGTCGCGGCGAGCGCGAGCGCGCACGCCACCTGCACCGCGAGCCGCCAGCGCGCCGGCACGCCGCGAAAATCATCCGCCAGCGAGACGACGAACAGCGCCGCGAGGGCGCCGAGCAGCACCGCGAACGACACGCCGCCAAAGCCCGGCGGCGCCGGAATCCACGGCGTCACGGCGAGCCAGCCGGCCCACACGGCCCATCCCCCCGCGCGCGGCACCGGAGCGGCGTGCAGCGAGCGCTCGTTGGGGACGTCGCGCGGCGCGAGGCCGGGGCGAAAGGCGACCAACGCGAGGACGGCCGCGGACACGGCCGCCGCCAGCGCGAGGGGAATCACGCGATCCCCGGGCCGGGAGGCGGTTGCGCAGGCGCGGAAAATGCGTTCCGCGGCCCCGGTTTCGCGCTCGGGGCCCGGGAAGTGGCGCCGCGGCACGCCACATTGGTACCGCCGCCCGTCCCCCCGTCCCGGAAACATGTTGATTTCATGTTTAACATCATACAATTACATGGATCTTTTCGCTCGCCTTGGCAGGCCGGCGCCACTTGGGCGGCGAACGTCTTTGTTGCTTCGGCACAACAGGGCGCAAGGGTGCGAGAGCGCGTCGGCACCCCGCGCTTCCAACGATTTGGGCCGTTTGGCACAATGGCCTCAACTTCTCGACAGCCCTGAGAAGGTTCCGATGGCCGGCAGTGCTGCGATCCGGTCGACTTTTCCGATAGAGGAGAGACTTCATGAATAAGAAGCTTGTCGCTCTCGCCGTCGCGGGTGTGGTGTCCGCCCCGCTGGCCGCGCAGGCGCAAACCGCGAACGTGACGTTGTACGGTCGCATCAACGCGACGCTCGAAGTCGTGCAGACGCGGCTCGCGGACGGCACCAAGCCGAACGTGTACCGCGTGAGCGCGAACTCGTCGCGCCTGGGCGTTCGCGGCACCGAGTCCCTCGGTGGCGGCCTCAACGCGATCTTCCAGATCGAGTCGTCGATCTCGTCCGATGCGGGCGGCGGCACGCTGGCCGGTCGCGAAACGTTCGTCGGCCTGCAAGGCGGCTGGGGAACGGTCAAGATCGGTAACTTCCTCGCCCCGTACGACGACATCCACCCGATCTTCGGCAACGTGCCGACCCTGACGACGTCGATCCTGTCGACGGCGGCGGTGTGGGCGCAGGGTCCGGCGTCGAAGGCGCAGGGCGGCTTCGATGCGCGCCTGGGCAACTCGGTCCGCTACGACTCGCCGAACATGGCGGGCTTCACCGGCAGCATCCAGGCGTCGACGAGCGAGAACGCGACGCACGGGATGATCTACAGCATGGGCGGCTACTACAACAACGGCCCGATCCAGGGCGGGTTGGCGTGGGAACGCAACCAGAAGGCACGCGGCGCCGGCCTGACCGACGATGCGGTCTCGATCGCCGGCGGCTTCAACTTCGGCATCGCGCGCGTCGCTGGCGTGTACGAGCGCCTGAAGTACGACGCGGGCGGCGGCGACCTGAAGCGCGACTTCTACGGCGTGTCGGGCACGTTCAACCTGGGACCGGGGCAGTTCTACGCGTTCTGGGGACACGGCAACGACGGGAAGGGCAGCGCGGCGGACGGCACGGTGGTCGGCGGCCTGGTCAAGGGTGGCGACACCTCGGTCGACCAGTACGAGATCAGCTACACCTACCCGCTGTCGAAGCGCACGCTGACCTACATCGGCTACGTGCGGATCGACAACGACACCAACGCGCGCTACACGTTCAACATCAACCCGGTCAACCAGTCGGCGACGACGGGCGGGCTGGCGAGCGAAGGCAAGCCGCAGGGTCTGGCGGTGGGCCTCGTCCACTTCTTCTAAGAAGCGGCAACGCTCACGGGCGCAAGCCGGCCCGGAACGAAGCATCGACGGGCGCCTTCGGGCGCCCGTTTCCTTTGGCGCGCGCGGGACGTCGAACGTCCGCCGGTGCAGGCTGCGCTACCATGCATGCATGGCCGCTCCGTCCCCACCCTCGATCGACGCGCTGATCACCGGCTTCGACCGCGCGCTGCGCACGCTGGCCGGCGTCGCGCTGCCCGCGCGGCCGACGCCCGGCGCCAGCCTCCCGCAACCCGAGCTGAGCGAGGCCGAGCGCCGCCACGCCGCGGGGCTGATGCGCGTGAACCACACCGGCGAGGTGTGCGCGCAGGCGCTCTATGCGGCGCAGGCGCTGGTGGCGCGCACGCCCGAGGTCCGCGCACGCTTCGCCGACGCCGCGCGCGACGAGGAAGACCACCTCGCGTGGACCGCCACGCGGCTCGCCGAGCTCTCCGACCGTACGTCGCTCCTCAATCCGTTGTGGTACGCGAGCTCGTTCGCCATCGGGGTCGCCGCGGGGCTCGCGGGCGATCGCGTCAACCTGGGCTTCGTGGTCGAGACCGAGCGCCAGGTCGAGGAGCATCTGACCGGCCACATCGACGCGCTGCCCGCCGCCGACGCGAAGAGCCGCGCGATCGTCGATCGCATGCGCGACGACGAGGCGCGCCACGGCGCCATGGCGCAGGAAGCCGGCGGAACGGACCTGCCCCGCCCGGTGCGCGAGGTGATGCGGCTGGCCGCCAGCGTGATGAAGGCGGTGGCGTACAGGATCTGAAGAGCGGCGATGGGCGATGGGCTATAAGCGATAGGAACGCACGTGTCGCCGGAAGGTGAGTCCCCATCGCCCATCGCCGCCGTTCATCACTCGAGCAACAACCCGCCTTTCACGCGGTCGCGCCACACGCGGAGCGCCTTCAGGCGCGCCTGGCGCACGGCGTTCTCGATCCTCTCCGGCGGCGTCGCCTTCGCAATGGCGCCGGCGTCGACGCCGCGAACCACCGCCAGCGCGTGCGCGAGCCACTCGCCCGGCCGGTCGCCTTCGCGTTCGCGTCCGGGACGCGCCTGGCGGTCCGCGGCGCAGGCGGTTCGCACCGCGTCGAGGCGCCCCGGCCGGCGCAGCGCGTCGATCGCGGCGAGGAGATCGAGCAGCGTCGCCGGACGCAACGCCTCGGCGTTCGCGACGTCGAGGTGGTAACGCGCGACGAGTCGCGCGACGTCCCGGCATTCGGTCGGCACGCGCAAGCGCTCCGACAGCCGCTCGACGGCGCGAACGCTGCGCGCTTCGTGCGCGACGTGGCGCGGCCAGTCGGCGCGCGGCGTGGTGCCCTTGCCGAGGTCGTGCCCCAGCACCGCGTACCGTACCGCGAGGTCGGCGCCGCGCGCGGCCGCGTGGTCAAGCGCGAGCGCGACGTGCACGCCGGCGTCGATCTCCGGATGGTGCGCCGGCGGCTGCGGCACGCCGTAGAGCGCGTCGACCTCCGGCAGCAGCGCGGCGAGGGCGCCGCACGAGCGCAGCACGGCGAGCATGCGCGACGGCTGCGCCTCCATGAGCCCGCGCGCGAGCTCCTGCCAGACGCGCTCGGGCGCCAGCGTCGCGAGCTCGCCCGCGCGCACGATGGCGCGCATCATCGCCTCGGTCTCGGCCGCGACGGCGAAGCCGAAGCGCGCGGCAAAGCGGGCGACACGCAGCACGCGCAACGGATCCTCGGCGAACGCCGGCGACACGTGGCGCAGCAGGCCATGCGCGAGATCGCGCTCGCCGCCGTGCGGGTCGATGAGCCGGCCGCGCTCGTCGCGCGCCATCGCGTTGATCGTCAGGTCGCGGCGCGCGAGGTCCTGCTCGAGCGTCACGTCCGGCGAGGCGAAGAATTCGAACCCGCGGTAGCCGGTCCCGTGCTTGCGCTCGGTGCGTGCGAGCGCGTACTCCTCGCGCGTCTCCGGATGCAGGAAGACCGGGAAGTCGCGGCCGACCGGCCGGTAGCCCGACGCGATCATCGTCTCCGGCGTCGCGCCGACGACGACCCAGTCGCGGTCGGCCTGCGGGCGGCCGAGCAACTCGTCGCGGACCGAGCCGCCGACGCGGTAGGTGTGCACCGGCTGCGGAAGCGGTCGCGCCATCGCGTCGCCGCGGGGCGCGGGGGCTAGCGGCCGACCGAGGCGCGCATCGCGTCGTAGCGGTCGCGCCCCGCGTCCGGCGCGAGCCACGTCGGCGCGAGCGCCTCGAGCGATGCCGGCTCGACGCCGAACACGGCCGGGAACGGGCAGCCGCATACGCTGTCGAGCGTCATCGACGCGAGGTCGTCGCGGCTCATGAGCTTGCCGGGGAGGCGCTCGAGCACGAACGCCTGGAGCGTCGCGAGCGCCCCGGTGAGCGGCACGATCGGGCGCACCGCGCCGGACGTCTCCGCGGCGTAGCTGACCAGCTCGCGCAGCGTGTAGACCTTGGGACCGCACAGGTCGTAGCGCTGCCCCACGGTCTCGGGACGGGCGAGCGAGCGCTCGAACGCACTGACGACGTCGCCCACCCACACCGGCTGGAAGCGCGCGTCCGCGGCCGGCAGCGCGATCACCGGCAACGCATGCGCGAGGCGCGCGAACAGCGACAGGAAGCTGTCGCCTTCGCCGAAGATCACGCTCGGCCGGTACACCGTCCACGCGAGCGGCGACCCGGCGACGAGCGCCTCGGCCTCCCCCTTCGAGCGCAGGTAGCGCGACGGCCCCGCCGGATCGGCGTTGAGCGCGCTCATGTGCAGGAGGCGCGGCACGCCGCCCGCGCGACACGCCGCGATCGCGTTGCGGGCGAGCTCGACGTGGACGCGCGCGAAGCTGTCGCGGCCCGATTCGTTGAGGATGCCGACCAGGTTGACGACCGCGTCCGCGCCGCGCACCAGCGCGGCCAGGCGAGTGGGGTCGTGGATGTCGGTCTCGACGACGTCGACGGTCGGCAGCAGGATCAGGTGCCGGGCGCGCTCGCGGCTGCGCGTCGGCACGACGACCTCGTGGCCGGCGGCGACGAGCCGTGCGGCGAGCGCGCTGCCCACGAAGCCGCTGCCCCCGAGCACGACGATGCGCAGGATGGCCACGCGCGTCATTCCCTGGCCGCGAGCGGCGTCGCGGCCGCCGGGCGCGGACCCACGGTCCCCAGTCGCTGGCGCATCTCGACCGCGGCGTCGCCGAACGCGCGCGCGTAGTACACCGAGTTGGCGAGCACCTTCTTCACGTAGTCGCGCGTCTCGTTGAACGGAATCGTCTCGACCCAGATGGCGCCGTCGAGCGGCTCGGCGGGTCGCCATGCCTGCGCGCGTCCGGGGCCCGCATTATACGCGGCGGCCGCGAGCGCCGCGGAACCGTCGAGCCGGTCGAGCCAGTACTTGAAGTAGAACGCGCCGAACTGCGTGTTGATGTCGAGGTCGTTGATGCGCGCGGGCCGGTAGTCGGTGCGCCCCGTCTGCTTCGCGACCCACTGCGCCGTCGCGGGCATCAGCTGCATCAGCCCGACCGCGCCCGCCGACGATACGATCTCGGGCACGAAGCGCGACTCCTGGCGTGCGATGCCGCGCAGCAGCGCCTCGTCGATCGCGTTGTCGCGCGCCGCCGCGGCGAACTGCTCGCGCCACGGCATCGGGTAGCGCAGCGCGTAGTCGTTGCGCTCGCGCGTGCGGTTGGCGGTGTTGATCGAGCGGTCGTGCATGCCGCGCGACGCGGCGTAGATCGCCGCCTGGTTGAGCGTATCGTCGTCGAAGCCGCGCACGATCGCGAGCCACTCGCGCTGCGAGTCCGCGCGAAGATCGAGCTGCACGAGCTTGACCGCGCGCTGCACGTCCGGGCGCGCGCCGAAGCTCGCCTGCCAGGCCGCGTCGGCGGCGATCGCCGCGCTCTGCGGGTCGACACACATCGCGCTCGCCTCCGCGGCGAGGAGCCCGTGGTAGTCGTGCTCGACGGCCAGCGCGGCGTAGATCGCCCGTGCCTCGGCGTCGCGGCCGGTCGCGGCGAGCGCGCGGGCGCGCCAGTAGCGCCACGTCGCCTCGTCGGCCGCGGCGCGCGGCAGCGCATCGAGCGCCGCCAGCACGTCGCGCCACGCCTGCGCCCGCAGCGCCGCGCGTACGCGCCACGCGCGCATGTCGGCGCCCATGGCCTCCGGCAGCGGTTCGCGCCAGACGTCGTTGGCCCACGGCGCCAGCTGGCGCGACGCGTGGAACGCGAGGCGCGCGTTCCCCCACGCGCGATCCGCGGGCGGGAGGCGCTCGCGCGTCCTGAGCCACGCGGCGCGCGCGGCGTCCGGCTCGGTGCGCGCGGCGCGCTCGAGTGCGAAAAGGGCGAGCTCGCGCCCATCGCGGGACTTCCAGCGGAACGCGCCTTGCGCGAGCTCGGCCGCCGGCTTCGCGTCGACCCGGCGAAACTCGCGCGCGTCGATGCGTTCGGCCGTCGGCAGGTCACCGGCCACCTGCTGCGCCAGTCGCAGGCTGCCGGCTTCGAGCGCGAGCCGGTAGCGTGCCCAGCGATCGTCGAGCGTCAGGGTGCCGCGGGCGACCAAAGCGGCGAACACCGGCTCGCAGGCATCGGGCGTCGACTGGCCGGTGAACCACAGCGGCTTCGCCGCGGCGAACGCTGCGTCGCCGTCGCGCGCTCGCGCAGCCTGGTGCGCATAGCAAGTGATCTCGACATCGTCCGCGTAGGTGCCCGCGGCGTGGAAGGCGGCGAAGCGGGTCCAGTCGCCGCGCTTGCCGAGCACCCTCAGCCAGTCGGCGGTCGCCCGCTCGGCGAGCGGCGTGCCCGAAAGACGCGCGATCT
>DATLIR010000131.1:0-5570 GCA_035539315.1 Casimicrobiaceae bacterium
GCGTGCCGGCCACCTGGCCGCGCCGATGTCGGGCACGGTCGTCGCCGTGCCGGTCGCCGTGGGTGACCGCGTCGAGCGCGGCGCCGCGCTGGTCGTCCTCGAGGCGATGAAGATGGAGCACACGATCGTGGCGCCTGCGGCGGGCATCGTGTCGGCGGTCAACTTCGCGGTCGGCGACCGCGTCCCCGAAGGCGCGGACCTGGTCGATCTCGAGGATCCGCCCGCGACGTGAAGCTCCTGATCGCCGCCGCCGAGGGCGCCGAGTCCTGGCACGAGGCGTTCGCGGCGCAACTGCCGGACGCGACGCTGTGCCGCTGGCCGGACGATGCACCTTCCGAGGTCGACTATGCCGTGGTGTGGAAGCCCGCACCGGACGCGTTCGCCCGCACGCGCATCCGCCGCGCCATCTTCAACCTCGGCGCCGGGGTCGACGCGCTGCTCGGCGTGCCGAGCTTGCCGGCCGACGTCCCGGTCGTGCGGCTCGAGGACGCCGGGATGGCGGCGCAGATGGCCGAGTACGCGGTGCTGACGGCGCTGCGCGAGTTCCGCGACGCCGATCATTACGTTCGCGCGCACCGCGCCCGCCACTGGTCGCCGTTGCGCGGTCGCGACCGCTCGACGTTCCGGATCGGCACGCTCGGCGCGGGAGTGCTCGCGCAGGCGGTGCTGCGCGCGCTCGCTCCGTTCGGCTTTCCGCTGGCCGCATGGAGCCGCACGCCGCACCGGATCGGCGGCGTCGAGTCGTTCGCCGGGCGCGAAGCGCTGCCGGCGTTCCTGTCGCGCTCGGCGATGCTGTTCGCGCTCCTGCCGTCCACGCCCCAAACGCGCGGGCTGCTCGACGCCGAGGCGCTCGCGCTCCTGCCCAGTGGCGCCCACCTGGTGAACCTGGGGCGTGGCGACCTGATCGTCGAAACCGCGCTGATCGCGGCACTCGACCGGGGGCACCTGGGCCACGCGACGCTCGACGTGTTCCGCGAGGAGCCGCTGCCCCCGACGCATCCGTTCTGGCATCATTCGGCCATCACCGTCACGCCGCACGTCTCCGCGGTCACGCGCGTCGCCGACTCGGTGGCGCAGGTGGTCGCGAAGCTCCGCGCCCTCGAGCGCGGCGAGGACGTCGGCGGGATCGTCGACCGCGCGCGCGGCTACTAGCGCTACCAGGCCCTGCCATGGCACAGCTTCCCAGGCACGTACGCATCGTCGATGTCGGGCCGCGTGACGGGCTGCAGAACGAGAAGGGCGTCGTGCCGACCGACGTCAAGGTCGCGCTGATCGAGGCGCTCGCCGACGCGGGCGTGCCGTCGATCGAGGCGACCAGCTTCGTGTCGCCCAAGTGGGTGCCGCAGATGGCCGACGCGGCCGACGTGATGGCGCGCATCTCGCGCCGTCCCGGCGTCACCTATGCGGTGCTGACGCCGAACATGAAGGGATTCGAGGGGGCACTCGCCGCGAAGGCGGACGAGGTCGTGGTGTTCGGTGCCGCCAGCGAGGCGTTCTCGCGGAAGAACATCAACTGCTCGATCGCCGAGTCGATCGAGCGCTTCGCCCCGGTGACGCGAGCCGCGCGCGACGCCGGGATGCGCGTGCGCGGCGCCATCTCGTGCGCGCTCGGCTGCCCCTACCAGGGCGAGGTCGAGCCCCAGGCGGTCGGCTACGTCGCGCGCCTCATGCACGACATCGGCGTACAGCACGTCGGCGTCGCGGACACGATCGGCGTCGGCACGCCCGCCGCCACGCAGCGCGCGATGGAGGCGGCGCTCGCCGTCTATCCGGTCGCGGAGGTCAGCGGCCATTTCCACGACACCTACGGGATGGCGCTCGCCAATGTGTACGCGAGCCTCGAGATCGGCGTGGCGACCTTCGACGCGAGCGTCGCGGGGCTGGGCGGCTGTCCGTACGCGAAGGGCGCGACCGGCAACGTCGCGACCGAGGACGTCGTGTATCTCCTGCACGGCCTCGGCATCGCGACCGGCATCGATCTTTCGAAGCTGCGCGCGGCCGGACGCACGATCTCGCAGTTCCTCGACCGCCCGACCAGCTCGCGGGTCGCCCGGGCGCTCGACGCGAAGGGAGCGGTTGCAGCGTGAGCGCGCGCGCCCCGACGTCCGGCGTTGCCTCGCCGTGCACCTCGGTGTGCCGCCTCGACGACGCGAGCGGACTGTGCGTGGGTTGCGCACGCACACTCGACGAGATCGCGAGCTGGAGCGTGCTCGACGACGAGGCGCGGCGCGCGATCGTCGCCGCATTGCCGGCGCGAGCCGCGCGACTCGCCGCCGCGCAGGCGCTGCCCCAGACGAAAGCGGCGCCGCGATGATCGCCGACTGGTACTTCGATTTCGTCTCGCCGTTCGCCTACCTGCAGAGCGAGCGGCTTGCGACGCTGCCGCCGCGTCTGTCGGTGCGTTACAAGCCGGTGCTGTTCGCCGGGCTCCTGAACGCGCACGGCCAGAAGGGTCCCGCCGAGATCGCCGCCAAGCGCGCGTTCACCTACCGCTTCGTCGTGTGGCAGGCGCGCAAGCTGGGCGTCCCGATCAAGTTCCCGCACGAGCATCCGTTCAACCCGCTGCCGCTCCTCCGCCTGGCGATCGCCTGCGATTGCACGCCCGAGGCGGTGCACCGGATCTTCCGCTTCGTGTGGCGCGACGGGCGCCTGCCCGACCTGCCGATCGAATGGGCCGAGCTCACGCACGACCTGAGGCTCCCCGATGCGCAGTCGCGGATCTCCGCACCCGAGGTCAAGGACGAGCTGCGCCGCAACACCGACGAGGCGATCGCCCGCGGCGTGTTCGGCGTGCCGACGCTCGCGCTCGGCCATGAGCTGTTCTGGGGCGTCGACGCGACGGCGATGGCGATCGACTACGCGCTCGCCGGCTGTCGCTACGACGACCCGGAGATCGCGCGTGTCGCCACGCTTCCGGTCGGCGCGTCGCGCAGCGAGTCCGCGAAGAAGCCGGACGCGCCCAAGCGCCGCACGCGGATCGTCGGGACCGCGAGCTAAAGCGGCGTCCGCGCGGGTTGCGTGCCGCTCAGCGCGGCTCGGCGGCGCTGCCGTCCTCGATCAGCGTCGCGACGTCACGATCGTCGTAGCCCGCCTCGCGAAGCACCTCGCGCGTGTGCTCGCCTTGTGCCGGCGGCGGGCGCGACACGCGGAAGCGATGCCCCGACACCTGCCACGGCGGCGCGTAGGCGCGCCTGCCCTCCGCGTCGGTCACCACCATGCCGCGCGCGAGAAACTGGGGATCGTCAAGAGCGCCGTCGAGCGTCGCCACCGGGGTGACGCACGCGTCGAGCCCCTCGAACCGCGCCGCCCAGTGGGCGAGCGGCGCGGTGCGGAACTGCGCCTCGAGCGCGGCCCGCGTCCGCGCCCCGTCGGCGCCGACGGCGTGTTGCAGCGGCACGAGGTCGGGGCGCTCGAGCGTCGCGCACAGCGTGCGCCAGAACTTCTCCTCGAGCGCGCCGACCGCGAGCCAGCGGCCGTCCTGCGTCGGATAGACGCCGTAGCAGGGCACGCCGCCGGTGAGGAGGTCCTCGCCGCGCGGTAGCGCATGCCCCCATTGCTCGAGCGCATGCAGCGCGAAGATGTTGTGCGCGAGCGCGCCGTCGGCCATCGCGACGTCGACGTAGCGGCCCTCCCCGGTGCGCTGCGCGCCGACGACCGCGGCGAGGATGGCGACCGCGGCCGACAGCGCTCCGCCGAGGAGATCGGCGATCTGCAGGTTGGCGAGCGCAGGGGGTCCGCCGCGCGTGCCGGTCTGGTCGAGCACACCGGCGTAGCCCAGGTAATTGATGTCGTGGCCCGGGGCATTCGCCCGCGGACCGGTCTGTCCGTAGCCGCTGATCGACGCGTAGACGATCGACGGGCGCAGCGGCCGCACCGCGGCGTAGTCGACGCCGAGCGCCGCGACCACGCCGGGACGAAAGCTCTCGACGATCACGTCGGCGTGCCGCGCGAGCGCGAGGAACGCCTGCCTCGCGCCGGCGCGCTTGAGATCGAGCGCGACCGAGCGCTTGTTGCGGTTGACCATGCGGAAGAACGCGCTGATGTCGCCGGGCTTCGCCCCGAGCGTGCGCGCGTAGTCGCCAGCGCCGGTGTCCTCGACCTTGATCACCTCGGCGCCGAGGTCGGCGAGGTGCAGCGTGCAGACCGGCCCGGGCAACAGGCGCGTGAGGTCGAGCACGCGGATGCCGGCGAGGGGTGCCGTCGGACCCTCCGGAATCGCGTGCCGGGCGTCTACTGCCGACGAGGCCGGCGGCTTCGGGGCGGCCGGTCGGCCGCCGCCCTGCTGCGTGTCGTTCCCGTTCACGCGAGCTCGTCGACCCCGGGAATGACGAGGGCGTGCTTGACCGCACGCGCCGTCTCCAGCGCCTCGGCGAGCGTCGTCCCGAGGCAGGTGACGTGCCCCATCTTACGGCCGCGGCGCGGGTCGTGCTTGCCGTACAGGTGCAGCTTGGCGAGCGGATGGGCGAGCACGCGCGACCAGTCGGGGTCGCGCGGCGCCTTCGCGTCCCGGTCGGCGAACCACGCGTCGCCCAGGAGGTTCACCATCACGGCGGGCGTGTGCTGGCGCGGGTCGCCGAGCGGCAGACCCGCCAGCACGCGCGCCTGCTGCTCGAACTGCGACGTGGCGCACGCGTCGATCGTGTAGTGGCCGCTGTTGTGCGGCCGCGGCGCGATCTCGTTGACGAGCAGCGTACCGTCGCGCGTGACGAACAGCTCGACGCACAGCACGCCGCGATAGTCGAGGGCGCCGGCCACTGCGGTGGCGATCGAGCCTGCGCGCTCCGCCAGCTCGGGCGCGACGCGCGCCGGCGCGATCGTGACGTCGAGGATGCCGTCGCGGTGGCGGTTCTCCGCGACCGGCCAGGTGGCCGTCGCGCCGCTTTCGTTGCGCGCCACGATCACCGAGACCTCGCAGGCGAGGTCGACGAACCGCTCGAGCACGCACGCGACGCCGCCCATGCGCTCGTACGCGGCGGCGACGTCGCCGGCGGAGGCGACGCGCACCTGGCCCTTGCCGTCGTAGCCGAAGCGTGCGCTCTTGACGATGCCCGGACACAGTCTCGCGTCCGCGCGCGCGGCCTCCTCGGCGCTGCGCAGCACCGCGTAGGGCGCGACGGCGAAGCCGTGGCCGGACAGGAAGGTCTTCTCGCTGATGCGATCCTGCGCGATGGCGACGCTCGCGGCCGCCGGGGTCACGCGCGCGGTGCGCGACAGGAACTCGAGCGCGGCGGCAGGGACGTTCTCGAACTCGGTCGTGGCGGCTGCCACGAGCGCGGCGAGGCGCGCGAGGCCGGCGTGATCGAGGTAGTCGGCATGGATGTGCCGGTCGGCGACGCTCGCCGCGGGGCCGTCGGAGGCGGGATCGAGCACGGCGATGCGGTAGCCGAGGCTCTGCGCGGCCATGCAGAACATGCGGCCCAGCTGGCCGCCGCCCAGGAGCCCCAACCAGCTGCCCGGAGCAATCGGAGCGGCGAGGCTTCGGTCCGCGTTCACGAGAGCCGGCGCGGCCCGCGCCGTCCCAAGGCCCGTCGCCGCAGGACGAGCGGGGAACGCGATCTCGCCGATCGCGT
>DATLIR010000132.1:0-4807 GCA_035539315.1 Casimicrobiaceae bacterium
CGAGGACGCCTTCCTCGCGCGGGCCGCGCGCGCGCTCGACGACGGCCTGGCGCTGGTGCAGCTGCGCGAGAAGGGCTGGCCCGCGGCGCGGCGCGAGGGGTTCGCGCGCCGGCTCGTGGCGCTCGCGCATGCGCGCGGCGCCGCGGTGATCGTCAACGGCGACGCCGATGAAGCGCGCGCGGTGCGTGCGGACGGCGTGCACTGGACGTCGGCGGCGCTCGCTCGGGCGACATCGCGTCCCGGCGGGCTCATCGTCGGCGCATCGTGCCACTCGGGCGAGGAGCTCGCGCGCGCGGCGTCGCTCGGCGTCGACTATGCGATCATCGCGCCCGTGCTGGCGACGCCGACGCACCCGGGCGCCGCGCCGCTCGGCTGGGACGGCTTCGCACGCACGGTCGAAGGCACGCGCGTGCCGGTCTATGCCCTCGGCGGACTCGTGAGGGCGGATCTCGATGTCGCGCTCGATCATGGGGCACACGGCATCGCCATGCGCCGAGGCGCCTGGGTCGCATGAGGAAGCGCCAGGCGAATGCCGATCGCAGCCCTCGTTTCCCACTCATGGTCTGGGAGTTGCCGAAGATGAATCTCGATTCACGGTGGAAGGCGTTGAGGCCGCACCCCATCCGTCGCAACGCAGGAAACACGGTGCGCGCACGCGCCGCCTTGCGCCGCGCGGTACTCGCGCTGACGATCGTCGCGCTCGCGCTGGTCCCCCGGCTGGTCGCGGCCCAGGCGTATCCGGACCGCCTGATCCGGGTCGTCCTCGGCGTCCCCGCCGGATCGGGCTCGGACCTGTCGGCCCGATTGGTCGCCGCCGCGCTGGAACCGGAGCTCGGCCAGCGCGTGATCGTCGACAACCGCCCGGGTGCCGACGGCATCATCGCGGTGCGCCAGGTGACGACGGCCCCTGCGGACGGCTACACGCTTCTGTACGCGCTCGGCTCGCAGATCGTGATCAATCCGGCGACGTTCGCCACCCTCCCGTACGACGCCAGGCACGACCTCGCGCCGATCTCGCTCGTGTCGCGTCAGCCGCTGATGGTCGCCGTGCATCCGTCCCTCCCGGTCAGGACGCTGAAGGAGCTGGTCGACTACACGCGGGCCCATCCCGGCACAGTGAACTACGGCGCGGGAACGAGCACGTTCATGCTCGCCACCGAGGCCCTCAAGCAACGCACCGGCGCGGACATGCTGCACATTCCGTTCAACGGCAACGGTCCGGCCGTGACCGCCCTCGTCGCCGGCACGGTCCAGGTCACGGTCGCCGCCACGCTGGGGGCGATGGGGCACGTCCAGTCGGGGGCGATGCGCGTGCTCGCGGTGTCGGGCAACAAGCGCCTCGCGCAGATGCCCGACGTTCCGAGCTTCACCGAACTGGGGCTCGACGAGGACGTGCCGGTCTGGACCGCCCTCTACGCGCCGGCGGGGACGCCGCGCGAGGTGATCGACCGGCTCAACGCGGCCGTCGTGCGCGTCCTCAACGCGCCGGCGATGCGCGAACGATTCGTCGCCAACGCTGACCTGGCGGTGACCAGCACGCCCGACGAGATGGCCGCGATCGCGGCGCGCGACACCGTACGGGTCGAGGCCCTGGTGAAGCGCATCGGGTTTGTGCCGCGCTGACGGCGGCGCCTGCGCTCACGAGGGGTCGGGGGTCGGCTCGTCGTCGGGAGGATCGACGGCCGGGACGCGGTAGCGTTCGCTCGCCCACGCGGCGAGATCGGCGATCCTGCACCGCTCCGAGCAGAACGGCCGGAACGGCGCGTCCGGCCCCCACACGACCGGCGTCCCGCATCCGGGGCAGGGACGCGCGTTCGGCGCCGCGCTCATCGGGCGGGCGCCGCGGCGTGCGCGGCGGCGAGCGCCTGGAGGTCCTGGCGATTGATCTTGCCGTTCTCGTTGCGCGGGATCGCGTCCATCCGCAGCACCGTCTCGGGGGCGAAGACGCCCAGCTCCTCGCGACAGCGCGCCTGGAACGTCGCGAAATCGAACCCCGGTCCGATGACGATCGCCATCGCCACGCGGTCGATGTTGGCGGTGCGCGACGGCACCGCGAACGCCGCGACGTCCGCAACTCCCGGAAACGCGAGCACCTTGTGCTCGAGCTTCTCGGGCGCGACCTTGCCGCCGCCTACGTTGATGATCTGGTCGGCGCGCCCGCCGATCACCAGCATGCCGTCGTGCGTGAGGCGTGCGAGGTCGCCCGAATAGAAACAGCCGTCCCGGAAGGCGGTCGCGGGCCCGGAGTCGCCGTAGTACGAATGCCCGCCGTCGTCGCGCAGGCGCAACGTGCCCTCCGTGTCCGGGGGAAGCGGATTTCCGGCGTCGTCGACGATCTGGACCACGACGCCCGGGATGAGGCGACCCACTGCCCCGGGGATTCCGAGGATGTCGCGCACCGGACCGATCGCGATCAGGCCGGCCTCGGTCGAGCCGTACAGCGTGATGAGGTTCGGCGACACGCGCCGGAAGGCGAGCTCGGCGAGCTGATCGGTCAGGCGGCTGCCGCTGATCTCGACGAACTCGAGCGACGGGAACGGACCGATGCCGGGCGGCATCCTGGCGATCATGGCCGACAGGATGCCTGGCGGCATGACGAGGTAATTGACCCGGTGGCGCCCGATGGCACCGGGCACGTCATCGAGCGCAGGGGCATCGACGATGGCGCCGCCCTCGAGGAGCACGCGCAGCAGGAACTGGAAGCCGTACGACGCGGCCGGCCGCACCTTGGTCATCGCTCGCCCGGGTTGCGGGAGGGGCAGCGCGCGGCGCCTGCGGTCGGCGCGGCTGAGGATGTCGTCGTGGCTCAGCCCAAGCGCCTTGGCACGGCCGGTCGTGCCCGAGGTGCGGAAGATGTGGAACAGCGCGGGTCCGTCCTGGTGCTTCGCGAGCGGCGCGCCGCCCGCGCCCGCGGCCGGCGCCTGGAACCACAGCTTGTCGACCTGCAGCGTCGGCGCATGCGGGCTTGGTGCGACACCGCGAGACACCACGCGGAAGTCGCAGGGGTCCTCGGGGGCTTTCGACGCGAACCCGGTCGCGCCGATGCGCGCGAGTGCGAGCCCCAGCGTGAACAACGCGAAGTCGCGATGCACCGCGAGCGCCACGCTGTGGCCGGGGCGCACGCCGGCGTCGAGCAGGCGCCGCGCGATCGCATCGAGCACCGCGTCGTAGTCGGCGTACGACAGCGGCGGCCGGTCGTCGAGGATGAAGGCCGGGGCGTCCGGCGTGCTTCTCGCGTGCTGGCGGATCGGGTCGGTGGCGTTCAAGGCGCAGCGGCGCGCGAATCGGTGGCGCCGGTGCGCAGGCCCGCGCGGCCATTATAAAGGCCCGCGCCGCGGCACCGCAGCGGGTCGCTTCACGCGAAACCGACGAGGCAGCGTGATAACGTACCCGTCGTCCTCGTCCCGCACGACGTGATCGTGAATGCCCGGGTTGCCCTGCCGTCGTTCGCGCTCGTTTCCGGGCGCGCGTACGCGTCCGGTGTGGAGCCTGATGTTCGCGCGCCCAAGGCGTGGCTTCGCGCGATGCTCGCGGTGTCGATCCTCGCGCTCGCGCTGGTCCCGCGGCTCGTCGTCGCCCAGGCGTATCCGGACAGGCTGATCCGCCTCGTCGTCGGCGTCCCGGCAGGATCCGGCGCAGACCTGTCGGGTCGGATTCTCGCCGCCGGCCTGGAAACGGAGCTCGGCCAACGGGTGATCGTCGACAATCGTCCGGGGGCGGACGGGATCATCGCGGTGCGCCAGGTGACGATGGCGCCCGCCGACGGCTATACGCTTCTGTACGGGCTCGGCTCGCAGGTGGCGATCAATCCGGCCACCTACGCGACCCTTCCGTACGATCCGAAGCGCGACCTCGTGCCGGTCTCGCTCGTGTCGCGGCAGCCGCTGATCGTCGCCGTGCATCCGGCGCTGCCGGTCACGACGCTGAAGGAGCTGGTCGACCACACGCGCGCCCTTCCGGGCACCGTGAACTACGGCGCCGGCACGAGCACGTTCATGCTCGCGACCGAGGCCTTCAAGCAGCGCACCGGCGCGGACATGCAGCACATCCCGTTCAACGGCAACGGCGCGGCGATCGCCGCGCTCATCGCCGGGACGGTCCAGGTCTCGGTGGCCGCCGCCACGGGCGTGCTCCCGCACGCGCAGTCGGGCGCGATCCGCGCGCTGGCGGTGTCGGGGTCCGCGCGCCTGCCGCAGCTGCCCGACGTTCCGTCCTTCCGCGAAGCGGGGCTCGAGGATGAGGTTCCGGTGTGGATCGGCGTCTTTGCGCCTGCGGGGACGTCGAGCGGCATCGTGGATCGCCTCCACGCCTCGATCGTGCGCGCGCTCGATGTCCCCGCCGTTCGCGATCGGTTGCTCGCGTCCGGCGACGTCCTGGTGGCCAGCACACCCGAGGCGCTGGCGGCCACGATGGCGCGCGACACGGCGCGCATGGAGGCGCTGGTCAAGCGCATCGGGCTCGCGCCGCGTTGACGGTGGCGCGCGCTCACGACGGGTCGATGGCGGTCGCTTGGTCGTGTGGATCGACGGCCGGGACGCCGCAGCGCTCGCTCGCCCACGCGGCGAGGTCGGCGACCTTGCCGCGCTCCGAGCGGAATGGCCGAAACGCCGCGTCCGGGCCCCCTGCGACGGGCATGCCGCACCCGAGGCGGGGCCGCGCGCGCGACGCGAGGCTCATCGCTCTGCGGCGACCGCGTGCGCTGCGGCGAGATCCTTCAGGTCCTGGCGCTTCACCTTGCCGTTCTCGTTGCGCGGGATCGCTTCCATGCGCAGCACCGTCTCGGGCGCGTACACGCCGAGCTTCTCGC
>DATLIR010000133.1:0-10410 GCA_035539315.1 Casimicrobiaceae bacterium
GCGGCGTATGTCCTCGCCGGTGATCACGTAGATCGACGCAGGCGCCTCGGCGAGCGACTCCTCGCGCCGCGACACCGAGAGCACGACGATGTTGCCGAGCTGCTCGAGCGAGAGATCGGCGAGGTTCGTCGCCGCCGTCGACACGGATGGCGCGCGCTCCTCCACGGCCGCGCGCGCATCGGCGACGCCGAGCGCGGCGACGAAAACAACCGCGGCGTGCGCGCGCGCGCGCCGCGGCATGGCGGACTTCGACTGGCGTGGCATCGCTCCTTCCGGCACGCGCTCCCCGGCTCGCGCACTGAAACGCGGCGAGCCCGCTTCCGCGCTCGATGCACGAGCGCGGATCGCGGTCGCCGCGATCGCGTTAGTGTAGGGGGGTGACGCCCGCAGGAGAAGCGCGACGCCAGCCGGACGGTCGTGCAAAATTTACAAAGTGTTGCGCCAGCGCATCACGTTCATCGCTCGCCGCGGCGCCACGGCTTCATGAGCGCCTGCGGGTAGCTCGCCCGGCGCGCGACGGCGACGAGCGCCAGGATCGACAGCACATACGGCAGCATCAGCCACGCTTGGTAGGGGACCGCGCCGGCATCGGCCTGCTGGAGGCGCAGCTGCATCGCGTCGAAGAAGGCGAAAAGCAGCGCGCCTGCCAGCGCCTTGCCCGGGCGCCAGCCGGCGAACACGACGAGCGCGACGCAGATCCAGCCGCGGCCGTTGATCAAGTTGAAGAAGAACGCGTTGAACGCCGACAGCGTGAGGAACGCGCCGGCGACGCCCATCAGCGCGCTGCCCGCCACGATCGCGCCGACGCGCACGGCGATCACGTCGAGCCCCTGTCCTTCGGCCGCAGCGGGGTTTTCACCCACCATCCGCACGGCGAGCCCGAGCGGTGTGCGCGCGAGGATCCAGGCGACGAGTGGCACCAGCGCGAGCGCGAGGAGCGTGAGGGGCGTCTGCGCCGCGAGGACCGGGAGCCCGAGCCCGTGCATATCCGCGAACGGCTGGATCGTAGGCGGCGTCGTCACGTTGGGGAAGCTCACGCGGTACGCGTAGTACGCGACGCTCGACGCGAACAGCGTGATGCCCAGCCCGGCGACGTGCTGCGACAATGCGAGCGGCACCGTCAGGACGCCGTGCAGCAACCCGAACACGGCCCCGGTACCGGCGGCGACCGCCACGCCGGTCCACAGGCCCGCGCCCGCATGTACCGCGAGCCAGCCGGTAAACGCGCCGGCGACCATGATGCCCTCGATGCCGAGGTTGAGCACGCCGGCGCGCTCGCACAGCAGCACGCCGAGCGTGCCGAACACCAGCGGCGTAGCGATGCGCAGCACGGCCGCCCAGAAGTCGGCGTTCGCGAGCATCGCGACGAGGGCGTCGAGCATCAGCGCAAGCGCAACCGGTAACGCGCGGCGAGCGTCGCGACCAGCATCGCGAGGAGCGCGACCGACACGATCACGTCGGCGATGTAGGTCGGGACCGCGACCGCGCGGCTCATGCTGTCGGCGCCGACCATCACGCCGGCGATGAAGACGGCGGCCGCCACCACGCCGAGCGGATTGAGGCCGGCGAGCATCGCGATGACGATGCCGGTGTAGCCGTAGCCCGGCGACATGTCGAGCGTCACGTAGCCCGTGCGGCCGGCGACCTCGATCGCGCCGGCAAGCCCGGCGATCGCACCCGACGCGAGCGCGACCAGCACCAGCGTGCGTGTCACCGGCACGCCAGCGAAGCGCGCGGCGCGCGCGTTGGCGCCTACCGCGCGCACCTCGAACCCGAACGTCGTCAGCCGCAATACCGCCCACGCGAGCGCGGCCAGCACGATCGCCACCAGCAGTCCCGCATGGACGCGCGTGCGCTCGACGAGCTTCGGCAACTCGAGCTCCTCCTTGAGCGCGACGCTCTGCGGCCAGCCCATCGCGGTCGGGTCCTTCATGGGCCCGTCGAGCATCATCGACACGAACAGGAGCACGATGAAGTTGAGCAGCAGCGTCGTCACGACCTCGTCGACGCCGAAGCGCGTCTTCGCGACCGCGGGAAGCACCATCAGCAGCGCGCCCGCGAGCGCGGCGGCCGCGACCATCGCCGCGAACAGTAGCGGCGTGGGCAGGTCGAAGCCGGTGCCCCCGTGCAGCCCGCCGGCGGCGACGGCGGCGAGCGCGCCGAGGTAGAGCTGGCCTTCGGCGCCGATGTTGTAGAGGTGCGCGCGAAACGCGATCGCGGCGGCCAGCCCCGTCAGCATCAGCGGGGTCGCACGCGTCAGCGTCTCGCTCCACGCGAAGCGCGACCCGAAGCCGCCCTCGAAAATCAGTGCATAGGTGCGGCCGACCGGCGCGCCGGCCCAGGCGACGAACAGCGCCGCGACCGCCAGCGTGACGACGACCGCGGCGAACGGCGCGACGATCGCCATCGCGGGCGACAGCGCGCCGCGCGCTTCAAGCCGCATCGCGCGTGCCTTCGCCCGCCATCGCCATGCCGAGCTCGGAGAGCGTCCACGCCGACGCCGCGCGCGCCGCGGAGAGCTTCCCGGCGTGCAGCACCGCGACGCGGTCGGCGAGCGCGAGGATCTCGTCCAGGTCCTCGGACACCAGCAGCACGGCGGCGCCGCGCGCGCAGGCGTCGAGCATCTGCTGGTGCACCCACGCGACCGCGCCCGCGTCGAGCCCCCAGGTCGGCTGGTTCGCGACGATGAGCGTCGGCGCGAAGCGGTCGGCACGGGTCGCGCCGCCGGAGAGCGCGCGGCCGACGATGAGCTTCTGCATGTTGCCGCCCGACAGCGTGCGCGCGGGAACATCGATGCCGCCGCCGCGCACGTCGTAGCGGTCGCAGAGCTTGCGCGCGAACGAGCGCGCAGCGCCACGGCGCACCAGCGCCGCGCTCGAGAACGGCTTGCGGTAGCGCTCGGCGATCGCGTTCTCCCATACCGGCAGGTCGCCGATCGTGCCGACCTCGCGCCGATCGTCGGGAATGCGGGCGGCGCCGGCGCCGATCCAGGCGCGCGGTTCGGCCGGCAATGGCTGCCCGCCGAGCGTCACCGTGCCGGCATCCGCGGCGCGCAACCCGCACAAAAGATCGACCAGCGCGGCCTGGCCGTTCCCCGACACGCCTGCGATCGCCGTGATCTCGCCGGCGCGCAGTGCGAGCGACACGTCGTGCAGCCGCTCGCCGGCGCGCTCGCCGTGCATGACGACATGATCGAGCACGCAGGCCACGTCGCCGCGCCCGTGCGGCTTGCCGGCGGGCGGCGGGATCGGCCGCCCGACCATGACTTCGGCCAGTCCGGCCTTCGCCGTGCCGGCAGCGGGCATCGTGGCGACCAGCCTGCCCGCGCGCAACACGGCGATGCGGTCGGACACGCGCAGCACCTCGTCGAGCTTGTGGCTGATGAAGATGATCGCGAGGCCGTCCGCGCACAGCCCCCGCAGCGTCGAGAACAACGCCTCGCTCTCCTGCGGCGTCAGCACCGCGGTCGGCTCGTCGAGGATCAGCACGCGCGCGTCGCGGTACAGTGCCTTCAGGATCTCGACGCGCTGGCGCTCGCCGACCGACAGCCGCGCGACGCGCGCGTCCGGATCGACGGCGAGCCCGAAGCGCTGCGCGGTCGCGACCAGGCGCGCGCGCCCCGCGCGCCGCCGCGAGACCGGCCACCACAACGGCTCGGTGCCGAGCATCACGTTGTCGAGCACCGTCAGGTTGTCGGCGAGCGTCGAGTGCTGGTGCACCATGCCGATGCCAGCCGCGAGCGCCGCGGCGGGATCGCCGGGCGGCAGCGGCGCGCCGAACGCCTCGATCGTCCCGGCGTCGGCGAGGTAATGCCCGAACAGGATCGACACCAGCGTCGACTTGCCCGCGCCGTTCTCGCCGAGCAGCGCGAGAACCTCGCCGCGCGCGAGCTCGAGCGAGACGCCGTCGTTGGCGACCAGCGCTCCGAAGCGCTTGGTGATGCCGGTGAGGCGAAGGACCGGCGCGTACGCTCCCTCGCCCCGCTCGCGGGGAGAGGGCTGCGGTGAGGGGCGAGTTTCCATGGCCCTCACCCTGACCCTCTCCCGCAGGCGGGAGAGGGAATCACCGGCGTGGCGGCGCGTGACCCTACTTCGCGCTCGTCTTCGGCTCGGTCTCGACCACCTTGACGGCGAACTTGCCGTCGAGAATGGCCTTCTCCTTCGCCTTCACCTTCTCGGCCAGGTCCTTCGGCACCTTGGCCTCGAACGTGCCGAGCGGCGCGAGCTCGCTGCCCTTGTGCTTCATCGTCGAGTACTGACCGTAGTCCTCGGGCTTGAACCTGCCCTCCTTCGCGGCCTTGATGGCGCGGTCGATGGTCGGCTCCATGTTCCACAGCGCGCTCGCGACGACGGTGTCCGGGTACTGCGGCTGCGTGTTGATCACGTTGCCGATCGCGAGCTTGCCCTTCTCCTTCGCCGCATCGGACACGCCGAAGCGCTCGGCGTACAGGATGTCGGCGCCCTTCTCGATCATCGCGTAGGCCGCTTCCTTCGCCTTGGGCGGATCGAACCACGATCCGATGAACGTCACGTAGAACTCGACCTTGGGGTTCACTTCCTTCGCGCCGGCCATGAACGCGTGCATCAGCCGGTTGACCTCCGGGATCGGATAGCCGCCGACCATCCCGATCTTGTGCGTCTTCGTCATCCCGCCCGCGACCATGCCGGAGAGGTAGGCCGGCTCCTGGATGTAGTTGTCGAACACGGCGAAGTTCGGCGCCTGCGGCTTGCCCGAGCTCCCCATCAGGAACGACACCTTCGGGTAGTCCTTCGCGACCTTGCGTGCCGCCGCCTCGACCGCGAACGATTCGCCGACGACGAGCGTATTGCCCTTTTCCGCGTACTCGCGCATCACGCGCTCGTAGTCCGCGTTGGCGACCTTCTCGGAGAACACGTACTCGATCTCGCCGCGATCCTTCGCGGCGTTGAGCGCCTTGTGGATGCGGCTCACCCACTGCTGCTCGATCGGCACCGTGTACACCGCCGCCACCTTGAGCTTGCCCTGCGCCAGCGCGGGGAGCGCAGCCGCTCCGATCGCCGCCGCCACCACCACCGCCCCTGCCTTCAGCCACATCCGTCGCGTCGCCATCGCCGTCGTCTCCCCGGAATCGATCCCAACCCAAGCACCGTCGCGGTGCGCTCGCGGCGGCGCGACGATCGCACCGCCTGGCGCGACCATGCTACATCAACGGCGGAGCGTCAGACGCGCAGCGCGCGACGGTGCGCCGCGGTCAGCGACTGGCGTGTGGCGGCATACCCGGCCCACGGGTCGCGCCGGCGCCGCGCGAGGATGCCCGGAACGTTCGCGATCGTGAAATGCGCGCCGCGCACGTCGCGCTCGAGCTCGGGCCAGGCGATCGGCATCGAGACCGGCAGCCCGGGGCGCGAGCGCGGCGAATAGGCGGCGACCGCCGTCGCGCCCTCGCCGTTGCGCAGCCAGTCGACGTAGACGCGCCCGGCGCGCTTCGCCTTGCCCATCGTCGCCACGATCAGCGACGGCGCGCTCGCCGCGAGCTCGAGCGCCATCGCGCGAGCCATCGCGCGCACGGGCTCCCAGCCGTCCCGCCGCGCGATCGGCACGACGAAGTGCAGCCCCTTGCCGCCGGTCGTCTTGACGAACCACGCGAGCTCGAGCCGGTCGAGGAGGGCGCGCGTGAGCTCGCAGGCGTCGCGGAAGCTCGCCCACGGCAGGTCCGGATCGGGATCGAGGTCGAGCACGATGCGGTCGGGGCGGTCGACGCGCGGCACGCTCGACCCCCAGCTGTGGATCTCGAACGCACCGAGCTGCACGGCGCGGATCGCGGCCGACAGGTCGGGCAGGCGCACGAACGGCACGTCGGTCACGGCCGAGCGCGGCGCCTCGTCGTCCTCGAACGGATGGCGCTGGTAGAAGCAGTGCTCGATGTGGCTGCCGGGGCAGCGCACCAGCGACAGCGGGCGCCGGTCGATGTGCGGCACGAGCCACGCGCCGACCCGCTCGACGTAGCGAACCAGGTCGAGCTTGGTCAGCCCGGTCGCGCCGCTGATCGGCCGTTCGGGATGCGAGATCGCCACGCCGGCCACGGTCGGACGCGGCTCGACACGCCGCGCGCGCGTCGTGGCCGCCTTGGGCGACCGGGTCGAAACGCGCTTGCCGCTCACTCAGACGATCGGGATGAACCGGCGCATCGCGTCCTCGGTCGCCGCCGGGTTCGCGAACAGGGCGGCCAGCTCGTGCTTGCGCGCTGCCATCCGCTCGCCCAGCACGACCATGTCGAGTGCAGTGCGGCGGAGCTTCGGGAACAGCTCGTCCTGCTCCTCCTTGACGTGGTGCCTGACGTATTCGCCCAGCACCTTGACCTTCGCGTCGTAGTGGTCGTCGCCCGGCTTCGCCGACCGAAGCTCGGCGATCAGCGCCTTGGCCGAGGCATGCTCGACGTCGGCCTCGTCGATCAGCGCGGCGTTCTCGAGCACGGAGCGCGCCGCCGGATAGAAGATCTCCTCCTCGACCCTGGCGTGAACGGTGAGCTCCTGGCAGATCTTCGCGACCAGCGCTTCCTTGCGCGAGCCGTCGGCCTTCATCCGGTCGAACTGCAGGAACATCGCGGCCACTCTCCGGTGGTCCCCCTTCAGCAGCGCGATCGCGTCGTTCGGCGAGGTAGGCGGCCGGCTGCGCGCCGCGGGCTTGCGCCGCCGGGCGGTCGCGGCCGGTGAACGCGCGCCCCGCGTCGCGGGGGCTGGCGGGGTCCGGGCGGTACGCCGCGTGGCGGTCGACGTCGATTTGGCGGGCATGGCGTGCTCCTCGAAAGCAGGAATGCGGACCTCGCCAGCTTGCAAGGGCCGTACCGCGTACGCATCCCCGGCGAAACAATGGCATGCGCGCCGCGCGCACGCAATGCGGCGAGCGGGAGGCGCGCCGGATTGCAAGGCGTTCCCGCGATGTCATCGTTCGTCCGGCAGGTTGCGGCGTCGACACCGTTGCGGCGACCATGCAAAATTCCGCGCATGCACACCTCCCTGCTACGCGCGCGCCCGCCGGTGCCGGCGGCGCATGCCGCGTTCCGCGCCTTCTGCCTTTCCATCGTGGTCGTCGTCGCCGGATGCGGCGGTGACGGCGGCGGATCGTCGGATCCCGAGCCTCCACCCCCGCCGTCACTCGATCCGCAAGTGCGCATCACCGGGACATCGCCGTTCGCCGCCGGCTGCGACGGCGTGCTGCCCACGGGGACCGTGTACGTGAACAGCGAGGTCGAGCCGCACGTCGCGGTCAATCCGTCCAATCCCAATCACCTGGTCGCGGCCTGGCAGCAGGATCGCTGGTCCGACGGCGCGGCGCGCGGCACGCGATCCGCGGTGTCGTTCGATGGCGGGCGCACCTGGACCGCCTCGTCGGCCACCTTCTCGCGCTGCACCGGCGGCACGCAGGCGAACGGCGGCGACTACCAGCGCGCCAGCGATCCCTGGGTGGCGATCGGGCCCGACGGCACCGCGTACCAGATCGCCATCGCCGTCTCGGGCGCGGCGCAGACGGCAGGGTCGGTCGGCGCGGTTCTCGCCAGCCGGTCGGGCGACGGCGGACGCACCTGGGACACGCCCGTCACGCTGATCCGTGACGAGGGCCTGCCGTTCAACGACAAGGAATCGATCACCGCGGACCCCACGACGCCGGGTTTCGCCTACGCCGTCTGGGACCGCCTCGACGACGACCGCGGCCCGATCCTGTTCGCGCGCACGACCGATGCGGGGCACAGCTGGGAGCCGGCGCGCGTCATCTACGACCCGGGGCCGAACCGGCAGACGCTCAACGCGCAGGTCGTCGTGCTGCCGGACGGCACGCTGGTGGCGTTCATGAGCCGCTTCGTCTATGCCGGGCCGGTGCTGGTCGCGAACGCGCTGGTCGTGCTGCGCTCGCCGGACAAGGGCGTCACCTGGTCGGCGCCGATCACGATCAGCGCCGTGCAGGCGCGCGGCGCCACCGATCCCGAAGCGGGGACGCTGATCCGGGACGGCGCAAACCTCGGCTCGATCGCGGCCGGGCGCAACGGCCAGCTCGCCGTGGTCTGGCAGGACGCACGCTTCTCCGGCGGCCAGCGCGACGGCATCGCGTTCAGCCGCTCGCTCGACGGCGGGCTCACCTGGACCACGCCGGTGCAGTTGAACCGCGTGCCGGCGGTGCAGGCGTTCCTGCCGACCGTGCACATCCGTGACGACGGCACGATCGGCGTCAGCCACTTCGATCTTCGCAGCAACACCTCGGCGGCGTCGCTGCTGACCGACTACTGGCTGCTGCAGACGTCCGACGGCGTCGCGTGGCGCGAGACGCGCATCGCCGCGACTTTCGACTACACGACCGCGCCGTTCGCGCGCGGGCTGTTCCTCGGCGACTACATGGGCCTCGTCAGCATGGGCACCACCTTCGTCCCGGTCTACGCGCTCGCCAATTCCGGCAACGTCACCGATCGCACCGACGTGTTCGCGAGCCTCGTGTCGTCGGCCGGCACCGCCGCGGCGGCCGAATCGGTCGCGACGACGGCCGGCCCGCCGACCGAAGCGCTGCCGCTCGATGCCGAGCTCGACGCGGCCTTCGCGGCGAGCGTGCGCCGCACGCTCGATCGGCGCCGCGAGCTGTCGACGCTGCGCACCGTCGCGCCCGAGCGCTGAGACCGCGCCCGCGCGCGCCTGAATTCGTCGCGGGATCCCGGCGGAGGAGAGCCTCCGCCGGGCCCGCCGACTGGTGACCGCGTGCGCGAAGCCCGCGCACGCGGCGGCGATCCCGATCCCCGGCTAAGCGCGCCGCGCACAGCGCGCACGACCGCCGTTGCTGCACGGACGCGCGAGCACGCCCGTTCCCGCTCAACGCCTGACCCGGCCCACTCGCCGACCGGCCGCTCATCGCGGCGTCACGCCGCTCGCGACGATCGCGAGCAGCACGCCGAACACCGACAGCCGCTCCCGCCGGACCGGCACGTCGCCCTCCGGTGCCGCGAGCCGGATGTCGAGCCCGTCGCGACCGCGCAAATACGCGCCATCGCGTCCTTCCCTCACCGCTTGTGGAGCGTCGCGTCGATGCGGTCGCTCCGGTACTTCGATCCATCGTTCCATTCTGGGTGCCTCGTATGTCGAAGTCGTGAAAGACACCGCACGTCCCGGAAAAAGACGAAGCCCGGGGCCTTGCGGCGACCGGGCTTCGTCGGGAGGAAGGATGCGGTTCAGCGCATCGTTTCCGGCCCCGAAGGCCGGTCGTGGTCGTTCATGCCGCAACGCCCGGCGCCAACGCACGCCAGCGCAAGAGCGCCGCGCACGCCGGGCCGCACGCCGGCATCGGTCGAGGTGTCGTGGGTCGTCATCAGCATGTCGCCCTCCTGTCGTCGACGTCCGCGCGCGAGCGCGGACAAGCAATGCACACACCGCGCGCGAGCGGCGGAAGCTGGACGGAGGGGACGCTGGGGCCCTTCGTCGGTTCCGCCGGCTCCCCGGCGGACCGCGTGGGCCGGGGAACTACTGCGCGCGAACGCCGCCGGCGAACGCCGTCGACATCCCGCCACGAGCCGCGATGCACGACGCCATGGCGCGGCCGGCGCGGAGCGCCAGGGTCGCGGGGGCGTGGAGCATCGTGGGGTTCATGGGTGGGTTCACGCGTAGCGCTCGTGCGAGCGAGGAACGGATTGTAGGGAGCCGCGCGCGAGCACGCCAGCAAAATCTTCGCGGCGGCGCCGCCGCCGTGGCGCGGATGCAACAGTCGAGCGCGCTAGCGGCGCTGACCGGAGGCGCCGTCGAACAGGTGCACGGCGCCGGGCGCGAACGCGAGATGCACGGGGTCGCCCTCGTGCACCGCGGGCCGCGCATCCATGCGCATCTTGACCAGCCGCTCGCCGACCTCGACGTCGACGATCGTCGTGTCGCCCAGGTCCTCGACCAGGTAGACGCGCGCCGGCAGCCCCCGGTCGGCGAAGCGCACCGCGCCGGGTCGCACGCCCAGCGTCACGTCGCCGTTGGGACCGGGATCGCCGTCGATCGCGACCGGCATCCCATCCACGGTAAGCGCGCGCCCGCGCACCGTCGCAGCCAGCAGGTTCATCGGCGGGCTGCCGATGAACCCGGCGACCGCGACGTTCGCCGGCCGGGCGTAGACCTCCGCCGGCGTGCCGACCTGCACGATGCGCCCGTCCATGAACACGGCCAGCCGGTCGGCGATGGTCATCGCCTCCTCCTGGTCGTGCGTCACGTACACCGCGGTGACGCCGAGCGAGCGCTGCAGCTTGCGCAGCTCGACGCGCGTCTCGACGCGCAGCTTGGCGTCGAGGTTGGACAGCGGCTCGTCGAGCAGCAGCACCTCCGGCTCGATCACGATGGTACGGGCGAGCGCCACGCGCTGCTGCTGCCCGCCCGAGAGCTGCGAGGGCCGCCGGTCCGCGTAGGCCGTGAGGTCAAC
>DATLIR010000134.1:0-7416 GCA_035539315.1 Casimicrobiaceae bacterium
ACGCTGATCACCCGGGCGGGGCCGGGGACCAAGGTCGTCTGCCTCGGCAACATCGCGCAAATCGACACGCCGTACCTGACCGAAGGCAGCAGCGGACTCACCTACGTCGTCGACCGCTTCAAGGGCTGGCCGCATTCCGGCCACGTGACGCTCACGCGCGGCGAGCGGTCGCGGCTGGCGGATCACGCCGCCGAGATCCTTTGACGGCGGCGATGGGCGATCGGCGGTAGGCGGGCGGCCCGACACCCCTACCCTCTTCCGCACGGACGGGGAGGGAGTACGCTGCCGGCGCGGCGCGCTACCCGATCGCCTATCGCCCACCGCCCATCGCCGCATTTCCCGTGAGCGCCGAACCGGTCCTCTCGCTGGTGGTGCCCTGCTACAACGAGGCGGCGGGGCTCGCGTCGTTCTGGGCGCGCGCGTCGGACGCCCTCGACGCGCTGACGGTGCCGTCCGAGGCGGTATTCGTCGACGACGGCAGCCGCGACGGCACCTTCGCCGTGCTCGCGGCGCTGGCAGCGCGCGATCCGCGCGTGCGCGTGGTCGCGCTGTCGCGCAACTTCGGCAAGGAGATCGCGCTCGCCGCGGGGCTCGAGCACGCCCGCGGCGAGGCCGTCGTCCCGATCGACGCCGACCTCCAGCACCCGCCCGAACTCCTGGGCGAGCTCGTGGCGCGCTGGCGCGAGGGCCACGACGTCGTCATCGCGTTGCGCCGCGACCGCGCTACCGACGGGTTCGGTCGACGCCTCGCCTCGGCGCTGTTCCACCGGGTGTTCGCGCGATTGTCGGCGACGCCGGTACCGCGCGGCGCCGGCGACTTCCGGCTGCTCGCGCGACCGGTCGTCGACGCGCTCCGCGCGATGCCCGAGCGCACCCGCTACATGAAGGGCATGTACTCGTGGGTCGGCTTTCGGACCGCCACCGTCGACTACGACGTGGAGGAACGGGCGGCCGGCCGCTCGCGCTACGGGCCCCTCAAGCTGTGGCGCCTGGCGCTCGACGGCATCGTCTCGTTCTCGGCGCTCCCGCTGCGGATGTCGAGCATCCTCGGCGCGCTGTTCGCGCTGATCGCGCTGGGCTACGGGATCTGGCTCACCGTGCGCACGCTGGTGCACGGCGTCGACTTGCCCGGTTACGCGTCGCTGATGGTGGTGGTGCTGTTCCTGGGCGGCGTGCAGCTCTTGTCGCTCGGCGTGATCGGCGAGTACCTGGGCCACGTCTACGACGAGGTCAAGGCGCGGCCGCTTTACGTGGTGCGCGCCCGCATCGGTTTCCCGGACCGCGCCCCGGGCGCCTGAATGGCGCTCGCCCGCGAGTTCGCGCGCTTCGCGGTCGTGGGGGCGGTCGCGACCGCGATCCACGCCGCCGTGTTCGCCCTGGCGATCGAGACGACGCCGATCGACCCGGTCGCCGCCACCGCGGTGGCGTTCGTCGTCGCCTTCCTTGCCGGCTACGCGCTCAACCGCCGCTGGACCTTCGCCTCGCGCGCCGATCCGGTCGCGCAGCTCCCGCGCTACCTGGTCGTGCAGCTCGCCGGCCTCGCGCTCAATGCGGCGATCATGGCGTTCGCCGTCCATGCGCAACGCTGGTCGCCCTACGCGGGTCTCGCGCTCGCCATCGTCCTGGTGCCGCCGGTGACCTTCGCGCTGTCGCGATCGTGGGCGTTCCGTGAGTGACGGCCGCCGCGCGGTACACTAGCGCCATGGCGATGCCCGCGTTCGACGCGCTGCCGTGGGAAGGGGCCGAGCGGCTCCGCTTCGGCGACGTGGCGGTGGACTTCTGCGTCGGCGACGCCCTGATGCAGCGCGAGTCGACCGACGACTGCTTCGTGCTCGGCAAGTCGCCGACGATGCTCGCGCGCACGCTTGCCGAGCTCCGCCGCGAGCCGAAGCGGATCGTCGACGTCGGCGTCTTCAAGGGCGGCAGCGTCGTCCTGCTGAACGAGGTCTTTGCGCCCGACGCGCTCCTCGCGCTCGAGCTCAATCCGCTGGACAAGCCGCCGCTGCAGCGCTACCTCGCGTCGCGCGGCCGCGGGCGCGTCACGTTCCTCCGCGGCATCGACCAGGCCAACCGCAAGGCGGTGCACGCGGCTTGCGACCGCGCCTTCGGCGACGCGCCGATCGATCTGGTCATCGACGACGCCTCGCACTGGTACCCGCAGACGCTCGCGACGTTCACGGCGCTGTTCCCGCGCCTCGCGCCCGGCGGACTCTACGTGATCGAGGACTGGGGCTGGGCGCACTGGCCGGGCCTCCACTGGCAGGTCGAGTTCGGCGGCGCCTACTTCGCCGACAAGCTGCCCGTGTCGAACCTGATCGTCGACCTCGCGCTGCTCTCGGCGGCGCTGCCGGACGCGTTCCCGCGCATCGCCTTCGACAGCGTGTCGATCTACGTCGAGCGCGGCGCGGGCGAGATCGCGCGCGACTTCGATGTCGGCGCGCTCGTCCACAACCGGGGCCAGCCGCTGCCGCGGTTCGCCCCGGGACGCCCGGCGCAGCGTCGCGCGTTCGAGAGTCCCGAGTTCGTGTTCCGGCTCGATCAGCGGTAGGGCGCCTCGGCGCGCCTTGACGCGCACGAGGCCGCGCCCGGGGCCGCGGCCGGCGCGAGCGCGTCGCGCAGCGCCTCGAGGTACTGCGTGCCGCAGCGCGCGTCGGGCTCGAGGCAGCAGCCTTCGGCCCACTCGTTCCATGCGTTGACGAACAGGAGCCGTTCGTCGCCGGACAGGCGCTCGATCGTGTCGCGCACCATGGCCTCGGCCCAGTAGCCGAAGAGCTCGGGGCTCGAGCCGACGAACACGGTGCCGGCCAGGCCGCGCCGCGGTGAGTTGTCCCACGACGGCACGATGCAGCGCAGCCGCTTCGCATCGGCGACGTCGCGCTCGAGCGACTGCGCCAGGAGCGCGCGATAGCTCGTCAGCAGTCCGTTGAAGCCGGGCGCCAGTCCCTTGATGCGGGCGTTCAGCCAGAGCGCGTGGTGGCGATGGGGCGGAAACTCGACCGAGGCGTCGAACCCGATCGATGCCGGGGCCGGGCGGCCTCCGACCTCGCAGAACGCGAGGTAGGGTTCACGCTCGCCCGCCGCGATGGCGCGTTCGCGCCACAGCGCGGCGGTCGCGGCGATATCCGGGATCAGCTCCGGCTTGTAGACGAGCAGCAGCGGCCGTCCGTCGACGCGGATGTAGCGGGGGTCCGCGAAGACGCGCAGGAACGCGTCGAAGAGGCGCGTGCTGTCGTCGAGGCTGTAGTGCTGCTCGATCAGGAGGTCGCTGTCGCCGCCGTCCCAGCGGCGGCTCCAGTTCTCGTTCGCCCAGCACACGCAGAACGGGAAGTCCGGCATGCCGCGCGCGAGCATCGCCTCGAGCGGACGCTCGAGCAGCCGGTGGCCGTTGAACCAGTAGAAGTAGTAGCAGAACCCGTGGACGCCGTACTCGCGCGCGAGCGCGGCCTGACGCTCGGCGACGGCGGGATCGGCGAGGTCGTAGTAGCCCAGCGCCCCGGGCACCTTCGGTTGCGCGTGTCCCGGGTAGAGGGGTCTTGCGCGCCGCACGTTGGTCCACTCGGTGAAGCCTTCGCCCCACCAGCGGTCGTTCTCGGGGATGGCGTGGAACTGCGGCAGGTAGAACGCGATCGTCCGCACGGCCGCGCCATCGTCGCGCGCGCCCGTCACGTCGCCATCCTCCAATGGGGCAGCGGGTCGAGGTCGACCGGCGCGTCGCTCGTCGCGGCGAGCCGCACGCGCCGCCGCCCCTGCCCCGACAGCTCGCGCAATCGGTCCTGGACCGGCGCGAGGCCGGCGCCGTCGACGACGAGCGCGATCGCATGCGGAGCGCAAGCGAGCGTCCAGTCGCCCAGCGCGACGCCCGTGCCCGCAGCCACGATGACATCGCCCGCGGCGGCGCCGCCCAGCAGCGACTCGTCCGACGCGCCGAGCCACCCGTCGTCGCCGAAGCGCAGCCGGTGGACGAGCGCGCCGAGTCGCCGCGCGTCTTCGCCAAGGCGCTCGGCGAGCCCCGTGCCGGCATCTATCTCGACGACGAAGCAGCGCATGCCCGAGCCGAGCCCTTCCAGCGGAGCGACGGCCGGGTCGACGACGAGCGGCCAAAATCGCGGCAGCGCCGCACGGCTGACGCGCTCCTCGGCGAGCACGCTGCGGCGCCCGCTTTCCACGAGCGCGAGGTTGCTGCGACCCAGGGGAAGCTCCGGGCACAGCGCGAGCGCGTGCGCGATGTCCGCCTCGGCCGCGTCGAACCGGTGCGACTGCAGGTGCGACACGCCGCGCATGTGCCACGCGTCGAACGTGTCGGGCGCGCCGCGGATCACCTCGTCGTAACCGGCGATGGCCTCGTCGAAGCGCCCCGCGCGTTGCGCCGCCAGTGCCTCCCGCATCCGGGCGACCAGTGCGCCGGTGAGCGCGCTCCCGGGCGCGCCCGCGGACGGGGCCGCGAACCGGCCGTGGCATTCCTTGTAGCGCCGTCCGCTCCCGCAGGGACAGGGAGCGTTGCGAGGGACCGCATCGCCGGCGACCGCGCCCATCACGGTGTTCCCCCCGGCATCGCGCGCGCCTCGACGACGAGCGGCATCGCAGGGAGATCCTCGACATCCTCGCGCGTAGGGCTGCGCACGGTCAGGTTCCGGTTCGCACCCAGCCGACGTCGACGACGAGCCCCGGCGGCCCGGCGAAGAAGCTCGCGATCTCGAACCGCGCCCCTGCCCAGTACGTCTCGTCGACCGGCGGATCGGGCACGAACTGGGTCTGCCACACCGTCTTCATCGGCGGCCGCTTCGCGTCAATCCGGCAGCAAACCCAGCTGGCCGCGCTCGTCGAGCTGCTGGCGAATGCGCTCGCGCATCGGCGCGTCGACCCCCGGATGGTCGCGCAGCGACGCGAGGAACGACGACAGCACGTAGCCCGCCTCGATCAGCCCGGGCAGGCCGCTCGTCGACACGGTGTTGGCCCCGTGCAGGCGGTAGCGGTACAGGGCCTCGCGCACGCGCGCGACGCGCGTGTGGCGCGTCGCGGCGAGCACGAAATCGTAGTCGTGGCAAACCTTGAGCCCCGCGAATCCGCCGACCTCGTCGAGCAGCGAGCGGCGGAACACGAAATTGCCCGTCGAGACGGTCACATTGCGAAAGAGGAGCGCTTCGACGATGCTCGCGTGGGCGTTGGCGCGCGCGATCACGTCGCGCAACCCCTCGACGCCGGTCCCGCTCGCCGGACGGTCGTCGTCGTCGATCAGCTCGACGTCGGAGAAGGCGAAACGGGTGGCGTCGTCGAGCGCACCGGCAAGGCGCTCGAGGCGGCGCGGATGGAATTCGTCGTCCGAGTTGAGCAACGCGACGGTGCTGCCGCGCGCGAGCGCGAGCCCGCGGTTGAGCGCGACGTGCGCGCCGCGATTGGGCTGTCGGGCCAGCGTCACCGGGAACGGCGCCGTGCGTGCGAATGCCTCGATCACGGCAGCGCTCGCGTCCGGCGAGCCGTCGTCGACCGCGACGAGCTCCCGCGGCAGGAGCGTCTGCGCCGCGAGCGCCGCGAGCGTGCGCTCGAGGAAGCGCTCGTGGCGGTAGACCGGCATCACGACCGACACGCCGGGCGCGTCGTCGGGCAACGTGGCGCCGAAGCGCTCGACGCGAAGGTCGCCGGCGTCGATCGCCGCCTGCGTCGCGCGCACGACGGCGGGAAAGCGCGGCCGCTCGTACGATTCCGCCGGCAAGCGCGTGCCGTTCGCGAGTCCGTCGCGCAGCGCCTCCAGGTATTGCGTGCCGTATCGTGTGTCGGGCTCGAGGTAGCAGCCTTCGGCCCATTCGTTCCACGCGTTGACGAACAGCAGGCGCTCGTCGCCGGCGAGGCGGCGCCGCGTGTCGCGCACCATCGACTCGACCCAGTAGCCGAAGAGCTCGGGGCTCGCGCCGACGAACACCGTGCCCCGGTCGACCTGCCGCGGCGTGTTGTCCCACGACGGGAAGACGCAACGCAGGCGCTTGGCGCCGTCGATGTAGCGCGTGAGCGACTGCATCACCTGCGCCGGATAGCTGGTCAGGAGCCCGCTGAAGCCGGGCTCGAGCCCCGCGATCTGCGCGTTCAGCATCACCGCGTGGTGGCGGTGCGGCGGAAACTCCACGGTCGCGTCGAAGCCGGCCTCGATCGACCGGTCGCCATCGCCCGTCTCACAGCCCGCGAGATAGATTCCCGGAAGCCCCGACGCGCGCGCGAGCTGGCGCCAGCGGATGACCAGCGCGTCGAGGTCGGGGATCAGCGCCGTCTTGTAGACGAGGAGCAGCGGGCGGCCGTCGACGCGGATGTAGCGCGGATCGTCGAACAGGCGCAGGAATTCGCCGAAGAGGCGCTCGCTGTCGTCGGGGCCGTGCCGTTGCGCGATCAGGATCTCCTGGTCCCGGCCGTCCCAGCGGCGCGTCCAGTTCTCGTTCGCCCAGCACACGCAGAACGGGAAGTCCGGCGTGCCGCGCGCGAGCATCGCCTCGAGCGGGCGCTCGAGCAGCCGGTGCCCGTCGAACCAGTAGAAGTAGTAGCAGAAACCGTCGACGCCGTGCGCGCGAGCCAGCTCGGCCTGCGCTTCCGCGACGCCGGGCCCGGTGAGGTCGTAGTAGCCGAGCGCACCCGGCACCTTGGGCTGCTGGTGGCCCGGGAACAGCGGTCGCGCGCGCCGCACGTTGGTCCACTCGGTGAAGCCTTCGCCCCACCAGCGGTCGTTCTCGGGAATACGGTGGAACTGCGGCAGGTAATAGGCGATCGTGCGTACGGGCGCGTCGCCGGGGCGACCGCCCGCTGCGCCGTTCACCACGACCCGCTCGCGACGTGAGGCAACGACGGTGGCAGGCGCGGCGCCGCGCTTGAGCACGCGAGGCGCACCCGCCGGCGTCCTTGTCCGGACAGCTCGCGCAGCCGCTCGAGGAACGTCACGAGACGCACGTCGTCCGCGACCAGCGCCGTCACCGCCGCCCCTGCCGCCAGCGTCCAATCGCCCAACGGGCGCGCGCACCCCGCGCAAGCGATCGCGTCGCGCTCGCCGGTGGCCGCCAGCGCATCGGCAGCCTCGCCTTCGATCACGCGTCCCGCCGCCACGTGGATCCTCGTGACGGTCGCGCCACGGTCACGCGCGTTGGCCTCAAGCACTTCGGCCAGGGTGCTGCCAGCCTCGCATGCATCGATCACGAACACGCGCGACCCCCGCTCGACGCCATCGAGAGGTGCGCGCGGAGGATCGACCGTCAGCGCGGCGTAGCGCGGAAGGACTTCCCGGCACAGCACCTCCTCCCGCTCGGCTTGCAGCCGGCCGTCGATGACGAGCGACAGGTTCTGCCGCGCCGCCTCGACGCCGGGGCGAAGCGCCAGCGCGCGCCGGATGTCGCGCTCCGCCGCGTCGAAGTCGAAGCGCTGGAAGCGTGCGACGCCGCGCAT
>DATLIR010000135.1:0-31784 GCA_035539315.1 Casimicrobiaceae bacterium
GTCGCGTCGCAGGCGGGCTTCTCGGCGGCGTCGCGCGAGGCGATCGCGTTCGCCTACCAGTTCGGCACGCTGATCCTTCCGACCGTGGTGCCGGCGGTCGTGTGGGTGGTCACGCATCGCGCGTTCCTCGAGCGGATGCGCGGACTGACGGCGACGGCGGGAGAAAGGGGGTAGGACGAAGGAGATAGGACAAAGGAGAAAGGACAAAGGGGTGTCGCCACGGCGCGGCGTGTCGACACCTCGATGTCCTTTCTCCTCTGTCCTCAGCCTTTGTCGGCCTTTCTCGCCGCCTCGCGCTCGCGCAGCACCTTGCGCTGCACCTTGCCCGTTGTCGTCATCGGCAGCGCGTCGATGAACTCGATCTCGCGCGGGTACTCGTAGGGCGCGAGCTGGCCGCGCACGTGCCGGCGGATGTCGTCCTCGAGCTCGGCGGACGGCGCGTGCCCCGCGGCGAGCACGATGTAGGCCTTGACGACGTTGCCGCGTTCCTCGTCGGGCGAGGGGACCACCGCGGCGTTGGCGACCGCGGCGTGACGGACCAGGCAATTCTCGATCTCCGAGGGTCCGATGCGGTAGCCTGCCGCCTTGAACATGTCGTCGGAACGGCCGCGGTACCAGAGGTCGCCGTCCGCATCGCGCTCGGCCACGTCGCCGGTGCGGCACCAGTCGCCGGTGAACTTGGCGCGCGTCCCCTCGCGGTTGCCCGCGTACTCGATGAAGAACACCGGGTCGGGCGTGCCGTCGGGCGCGATGCGGTGCACCGCGACCTCGCCGGCCTCGCCGGGCGGCAGCTCGTTGCCGTCGTCGTCGATCACCGCGACGCGGTGGCCCGGGTAGGGACGCCCCATCGAGCCCGGCTTCGCCGGCCACAGCTCGTGCGAGTTGCCGACGATGTAGTTCATCTCCGTCTGCCCGAACATCTCGTTGATCGTGACGCCGAGCGCGTCGCGCGTCCAGTCGAACACGGTCGAGCCGACCGATTCGCCGGCGCTCATGATCGAGCGCAGGTTGACGTCGAAGCGCTCGCGCGGGTGCGGGCACGCCTTCATCATCATCTTGAGCGCGGTGGGGAACAGGAACGCGTTGCGCACCTGGTACTTCTCGATCAGCGCGAGCGCGCGCTCGGGATCGAACCGGCCGCGGTAGCCGACGATCGGCTGCCCGTGGTAGAGCGTCGGCAGCAGCGCGTCCATGAGCCCGCCGGTCCACGCCCAGTCGGCCGGCGACCAGAAGAGGTCGCCCTCGCGCGGATAGCCGTCGTGCGAGCAGGTGAACCCGGGCAGGTTGCCGATCAGGCACGACTGCGGCATCAGCGCGGCCTTCGGCGGGCCGGTCGTGCCGCTCGTGTAGATGACCAGCGCCGCGTCGGTCGGCTTGGTGGCGACCGCCTGGTGGTGCGGCGAACCGCGGGCGATGAGATCGTCCCACACGAGCACGCCGGCCTCGCGTGCGCCGGCGACGCCGATGACGTGCTCGACGCCGGGGCAGCGGTCGCGTACCGGCGCCAGGTTGGGGAGCGATTGCGGATCGACGATCGCCACCTTGGCGGCGCTGTGCACGAGGCGGTACTCGAGCGCGTCGGGGCCGAACAGGAACGACAGCGGCACCGCGAGCGCTCCCATCCGGTACACCGCCATGTGCGCGATCACCGTCTCGGGGCGCTGCGGCAGCATCAGCGCGACGCGGTCGCCGCGGCCGACACCCAGCGCGGCGAGCGCGTTGGCGAGGCGGCGCGCGCGCTGCTCCAGATCCCAGAACGTGTACGCGGCCGTGGCGCCGGACTCGTCCTCCCAGTAGAGCGCGAAGCGGGCGCGATCGGCGGCCCAGCGCGCGCAGCAGGCGTGCGCGATGTTGAACGACGCCGGCACGTTCCAGCGGAACGCGCCGCGGATCTCGGCGTAGCGGTCGATCACAGGCGCGAAGGATACTCCGCACGGCGGGCGGTCGCGTCCGGGGCCCGTTGGCGCTGACAGTCCCTACTCGCGTCCCATGCCGGGCGAGATCGTCGTCGCCGCGCGCACGTCGCCGTTGCCGAGGTCGAGCGGCTCGACCGCCGCCCACACCCAGTCGGGCTGCTGCTCGATCAGGCGCCCGAAGCGGATCGGGACGGTCGAGCGCGACGTGTTGAGCCGGAAGCGCCGCGCCGGCTGGTACTCGATCGCGGGGACGATCAGCGACTGCACGGCGTTGTCGCCCTCGCGCTTGCGCAGCGCGAGGAACAGTCCCGCGAACACGCGCCCGTCGAGCGTGCTGTGCTCGCCTTCGACCGAGTAGTTCGCGTCGGCGCCGCCCTTCTTCTGCTCGACCAGCTCGACGCCGACCAGCGTGTTGGCGATGACCTGCAGGCCGATCTCGGCGCGGTCGGCGGTGAGGCGCTTCATGCGCCGCACGATGCCGAGCGTCCAGAACGCGTGCCCGTGCGCACGGATCGCCGCCAGCGTGTTGAGCGTGACCACCGACGCCGCGCTCATCGGCGCGACCAGCCGGAAGCCGGTCTGCGAGATGTCCTTCACTTCCCACGGGCCACCGGCCGCGCCCCACGACGCGAAGCGCCGGCGCGCCTGCTCGCGGCGCCGATCCTCCTCGTTGCGCGCATGGCCGAAGACGGCGAGCTCCATCGTGCCGCCGTAGCTCTTGCCCGACTCGAAGCGCGGCAGCGGGTCGCGCTCCTCCTCGTGCAGGTAGCCCGAGATCTTCGCGAAGCCGACGATGGCATCGACGATCCCGACCGCGGCGGTGCGCTCGCCACGGCGCGCGAACGGGCGGAACTCCGGGTCGACCTGCGAGGCGAGCTTCGCGAGCAGGCCGAGCTGGTCGCTGCGCCGCGGCGTCCGGTCCGAGAGCGGCTGGTGGCGGATCTTCTGCTCGATCACGACCACGTTCTGCATCAGGAGCGCGTGCAGCGGCCGCGTGTCGAGGAACAGCACGCGGCCCTCGAGCGGCGCCGGCGAGCGGCGCTTCAGGCCCTCGCGGCTGCCGAGGTCGACGTAGAACGACGACACCGACGACGCCTCGAGCGTGAGCCGCAGCGGCGCGCACCACTCGTCGAGCTCGTTGGCGACCCATTCGAGGTGGCGCGCGGTGAGGTTGCCGGCATTCATGAGCTGCAGGACCAGCACGGCCAGGTAGGCGTGCTCGATCGTCGCGGCGCGACCGCTCTCGTGCTCGACCGGCTGGCGCTCGAGCTTGCGGCTGCAGGCGAGCGTGAAGAGCCCGTGCAGCTCGGCCCACTTGGCCGGGATCCACTGCTCGTAGCGGTAGAGGCGGATCTTCGCCTCGAGTCCCAGGTGCACGATCTGGCGCGCGATCAGCGTCGGCAGCAGCGCCTGCCACTTGTTGCTCTGCGCGTGGTCGGAGATGTCGTGCGAGAACGCCGTGTACGCCTGCAGGAACGCCTGCGACAGGTCGAACATCGCCGACCAGAGCTGATGCTCGATGCGCGAGCTGCGCGATGAGTGCTCGATGTACTGGGCGGTCAGCGCCTCGCGGACCGGCTGAGCGAGCGCATCGGCGCGGAACACCGCCTCCAGCGATGTGGGCGAGCGCTCGCGCCCGCGCTCGGCGATGGCGCCGAGCGCGCCCATGAGCTCGGCATGGATCGCCAGCGGATCGCCCGCCGGCTGCGACGCGAACCAGCGCTCGGCCGACTTGGCGTCGGCCAGCGGGTCCTTCGCGGTCTTGCCGAATCCGAACATGACGGGTTCCTGCGGCAGGAAGGCGCGCGGGAGGGACGCCTCCGCAGGCGGGCCGCCAGACCGCCGGGAGTGCTCCGGGCAGGTGGTCGGGGCATCTTCCCGCAAAGGTGATGCCCGCGGCAAGGAAGCCCCTGCCCGTGGCACGCATTGTGCTGTTCAAGCCTGCAGGCGATCGGCGCCCTTGGGACGCCCGCCGGACAGGCCGGATCGGCCCTTCGCAATCATGGTAGGTTGTGCCCTACAGGCTGATCGGTAACGCTGACGCGATTGGGACAGGAACGACGACCATGGGCATCTTGATCAAGGCACCGAGCCGCCGCACCGAACCCCGGCTGGCAGCGCTCGACACTCCCGCGCCGGCCGCCGACCTCCGCGGCGCTCTGCACATCCGCGAGGTGGTCCGCACCACCGGCCTGCGGCGCGAGCAGCTCTACATGTGGCAGCGACGCTACGGCTTCCCGATGCCGCTGCGCGACAGCTTCGGCGATCGCGTCTACCCGCCCGACCAGGTGGCGCGGCTCAAGCTCATCAAGCAGCTGCTTTCCGAGGGCTGGCGCGCAGGGGCGGTGGTGCCGCTCTCCGACACCGCGCTCAGCTCGATGCTGGGGCTCGCGGTCGACGAGCCCGCGCCGCTGCCGGCCGAGATCGAGACCGCCGTGCGGCTGCTCACTCAGCACCGCGTCGGCGAGATGCAGAACCACCTGTCGAAGCTCCTCGTCGGCCAGGGCCTGCGCCGTTTCCTCGAGGCGACGCTGATCCCGCTGAACGAGGCGGTACACGAGCGCGTCGTGCGCGGCGAGATGCAGAATTTCCAGGAGCTGCGCTTCGCCGACCTTGCGCAGCGTCTGCTGCGCGACGTGACGCGGCTGGTGCGTCCGACGCGGGACGCGAAGCTCGTGCTCCTCGCCACGCCGCCCAACGATCCGAATCAGCTCGGGCTCGCGATCCTCGAGCTTTTGCTCTTCACCGACGGGGTCAACTGCCTGACGCTGGGCGCGGGCGTCCCCGGCCAGGAAATCGCCGGCGCCGCGACCGCGTACAAGGTCGCCGGCGTCGTGCTGCTGTTCGACCGGGGCATCTCGGGCAAGATCGCGGGCCAGGAAATCCGCAGCTTGCGGCAGGCGCTGCCGCCGACGATGCCGCTCCTGGTGAGCGGACGCGCCGTCAACCTGCTCGCCAAGCCGATCCCCGACGTGCGCACGGCGGTCGATTTCAACTCGGTGATGGCCAGCATCCGCGAGCTGGGCGTGCTGCCCGTGTCGCCGGTCGCGCTGGTGGGCGTGGTGCAGCCGGCGGAGCCGCAGCGCGCATAGGCCGGAACGATGCCGCGCCCCGGCGTAACATCGGGGCGTGGAACCGCCCGCCGCCTTCCCTCCGCACGCCACCCGGCGCTACGCGCGCGTGGCGCTGCACCTCATCGGCCTCCTCGCCGCGGGGGTGATCGCATGGCTGCTGTGGCAGGGCTGGCGCCAGCCCGAGCTCCTGCTCGACCTCGCCGCGATGCGCTTGTGCTGACGCTGCGGGCGTGAGCCTCGCCGCGATCCGCCGCGCGCTCGGCATCGCCGGCATCGCCCTGCTGGGCGGGGCCCTGGCGATCGCTCCGATCGTGGCGTTCGGCGGCGACATGCGCGTCGTCTCCGGCGTCGGGATCGCCGGCATCGCGCTCCTGATCGTCATGCGGCTCCTCCCGCGGCCGCCGTCGCACGACGCGGACGCGCCCGACGCGCCAGCCGACGCCTCCCGCGATCCGTCGTCCGAACGCTGAGGCGGGCGGCTAGGGCTCGTCCAGGAAGTCGTCGAGCGCGCGGCGGTCGCGCTTGGTCGGGCGTCCGGGAAAGCGTGGCGGCGCCTCGGCGCGCAGGCGCGCGAGCGTCTCGCGGCGCGCAGCGATCGACGCCTCGTCCTCCGCGTAGAGCAGCGCCGCGTCGCGCGCCGGACCGCGCCGCTCGGCGAGGCCGGTGACGACGACGTCCCAGGTGACCGGACCCTTGCGCACCAGCACGCGATCGCCCGCCTTGAGCGCGCGCGCCGGCTTCGCGCGCTCGCCGGCGACGCGCACCGCGCCGGTCTCGATCGCGTCGCAGGCGAGTGCCCGCGTCTTGTAGAAACGCGCGGCCCACAGCCAGCGGTCGAGACGGACGCGCCCGGGGGCGGGCGGGGCGCCTGCGCGGCTCACGAGGCGCGGGGATCGGCGTACGCGCGCGTCCAGCACGGCTCGCGCAACGACTGCAGCAGGAGCGGCGCGTGCGACAGCGTCGGCTCGGGCGACGCGGGCGTGACCGGCGTCGCGAACGCGGTGTCGTGCATGAGTCGCGCGCCGGCCGTGCGCACGTCGGGCTCGAAGGGACGGGAAGGGTAGAGGCTCACGGTCGGGCACCCGATGGCGGCGTGGCGACTGCGTCAGGCCGAACCGGTCGCCGGCGCCGCGGCATCGAACAGCGCGCGTGCCTGCGCCGGCGTGAACGTGTAGCGCCGGCCGCAGTACTCGCAGGTCACCTCGACTTTCCCCGCCTCGGCGAGCGCCGCCTCGATCTCGTCGCGCCCGGCGATGCGCAGCGCCTGGGCGACGCGCGCCGGCGAGCAGCGGCAGGCGAAGCGCGGGGTACGCGCCTTGAACACGCGCAGATCGCGCCCGGCAAAGGCGCGCCGCAACACGTCGGTCGGATCGGCGTCGGCGACGAGGCTCGCCGCGTCGAGCGCACCGAGCACGCTCGCCGCTTCCTCCCATGGCGCGGCATCGTCGTCGCCGGCGCCGGGGAGGCGCTGCACGATCAGGCCGCCGACGCGGCCGTCGATGCAGGCGAGCGCGAGCCGGCTCGCGAGCTGCTCCGACGAGGCGAGGTAATGCTCGAGCAGGCTCGCGACCGATCCCGCCTCGAGCGCGACGATGCCCTGGTAGAGCGGACCTTCCTCGGGATCGAGCGTGATCGCCAACCGTGCCTCGAGCCCGCCGCCGGCGAGCTCGGCGAGCGTGGCGTCGGCGGCCATCGCCGCGAGCGCGCCGCCGTCCCATTGCGCGGTCGCGCGGAGCGCGAGCAGGTGGTCGCATTCGACGACGGCGAGCCGCACCGGACCGGGTCCGGCGAGCTGCACGATCAGCGATCCGCGGAACTTGAGGCTCGCGGCCAGGAGCGCGGCGGCCGCCATCAGCTCGGCGAGCACGCGAGCGAGCGGCGCCGGATAGTCGTGCGCCGCGAGCGCGTCGTGCGCCGCGCGGTCCATCCGCACGCACGCGCCGCGCACCGCGGCGCCTTCGAAGACGAACGGGACGAGGGCGTCGTCCGCCATCAGCCTCGCACCTTCAGCGTGTAGAGCGACATCGGCAGCGCCGAGTTCTTGTCGAACGTGCAGCCGGCCTCGATGCCAATGCGCGCGACCGCCTCGGCGGTCTTGAGCTTCCCGTACATCGCGTTCATCGCGCCGAGGGCGAACTCGCGCCCCGAGCCGACCGCCCAGAACTGCGTGTACTCGAACACCTCACGCATCGAGTAGACGCCGAAGATGCCGTGCTCGTTGGCGATCAGCGCGGTGATCTGCGTCGACTCGTAGGGATCGTCCTCCTCCTCCTTCGGGTTGAGGAAGTGCTGGTCCTTGAGCACCGGGTGGAGCTTGCGCAGCGTGTCGAAGATGGCGACGCGCCCGGAGAAGTCGAAGTCCTCGCGGTTCGCGAGCAGGCTCTCGAACACGAGCTGGTGCGCGGCCGATCCGCACAGGCCGAGGTAGTTGTCGCGGTAACGGACGATCTTCTCGGGACTCTTGTCGAACGACGCGGCGAGCTTGAGGTCGCCGAACGTGGTGAGCGAATCGGCGGCGATGGCGATTTCATCGTGCTTGCGCACGGCAACGAGCGTAGTCATGCGGGAGGTCCGGCAAACGCGCGGCAGGAAGGTCGCGCGGCATGGGTGAACCACTCATCCAACGTGGCAAGGCAGGTCCGGGCGCCGACGGCGCCTCGCGACGCCCACCGCCTGGAGCGCAGCGAAGCCAAATTATACGGCGTAGGCGAAGCGGGGGGCCGGCAGCATCCTCACCGGCGGCAGCCGCGACGGGGTCCAGGCGCGCAGGGCATGCGTCCAGAACCCCGCGAGCGTCGTCGGCTCGAACGCCGGTTGCTCGAGGAAGCTCCACGCCGCACACAGGGCAGGCAGCGGGTCGTCGGCCAGCGCGCGCGCGTGCGTCTGCTTGGAGAGCTTCTCGCCCGAGGCGTCGATCGCCACCGGCACGTGCAGGTAGGACGGCGTTGGCACCCCCAGTGCGCGCTGCAGGTGGATCTGGCGCTGCGTCGAGGCGAGGAGGTCCGCGCCGCGCACGACGTGCGTCACGCGCTGCTCCGCGTCGTCGACGACGACGGCGAGCTGGTAGGCGGCGAGCCCGTCGGCGCGCCGCACGACGAAATCGCCGACTTCGCGTGCGAGGTCCTGGCGTTGCGCGCCCTGCAGCCGGTCGACGAAGTCGATCGTCGCGGCGCCGACGCGCACGCGCAACGACCGTTGCGCGTGGCGCGCGCGCTCGCGCGGGATGCCGTCGCGGCAGGTGCCCGGGTACACGCGCTCGCCGGCGGACGAGAGCGGGGCAGCGTCGAGATCACGGCGCGTGCACGCGCACGCGTAGGTCAGCCCGCGGGCGTCGAGCGCGTGGAGCGCGGCGTCGTAGTGCGTCGCGCGCTCGGACTGGCGCACGATCGCGCCGTCGTGGACGAAGCCGTAACGCGCGAGCGTCGCGACGATGTCGCGCTCCACGCCGGGCACGGCGCGCGGCTCGTCGACGTCGTCGATGCGCACCAGCCAGCGACCGCCGTGCGCGCGCGCGTCGCACACGCTCGCGAGCGCGGCGACGAGCGAGCCGAAATGCAGCGGGCCGGTCGGCGAGGGGGCGAAGCGGCCGATGCGAGGGCCGGACCGGCCCCCGGGGGCGTCGCTCACCGCAGCGCGGGCAGGGCGACCGTCGCGCCGAGCGCGGGAGGCGCCGCCGACGGCGAGTAGCGCTGCATCGCCGCGAGGACCGCCGTCGGGTATTCGGGGCGGCCGAGGCTGCCGTTGTAGCGACCGAGCGCGCGATACAGGTCGCCGGCCTCGCGGTCGAGGTAGTGGCGCAGGATCACGCAGCCGTAGCGCAGGTTGGTGCGCAGGTGGAAGAGGTTGTGCTCGGGCGCGCCGATGACGCGCGTCCAGAACGGCATCACCTGCATGTAGCCGCGCGCATCCGCGATCGACACGGCGTACTTCTTGAAGCCGCTCTCGTGGTGGATCACGGCGAGCACGAGTTGCGGGTCGAGTCCCGCGCGCACGGATTCGTAGTGGACGGAGCGCAACAGCTCGCGTCGCTCGGCCTCGTCGGGCATGCGCGGCGCAAGGCGCCGCGACATCGCCTCGATCCAGGCGTGCGCGTCGACGCGCTGCTCCCAGTCGGCGGGCGCCGGCCGGTCGGAGATCGCGCGTGACAGGACCGTCACCACCGACTGCGCGAGCGCTTCCTCGGTCTGCGCGCCGGCCAGCGCCGCGCGCGGGGCGAGCGCCGCCGCGGCGAGCACGCCGGTGGCGACCAGGAAGCGCAGCGTTCGTGGCACGTCAGTGACCCAATCGTTCGCGAAGATGGCGGGTGATGTCGGCGATGTCGACGGCGGTGGGCGCCGTCTCGCGGCGGCCCTGGAGCTCGACCTTGCCGTCCTTCAGCCCCCGGTCGCCCACGGTGACGCGCAGCGGGATGCCGAGGAGCTCGAGATCAGCAAACATCACGCCAGGGCGCTCGCCCCGGTCGTCGAGGAGCACCTCGATGCCGTCCGCCGCCCATTGGTCATGCAGGCGGTCGGCAAGTTCCCGGACGGCGTCGCTGCGTTCGTAGCCGATCGGGGCGATCGCGACGGCGAACGGGGCCATCGCGGCGGGCCAGACGATCCCGCGGCCATCATGGTTCTGCTCGATGGCCGCGGCCACGACCCGGGTCACGCCGATCCCGTAGCAGCCCATCTCGATCAGGTGCGACTGGCCCTGCGCGTCGAGGTAGGTGGCGCCCATGTCCTGCGAGTAGCGGGTCCCCAGGGCGAACACGTGACCCACCTCGATGCCGCGGAGGATCTCGAGGGTTCCCTTGCCATCCGGCGAGGGGTCGCCGGCCACCACGCTGCGCAGGTCGGCCACGAGGTCCGGCTCGCGGCAGTCCCGCCCGAAGTTGACGCCGGCGAGATGGAATCCCGCCTCGTTCGCGCCGCAGACGAAGTCGGCCATCGCCGCCACGGTGCGATCGACGATCAGCGGCACGTCGGCGGGCAGGCCGACCGGACCCAGGAAGCCGGGCTTGCAGCCGGTCGCCGCGACGATCTCGGCATCGTTCGCCCAGCGCCAGCCGGCGAGACCGGCCACCTTGCCGATCTTGACCTCGTTGCCCATGTGGTCGCCACGGACGAGCAGCATCCGGACCCGATCGTCGGCCACCACCATCAGGCACTTGACGCTGCGCGTCAGCGGGAGGTTCAGCAGCGCGGTCACGTCCTCGCAGGTGCTCTGCGTAGGGGTCGCGACCCTGCGCATCGGCTCGGCGGGCGCGGGGCGCAGGGTGGCCGGCGCGAGCGCCTCGGCCTGCTCGACGTTGGCCGCGTAGTCGGACTGCGGGCACCACGCGATGGCGTCCTCACCCGCCTCGGCGAGCACCTGGAACTCGTGCGACGCGAAGCCGCCGATCGCTCCGGTATCCGCCTCGACGGCGCGGAACGTGAGGCCGAGGCGCGTGAAGATGCGCTCGTACGCGTCGTACATTGCGCGGTAGCTTCGCATCAGCGCGTCACGGTCGACGTCGAACGAGTAGGCATCCTTCATCAGGAACTCGCGCCCGCGCATCACGCCGAAGCGCGGGCGGATCTCGTCGCGGAACTTGACCTGGATCTGGTAGAGGTTGACGGGGAGCTGGCGGTAGCTCCGCACGTCCTTTCGGATCACGTCGGTGACCGGCTCCTCGTGCGTGGGGCCGAACAGGAAGTCCCGCTCGTGGCGGTCCTTCATCTTGAGGAGCTGGGGCCCGAACTTGTCCCAGCGGCCGGTCTCCTGCCACAGCTCGGCGGGAATGACGTGCGGCAGGTAGCACTCGAGCGCGCCGGCGCGGTTCATCTCCTCGCGCACGATCTGCTCGGTCTTGCGCAGCGTGATGAGGCCGAGCGGGAGCCAGCTGTAGATGCCCGAGGAGACCTTCTTGATCATCCCGGCGCGCAGCATGAGCTTCTGGCTCGTGACGTCGGCTTCGGCGGGGGCTTCCTTGAGCGTGTTCAGGTAGAACTTCGAGACGCGCATCGTCCGGGCTTTGGATGCAAAGCCTTGATTTTAGCGCATTTTCCGCGCGCTGCGCGGAACCGCGGCGCGGCGGCCCGCCGCGCGAGGGCGCTCTTTTCAGCGAACGACGATGACCGGCGTCTTGCCGTGCGTCAGGACCTTCTGCGTCTCGGAGCCCAGCAGCAGCGCGGAGACGCCGCGGCGGCCGTGCGAGGCCATCACGATCGCGTCGCACCCGGACTTCTTGGCGGCAGCGAGGATCGCTTCCCACGGCGACGGTGCGATCGCGTGCGCGGCCGCGCACGACACGCCCGCGGCTTTCGCCTTCGCGACGACCGCGTCGAGCACCTTGCTCGCTTCCTTCGCCATCGACGCCGTGTATTCCTTCTTCGACAGCGGCTGGAAGACGACGCCCTCGGCATACACCGGCATCGGCATCTCGGGCGCCGCGTAGAACGCCGTGAGCTTCGCGCCGAGCGGCTTCGCGAGCGCGATCGCGTGCGTGACCGCCTTGCCAGAGAGCTTCGATCCGTCGGTGGCGACGAGCAGGTGCTTGTACATGGAGAACTCCGGTAGGGGACGTGACGAGCCTAAGGCGTCACGATGCACCCACGCGTTGACGCAGGTCAACTGCGCCCTGCAGCCGGGCCGCAGGCGGGCGTTGCCTCGACGTGCCGCGTTGACCGACAATGCGCCATGCGGACGCCCGCCGACGCCCTCGACACGTCCGGCGCGCCGCTTGCGTGCGCGCCGCACGCGCCCATCGCTGACGGGTGCTGGCATTGCGGCGCCGCGGTGCCGCCGCGATCGGCGTGGCGCGCCACCGTCGCAGGAACGCAACGCCGTTTCTGTTGCGCCGGGTGTCGCGCCGTCGCGACGACGATCGTCGGCGCCGGCCTCGAACGCTATTACGCCACGCGGCTCGCCGCGCCGCTCGCGCCTCGCGACGGCGACGCGCCGGCCGTGACGTGGAACGCCGCGGCCGCCGCATCGGTCCGCGAGCTTCCCGGCGGCGTGCGCGAAGCCTCGCTGCTCCTCGACGGGCTCACCTGCGGAGCGTGCGCATGGCTCGTCGAGAGCTGGCTCGCGCGACAGCCGGGCGTCACGCATGCGGCGGTCAACTACGCGACGCGCCGCGCGGAGGTAGCCTGGCGCGACGGGACGTCGACGCTCGACGCGCTTATCGGCGCGGTGGGGGCGATCGGCTATCGTGCGCATCCGTACGATCCGGCGCGGCGCGAGGCGCTCGCGCGCACCGAGCGGCGTACGCTCCTCGTGCGCACCGGCATCGCGTGGCTCGCGATGATGCAGGTGATGATGCTGGCGGTCCCCGGCTACCTGTCCGACGACGGCGTCGCACCGGAGCACCAGCGCCTGCTCGACTGGGCGAGCCTGGTGATGACCCTGCCGGTCGTGCTGTTCTCCGCGTGGCCGATCTTCGCGGGCGCGCTGCGCGACCTGGGTCGGCGTCGCCTCGGCATGGACGTGCCGGTCGCGCTCGGGCTTGCGGCGGCGCTTTGCGCCAGTGCGTGGTCGACGCTTCGCGCGGGCGGGCCGGTCTACTACGACTCGATCACGATGTTCGTCGCGCTGCTGCTGGCGGCGCGCTACGTCGAGCTCGCGGCGCGCCAGCGCGCGGGCGACGCGGTCGAGCGCGCGGCGCGCGCGCTGCCCGCGCTCGCCGAGCGCTACGACGCCTGGCCGGACGGCCGCACGGCAAGCGTCGACGCGGCATCGCTGGCCGCCGGCGACACGGTGCTGGTCCGGGCGGGCGCCACGATCCCTGCAGACGGCACCATCGTCGAGGGCAGCGCGCTCGTCGAGGAGGCGCTCCTCACCGGCGAAAGCTGGCCGAAACTCCTCGGCGTCGGCGCGGGCGTGCTTGCCGGGTCGATCACGCGCGATCGCGCGATCGTCGTGCGCGTGACCGCCGCGGGCGCCGCCACGGCGCTGGCGGCGGTGCAGCGCATGGTCGAGCGCGCGGCGGCGGCGCGGCCGCGCCTCGCGCGCGTCGCCGATCGCGCCGCCGGCGTGTTCGTCGCGACGCTGGTGACGCTCGCGGCCGCTACGGCGCTCGCCTGGCTCGCCATCGACCCGTCGCGCGTGCTTCCGGTGACCTTCGCGCTGCTCGTCGTCTCGTGCCCGTGCGCGCTGTCACTCGCGACGCCTGCGGCGCTCGCCGCTGCGGCGGGAGCGCTCGGACGGCACGGCGTGCTGTTCCCGCGGCCCGACGCGCTCGAGGTGCTCGCGCGCGTGACGCACGTCGCGTTCGACAAGACCGGCACGCTGACGCGCGGCACCGTGCGCTTGTCCGCCACCAGGCCCGGTCGCGACGTCGCGGCGGAGCGCGCGCTCGCGATCGCCGCCGCGCTCGAAGCGCGCTCCGAGCATCCGATCGCGCGTGCGTTCCTCGTCGCGCACCCGGGAGCACCGGTCGCCGCCGAAGCGCTCGTGCAGACGCCGGGGCAGGGTGTCGAGGGCATCGTCGACGGATGCCGCTACCGGATCGGCCGGCGCGAGTTCGTCGCCGCGCTCTCGGGCACGCCGCCCGGTGCGATCGACCGCTTCGCACGCGATGAGGGCCGCCGCGCCAGCGTCGTCATGCTGGGCGATGCGCACGGGTGGGTCGCCGCGTTTGCGCTCGGCGACGAGCTCGCGGCGGGGGCGGAGCGCGCGATCGCGCGGCTGCACGCGCTCGGCGTCGCTACGCAGGTGCTGTCGGGGGACCGGGACGACACGGCGGTCGCGTTCGCGCAGGCGGCCGGCATCGCGAGCGCGCGCGGCGATCTCGCCCCGGAGGCCAAGCGCGACGCGATCGCCGCGCTGCAGCGCAACGGCGCGGTCGTCGCGATGGTCGGCGACGGCATCAACGACGCGCCGGCGCTCGCGCAGGCGCAGGTGTCGGTGACGCTCGCCGGCGCCACGCCGATCGCGCAATGGACGTCCGACGTCGTGATCGCCGCCGGCGGGCTCGAGCGGATCGCCGACGCGATCGTGCACGCGCGTCGTACACTCGCGGTCGTGCGGCAAAACCTCGCATGGGCGACGCTCTACAACGCGGTGGCCATCCCGGCCGCCGCGTTCGGCTACGTGACGCCCCTCGTCGCCGCCGTTGGCATGTCGCTGTCCTCGCTCGTCGTCGTCGTCAACGCGACGCGCCTGGCGCGCGTCGCGCGCGAGCCGGTCCTCGCGACGCCCGCGTCGATGCCGGCGAAGGCGAGCCTCGCCGCCGTGGGCTCCTGACGATGGACATCCTGCTGCTCCTGATCCCGCTGTCGCTCGTGCTGGTCGCGCTCATCGGCGCGGCGTTCGCGTGGAGCGTGCGCAGTGGCCAGTTCGACGACCTGGACGGGCCGGCCCACCGGATCCTCGCCGACGACGACCAGCCACGTTCCGACGAGGCGATACCCGCGGGCGACGCGACGTTGACAACGGTCAACCCTGCGGCGGGGACCGGCCCTTAACATGATGCATCGCACCCTGGGCGCGGCGGAGAGGGATGTTGCCTGCCGCGACCGGCCGTGCCGCCCACAGGGGGGTTGATGGCGAACGCAGCGACATTCAACTACAAGGTGGTGCGCCAGTTCGCGATCATGACGGTCGTCTGGGGCATCGTCGGGATGCTGGTCGGCGTGATCATCGCCGCCCAGCTGCTCTGGCCCGACCTCACGTTCGGCATTCCGTGGCTGTCGTACGGCCGGCTCCGCCCGCTGCACACCAACGCGGTGATCTTCGCGTTCGGGGGCTCGGCGCTGTTCGCGACCTCGTACTACGTCGTGCAGCGCACCTGCCAGGTGCGGTTGTTCTCCGACACGCTCGCAGCGTTCACGTTCTGGGGCTGGACCGCGGTGATCGTGCTCGCCGCGATCACGCTGCCGATGGGCATGACGTCGTCGAAGGAGTACGCGGAGCTCGAGTGGCCGATCGACCTCCTGATCACGGCGGTGTGGGTCGCCTATGCGGTCGTGTTCTTCGGCACGATCGCCCAGCGCCGCACGCCGCACATCTACGTCGCCAACTGGTTCTACGGTGCGTACATCCTGACCATCGCCCTGCTGCACATCGTCAACAATCTCGAGATCCCGGTCTCGCTCACCAAGTCGTACTCGATCTACCCGGGCGTCCAGGACGCGATGGTCCAGTGGTGGTACGGCCACAATGCGGTCGGCTTCTTCCTCACCGCGGGCTTCCTCGGGATCATGTACTACTTCGTGCCGAAGCAGGCCGGGCGGCCCATCTACAGCTACCGGCTCTCGGTCGTGCACTTCTGGGCGCTGATCTTCACCTACATGTGGGCGGGGCCGCACCACCTGCACTACACGGCGCTGCCCGATTGGACGCAGTCGCTCGGCATGATCTTCTCGCTGATCCTGCTGGCGCCGTCGTGGGGCGGGATGATCAACGGGATCATGACGCTGTCCGGAGCGTGGCACAAGCTGCGCGACGACCCGATCCTCAAGTTCCTGATCGTGTCGCTGTCGTTCTACGGCATGAGCACGTTCGAGGGTCCGATGATGTCGATCAAGACCGTCAACGCGCTCTCGCACTACACCGACTGGACGATCGGGCACGTGCACTCGGGCGCGCTGGGCTGGGTGGCGTTCATCTCGATCGGCGCGGTCTACTACATGATCCCGCGCATGTTCGGGAAGACCGAGATGTGGTCGACACGGCTCATCACCGCGCACTTCTGGATCGCGACGCTGGGCGTGGTGCTCTACATCGCCGCGATGTGGATCGCCGGCGTGATGCAGGGGCTCATGTGGCGCGCGACCAACCCCGACGGCACGCTGACCTACGCGTTCGTCGAGAGCGTCAAGGCGACCTACCCGTTCTACGCGATCCGGCTCGCCGGCGGCGTGCTGTTCCTCTCCGGAATGCTCGTGATGGCCTGGAACACGTGGCGCACGGTGCGCGGCGCGACGACCTACGAGGCGCCGGTCCCGGTCGCCGCGCCGGTGCACGCCTGAGCGAGGACCAGGACATGGCCTTCAATCACGAGACGATCGAGCGCAACGTCGGCTGGATGATCGTGCTCACCGTGGTCGCCGTGAGCTTCGGCGGCCTGGTGCAGATCGTTCCGCTGTTCTTCCAGAAATCGACCACCGAGCCGGTCAAGGGGCTGAAGCCGTACACGGCGCTGCAGCTCACCGGGCGCGACGTCTACATCCGCGAGGGCTGCAACAACTGCCATTCGCAGATGGTGCGCCCGTTCCGTGCGGAGACCGAGCGCTACGGGCCGTACTCGGTCGCCGGCGAGTTCGTCTACGACCACCCTTTCCTGTGGGGCAGCAAGCGCACCGGCCCCGACCTGAACCGCGTCGGCGGGCGCTACTCGGACGACTGGCATCGCGTGCACCTGCAGAACCCGCGCAACGTGGTGCCCGAATCGAACATGCCGGCCTACCCGTGGCTCGCCACGACGCCCGCGAACGCGGCGGACATCGGCGCGAAGATGCGGGCGCTGCGCGTGGTCGGCGTGCCTTATGCCGACGACGAGATCGCGAAGGCGCCCGCCGAGCTCGCCGGCAAGACCGAGGAGGATGCGATGGTCGCGTACCTGCAGAACCTCGGTATCACGATGAAGAGCGCGAGGTAGCGATGGACATGGACATCGTGGCGGTGATCGGCAGCGCGACGACCGTGGTCTCGGCCACGGCGTTCGTCGCCATCGTGGCGTGGGCCTGGAGCGGCCGGCGCAAGCGTGCGTTCGACGACGCGGCGGACCTGCCGTTCGCGCTGCCCGACGACGCCGACGTGGCGGAACCGGGCCCGGCGAGGGGCAGGCCATGAGCGACTTCACGTCGGGCTTCTGGAACGTCTGGGTCATCGCGCTCACCGTCGGCGGGATCGCGTTCTGCGCGTGGCTGCTGCTCGCCACCGGCCGGGGCATCGCGCCGCCGACGGACGGCGCGAAGCCCGACACGACCGGGCACGTGTGGGACGGCGACCTCGCCGAGTACAACAATCCACTGCCGAAATGGTGGAGCAACCTGTTCTGGATCACGATCGTGTTCGCGGTCGTGTACCTGATCCTCTACCCGGGACTGGGCACCTTCAAGGGCGTACTCGACTGGTCGTCGACCGGCCAGTACGACAAGGAGCGCAGCGATGTCGATGCGCGCGTGAAGCCGCTCTACGACAAGTACGCCGCGCTGAGCGTCGAGAAGGTCGCGGCCGACCCCGAGGCGCGCGCGATGGGCGAGCGGCTGTTCCTCAACAATTGCGCTCAGTGCCACGGTTCGGACGCGGGCGGCTCGCGCGGCTTCCCCAATCTGCGCGACAAGGATTGGCTGTACGGTGGCGACCCGGCGAAGATCGTCGAGACGATCACCGGCGGTCGGCTGGGCGTGATGCCGCCGCTGGGCGCCGCGCTCGGCGAGCAGGGCACCCGCGACGTCGTCGCGTACGTGCGCTCGCTCTCGGGACTGCCGAGCGACCCGCTGCGGGCTCAGATCGGGAAGCCGCTCTTCGCGCAGAACTGCGCCGCCTGCCACGGCGCCGACGGCACCGGCAACCAGGCGGTCGGCGCGCCCAACCTCACCGACACCGTATGGCTCTACGGAAGTTCCGAGGCGACCATCGCCGAGGGCATCGCCAAGGGGCGCAACATGAACGTCACGGCCGGCATGCTCGCGATGCCTTCGTTCAAGGACACGCTCGGTGACGCCCGCATCCACCTCGTGGCCGCGTACGTCTGGGGCCTGTCGCAACCGGCGGCCGCGAAGTAACGCGCCCGCGCGCCGCGACGCCGTGCGCGGGGGAGCGCGCGGCGCGAGAGGCCCTCCCGCCGTGGACACCAAGACCATCCCGATCGTCGCCGTCCCCCCGGCCGAGCCCGCCGAGGTCTCGCTCTACGAGATCTCGCGCAAGATCTACCCGCGCGCCGTCCATGGCTGGTTCGCTACCTGGCGGTGGGCGCTCGTGTGGCTCACGCAGATCGTGTTCTACGGCCTGCCGTGGCTCGCGTGGAACGGCCGCCAGGCGGTACTGTTCGACCTGGGTGCGCGCAAGTTCGCGATCTTCGGCCTCGTCTTCTGGCCGCAGGACGTCATCTATCTCGCGGTGCTCCTGATCCTGTCGGCGCTCGCGCTGTTCCTGTTCACCGCGATCGCAGGCCGCGTCTGGTGCGGCTACGCGTGCCCGCAGACCGTCTACACGGAGATGTTCCTGTGGGTCGAGCGCCGGATCGAGGGCGACCGCCTCGCGCGCATCCGCCTCGACGCCGAGCCCCTGTCGGCGCGCAAGCTCGGCAGGAAGGCGGCGAAACATGCGATCTGGGCGGCCATCGGGTTGTGGACGGGCATCACGTTCGTCGGCTACTTCACGCCCATCCGCGAGCTGATCCGCGCGATGCCGTTTTCGCTGGGGCCGTGGGAGACCTTCTGGGTGCTGTTCTACGGCTTCGCGACCTACGGCAACGCGGGCTGGATGCGCGAGCAGGTGTGCAAGTACATGTGCCCGTACGCGCGCTTCCAGTCGGTGATGTTCGACCGCGACACGCTGGTCATCGCCTACGACGCGGGGCGCGGCGAGCCGCGCGGCCCGCGTTCGCGCAAGACGGACCCGAAGGCGGCGGGGCTCGGCCACTGCGTCGACTGCGAGATCTGCGTGCAGGTCTGCCCGACGGGCATCGACATCCGCCAGGGGCTGCAGTACGAATGCATCGGCTGCGCCGCGTGCATCGATGGCTGCGACCAGGTGATGGAGAAGATGGGCTACCCGAAGGGCCTGATCCGCTACGCGTCGGAGAACGCGCTCGAGCAGCATGGCGGCGCGAGGGAGATGTGGCGGCACGTGTTGCGGCCCCGGACGCTCGTGTACTCGGCGCTGCTGGTAGCCATCGCGGCCGGCGCCGGCGTCGCGCTGTCGCTGCGCAATCCGCTGAAGGTCGACGTGCTGCGCGACCGCGGCGCGCTCGCCCGCGAATCCGCGCCGGGCCTGATCGAGAACGTGTACCGTCTGCAGATCATGAACACCGGCGAGGCGTCGCGGACGTTCACGATCCGCGCCAAGGGCATCGAAGGACTCGCCGTCGTCGGCCTGGCGCAGCCGGTGGCGGTCGACGGGGCGGCGGTGCGAACCGTCCCGATCAGGCTCCAGGCACCCGCCGACGCCGCCGCGCCCGGAACGCACAAGATCGCGTTCGAGGTCGAGGCGCTCGGCGAGCCCAGGCTCGAGCGCGAAGAACCTTCCACCTTCATCCTGCCGCGCATCTAGGTGTCTCGCGATCCCATGCATGCTCCGACCGCCTCCGCCGTTACCCCGTGGTACCGCCAGCGCTGGCCGTGGCTCCTGATGCTCGGCCCGGCCATCGTCGTGGTCGCCGGCATCGCGACGCTGGTGATCGCCGTACGCTCCGACGACGGCCTGGTCGCCGACGACTACTACAAGCGCGGCCTCGCGATCAACCAGACGCTCGAGCGCAGCGACCGCGGCGCCGCGCTCGGGCTCGCCGCATCGGTCGATCTCGACGCCGGAGGCAACGTCGCGCTCACGCTGGCCGCGACGTCGAGCGATGCCGACGCGCTTCCGCCGACGCTGCGGCTGCGGCTCGCGCATCCGACGCGCGCCGGCGAGGACCGCTCAACCGTGCTGGTCGCCGCGGGCCAGGGTCGCTATACCGGACGCATCGCGCCGGTGGAGGGCGGCCGCTGGCGCGTGATCGTCGAGACCGACCGCTGGCGCCTGCCGGGAGTCGAGTCGCGCGTGCCGGTGTCCGGGCTTTGGCTCGAAGCGTCGGACGCGCCGAAGCGTTAGCAGCGAAGGAGGGAGCAATGCGACCCGACAGCGATCTCGCGCACCGGATCATGTGGGTGATCTGGCCGGCCTTCCTCGTCGCCGGCGTGGCCGAAGCGGTGTTCTTCACGATCTTCGACCCGTTCGACCTGCACTTCTTCGGCGCGCCGCTCGACTTCTCGCGCAGCGGCATCTATACGCTGGGCTTCTTCGGCTTCTGGGGTCTCGGCATCGCGTCCTCCGCGCTCACGGCCTTCCTCGAGCGTTCGCCGTTCGAGGTCAACCGCTGCACGCTCGCACCGGGCGAGCGGCCGCCCGGCTGTCCGAAGCGCGAGGATGGCGGTGGCCTGACGGTGGACGCATGCGCCCCCGCCTCACGCGAAACGTGAGCCCGGCGGGCGCAGCAGGGTCAATCGCGCCGGCCGGCGAGCCGACGAAGCGCGGCGGGATCGCGGATCTTGATGCTGCGACCGGCGACGGCGAGCAGCCCCTCGTCCTGGAAGCGCGAGAACAGCCGGCTCACCGTCTCGAGCTTGAGGCCGAGGTAGCTGCCGATCTCCTCGCGCGTCATGCGCAGCACGAACTCGCTCGACGAGTAGCCGCGCGAGCGGTAGCGCGCCGACAGGCTCAGCAGGAAGCTCGCGAGGCGCTCCTCGGCGCGCATGCTGCCGAGCAGGAGCATGACGCCGTGATCGCGCGAGATCTCGCGCGCGAGGATCTGGTGCAGGTTGCGTTGCAGCGGCGGCACGCTCCTCGCGACCTCCTCGAGATCGGCGAACGGGATGGTGCACACCTCGCTGTCCTCGAGCGCGATCGCGGCACAGCCATGCCGCTCGGTGCCGAGCCCGTCGAGGCCGAGGAGGTCGCCCTGCAGGTGGTAGCCGGCGATCTGCTCGCGCCCGTCCTCGGCCAGCACCGTGGTCTTGAAGGTGCCGAGTCGCACCGCGTAGAGCGCGCCGAACGCGTCGCCGGCGCGGTACAGCGCGTCGCCTTTGTGCAGTCGCGAGCGCTTGCCCACGGCCGTGTCGAGCGCGTTCAGCTCGTCCGGCGACAGGCCGACCGGCAGGCACAGCTCGCGCATCGAGCAGGCGGAGCAGCGCGTCTTGAGCTCGCGCAGCGACACCGCCGGATGCGGGCGGGCATCCTCGTGCGCAGAAGTCGGTTGTCGCGAAGGGGTTTCCGGCACGGCGTCACCGAACAGCGTCAGTCTGCCCGATGGGGGCAGTGTATCAAACGGTCCGGCCGCGACTCCGCTGGCCCGGCGCTGGGCTAGCGCGATGCCGCACGCGGCGATGCTGGCGGCGCTCGCGGCGGGGTTGCTGGGCGGGCTTCATTGCCTGGCCATGTGCGGCGCATACGTGGCCCTGGCGCAGTCGGGGCCGATCCCGCTGCGGCCGCGCCGCGCGATCGTGGCCGACCTCGCGGCGGCGCACGCCGCGCGCCTGGCGACCTACGTCACGCTTGGCGCGCTACTCGGCGCCGCCGGCGGGACCGCGCTCGCGACGTCGGTTTCGCCGCTGCAGCGCGGGCTCTACCTCGTCGCCAACCTGCTGCTGCTCGCGCTGGCGGTCGGGATCGTCCGCGGCCGCACGGCGCCAGCGGCGCTCGAGGCCGTCGGCGCGCGTGCCTACGCGGCGCTCGCCCCGGCGGCCGGACGCGCGCTGCGCGGACACGGCGTCGGCGCGCGGCTCGGGCTCGGCGTTCTGTGGGGGCTCACGCCTTGCGCCTTGGTGTATGGCGTACTCCCGCTCGCCCTCCTGTCCGGCGGCGCGTGGCAGGGTGCGGCGATCATGCTCGCGTTCGGGCTCGGCACGCTGCCGAACCTGCTCGCGGCCGGCGTCCTCGTCGCGCGCGCGCGACGCTGGTTCGCGTCACCCGCTGCGCGCTGGGCCGCCGGCGCGATCGTCGCGGGCTTCGCGCTCGTGGGCGTGTGGCGCGCCCTGACCGCGAGCGATGCGCTGGGCGCCAGCCCGTTCTGCTTCGTCTAGCGCGTCCCGGGGCGACGGGTGCACGCGACGCGCGTGCGAGAATGCACCGTCCTTCGTCCGATCGTCCGCGCGATGCTTCCCGACCCCCGCGTGTTCCCCGCGCCCGGCGACGCCGATGGCGCGTCGCACGCGCTGCACGACCTCGCGCAGCGGAGTCTCGCCGCCGGCGTCCGCGCGCGCGCCGCAGCGGTCGACCACGACATCGACGCGCGGCTCGACGCCCTATTCGCAGCGCGCGACGGCACCGCCCTCGCGCGCGCGCTCGCGTCGAGCCCGTCCGCCGCGATCCACCGCCACCTGTGGCGCGCACTGGTCGATGCGGTCGATCGCGCGCAGTCGGCGGCGTTCGGCCCGGTGCTGTTCGCGCTGCCCGTCGTGATCGTCGCCGCATCCGACGATGCCGACGAGCACGCGTGCGACGCGATCGTGGCAGCCCCGGGCGAGCTCGCGGCGATCCTCGTCGAGCACGGCGCATTGGGCGGCAACCGGCAGTTCGCGCTGTCGGGCGCGTTGTGCGCGGCCCAGGCGATCGACGTGCCGTCGCTGCCGGCGCTGCTGCATGCCGCGGCGTCGTCCGCGACGGAGGGCGCGGCGTCAGCGCCGGTCGACCTCGCGCCGGCGCCATTCGTGGCGCTGCCGGGCGCCGAGCGCGTGCACCTGCGCTTCCTCGTCGGGTCGGCGCTCGCAGCGGCGTCGTCGTCGCCAACGCGTGACGCGTCGGTCGGCGCGTGGGGCGTGCCCCTGACGCGCGCGCTGTCGCGTGCCCTGTCCATGCGCGGCGCGTCGATCGTCGCGCTGCCGCGTGCGCCGCAGTCGCTGCCCGCGGCGGTCGCGACCGGACGGTCGGTCCAGCGCGACGCGAGCGCGGCGCTGTTCGCGAGCGACGCGATCCGCCGGCTGCGCGGCGCCGTCGGCGAGCCCGTGGCGGTGATCAGCGCGCATCGCGTCGAGGGGGCGGGCACGGGCGGCGAGATCCGGCTGTCGCTGTCCTCGCCGCTCGAGCCGCGCGAGGCGCAGGGGTTTCGCTGCCCGCTGACGCCGCTCGACAACGTCGCGGAGGTCGTGGCGATGCTCGCGCAGCTCGTGCGCGATTGCCGCGTCGGCGACGTGCGCACGCTCGCGGGCGTCCATCCGGACCGCGATGCGGCGACCGGCCTCACGCTGCTGTTCAAGCCGGACTCGGTGCCACCGGGCGCCGAGGTCGTCGCGCATTAGCGATGGCGGCCCCTTCGACGCGCGACGCTCCGCGCCACCTCACGCCGGCGGATGGCGTCGCGCGGCTGCCGGGCCCGGCCGGGGAGCGCTACGCGGCGTTGCTCGCGCACGGAACACTCGTCGTCGAGTACTACGCGCCGCGCGGCCGCGATCCGCAGCAGCCGCACACGCGCGACGAGGTCTACGTAGTGATCGCGGGTGCGGGGACGTTCGTCAACGGCCCGGCGCGCCATCGCTTCGCGGCCGGCGACGTGCTGTTCGTCCCCGCGGGCGTCGTGCACCGCTTCGAGGACTTCGGCGACGACTTCGCGACCTGGGTGATGTTCTACGGTCCCGAGGGCGGCGAGGCGGCGTGCCGCTAGGCGAGGGCGACCTGCAGGACGGTCTTCGCGGGCGCGCTGTCGCCGCCGTCGCGGCGCTTGACGCGGCCGATGCCGCTCACGCTCTGCTTGACCTCCGGGTTGCCGAGGTACTCGACGCTGCCGGCGCCCGACAGGCTCACGCGCAGCGTCTTGCTCGCGTTGACGACCACCTTGCCGGCGCCCGACACGCTGACCTTCGCCGCCTCGCTCAGCAGCTGCGCGGCGCGCACGTCGCCCGCGCCGGACAGGCTCAGCGTCAGGTCGCTCGCCTGGCCCGCGAGTTCCGCCTTGACCGCGCCGGAGCCGGCGAAGCGCAGCGCGTCGGTCTTCAGCGCGTCGATCTTCACGTTGGTCGCGCCCGATGCCGCAATGCGCAGCGCCGGCACGTCGAGGGTGCCGGCCTTGAGGCGCAGGGCGCCGGCCAGCGCCACGGTCTCGAGCGTCGGCGCCGTGATCACGATGCGGGGCGTGCGGCCCGGTCCGCGGAACGGGCGCCACCCGCTGTGCCCGTCGGTCGAGACGATGAGCGTGCTGCCCTCGACGCGCGTGCGGATGCGGTCCTGGTGGCCCGGTGTCGCCTCGACGGCCACCTCGTGGCGCGGGCCCTGGACCAGCTCGATGTCGGCGCGCCCGGAGATGTCGAGCTTGGTGAACGTGCCGGGCGTGCGGAGCTCGCTCGTCACCGGTCCGCTCGTTTCCTCGGCGCCCGGTCCGTGGAACAGCCGCTGCGTCACGAGCCACGCGAGGATGGCGGCGACGACCGTGCAGGCGACGATCAGGATCGGCAGGGCGGAGCGGCGCATGACGGGACCTCCGGAGGACGGACTTCCCTTGGATGCGGCGGCGACCGGGTGTGGATTCACCCGGCGCGGGGGAAAGGTGCGGACCTGCGCTTCCTCCCGCTCCGGCCCGCGGCGACGCGTGCGAAGCGGGCCGCGCCTTCGGAGGACCGGGTCGCGACCCGGCTCCTGGGGTCAGGCGGGAGACCCGACCCGTTGGGAATCCAGGCCCACGCGGTAGCGCTCCGCATTGGCGACATACACGTCCGCCGCGCGGCGCAGGCCGGCCACGTCGGCGTCGGTGAGCGTGCGCACCACCTTGCCGGGGCTTCCGATCACCAGCGATCGATCGGGAATGACCTTCCCTTCGGGAATCAGCGCGTTCGCGCCGATCAGGCATTCACGGCCGATCCGCGCGCCGTTCAGCACCACCGCCTTGATGCCGACCAGCGAGCCGTCGCCCACCGTGCAGCCGTGCAGCATCGCCTGGTGGCCCACGGTGACGTAGTCGCCGAGCGTGAGCGGGAAGCCCGGGTCGGCATGCAGGACCGCGCCGTCCTGGACGTTGGACGAGCGGCCGACCACGATCGGCTCGTTGTCGGCGCGCAGGATCGCGCCGAACCACACGGTCGCGCGATCCTCGAGCACGACGCGTCCGATCAGGATCGCGCCGGGGGCGACGTAGTGGCCAGCGCCGACGAGCCTGACGCTTTCCCCGTCCAGCGCGTACAGCGATCCCGTCGCGGTCATTGAGCCGATAGCACCATGTCGCCGTACCACGCCTCCGCGCTGAGGCCGGTATTGTCGGCGTCGGTGAACGCGGTGAGCGACTTGAGCGGGCCGGGATCCTCGCCGAACGCCTTCTTGTAGTCCTCGCGCACGTTCCGGCGCAGGGACTGCCACTGCCCGACGCCGCCCTTGCCGCTCGACACCACGATCATCTGGATGCGCTTGGTGTGCGGATTCGGGATCACGGTGCCGACCGGCACATTGCTCGACCAGATATACATGAGTGTCGCGAACGGCAGGTCTTGCCCGTACGCGGTGGAGGCCAGGCTCATCGTCGTGCGGTCGCCGAACGAGAGCTTGCTCTTGTCGCCGTCGAACGTGAGCGAGAGGCGCGCCGGCGAGTCCTCCTTGCCGGCGACCGAGTTGTCGGCGCCGTCGATCAGCCCCGCGACCTTCCAGCGCCACGTCAGGATCGGGGTCTTCGCGAGGTCGATGTTCGTCCGCACGCCGATGCCGCTCGCGCCGGCCTCCGACTTGGCGTGCAGCACCACCTTGCCGCCATCGTCGACCAGGTCGAACGCGGTCAGCTTCTTGCGATCGTTGACCTTGACGATCTCCCATGGCGGCAGGGGGGCGCCGACCTTGCCGGCCGAGAACACCGGGATCGCGGCCGCATCCTTGAACTCGGGACTCTGCGCGACCGCCGCCGGCGCTGTGGCGAAGGACAGGAGCACGAAGGCGGAGGTCGTGACGGACAGGCGGCGCATGATGAACCTCGTTCTGGGGGACGCTGCGGCGTGGGCGGATGCGGCGGCCAGTATGCCGCGCCTCGCGCGCGTTGTCGCGCCCCGGGGGCGGGCGGGCCGGCGACTATAATCGCCGTCGCGCCCCTTCTCGCGTCCGTTCCCATGAGCCTCGAGTCCGTCCCCGCCGGCAAGGACGTCCCGCACGATTGCAACGTGATCGTCGAGATCCCGATGCGCGCGGACCCGATCAAGTACGAGATCGACAAGTCCACGGGCGCGGTGTTCGTCGACCGGTTCATGTCGACGGCGATGCACTACCCGTGCAACTACGGGTACATCCCGCAGACGCTGTCCGGCGACGGGGACCCGTGCGACGTGCTGGTGCTGACTCCGATGCCGCTCATCACCGGCGTGGTCGTGCGCTGCCGGCCGATCGGCATGCTCAAGCTCGACGACGAGGCCGGCGGCGACGCGAAGATCCTCGCGGTGCCCATCGACAAGCTCTCGCCGCTCTATCGCGACGTCAAGTCGCCGCGCGACCTGCCCGACATCACGACGCGCCAGATCGCGCACTTCTTCGAGCACTACAAGGACCTCGAGCCGGGCAAGTGGGTGCGCGTGGGCATCTGGGTCGAGGCCGAGGACGCGCGCCGCGAGATCGTCGAGTCGATCAACCGCTACAAACGCGCGAAGCGCGGCGCGAAGCCGACGAAGGCGCCTTCCTGAGCGCGACTCGGTGGCGCGGCGCGGCGTTCTTCCCGGCGCTGTTCGTCCTGCTCTGGAGCACCGGTTTCATCGCCGCGAAGCTCGGGCTGCCCGACGCGCCGCCGTTCCGCTTCCTCGCGGTGCGCATGGTCGTCGTGTCGCTGCTGATGGCCGCCGTCGCGCTCGCCACCGGCGCGCGCTGGCCGTCGCGGCGCGATGCCGGGCACGCCGCGGTGGCGGCGATCCTGGTGCACGCGATGTACCTGGGCGGCGTGTTCGTGGCGATGGAAGGCGGCATGCCCGCGGGGACCATCGCGATGCTCGTCGGATTGCAGCCGATCGTCACGGTGCTTTTCGCCCTTGTCTGGCTCGGCGAGACCGTCGTTGCCCGCCAGTGGGCGGGCCTGGCCCTCGGCCTGGCGGGCGTCGCGCTGGTCGTGCGCCACAAGCTCGGCTTCTCCGGGGACCTGCAGGGGCTGTTGCCCGCCGTGGTAGCGCTCGCGGGCATCAGCGTCGGCACGCTTTACCAAAAGCGCTTCGTCACCCACGTGGACCTGCGCGCCGGCGCGGCGATCCAGTACGCCGTCTGCGCCGTGGTGTTCGTGCCGCTCGCGCACTGGATGGAGCCGGTCGCGATCCGCTGGACCCCGTCGTTCGCCTTCGCGCTCGCGTGGTCGGTGCTCGTGCTGTCGGTCGGCGCCATCAGCTTGCTCTACGTGCTGCTGCGCCACGGCGCCGCCGCGAACGTCGCGGCCCTGTTCTACCTCGTGCCGCCGGTCACGGCGCTCCTGGCATGGCTGCTGTTCGGCGAGACGCTCGATGCGCTCGCGCTTGGCGGGATGGTGTTGATCGCGGTCGGTGTCGCGCTCGCGCGGGCGAGCGCGCCGGCGTTGCCGGACTAGGGCCGTTCGCGATCGTCGACCAGGCGCGTGCCCGCGAGGCGATCGTGCAGGAACTGGCGGTCGCGATCGACGAGCGCCCACGCGTAGTTCAGCGCGACCGCGAGCGCGGCCCAACGCGTGTCCGTCGTCGCGTACGCGGCGAGCGCGACGAGCGGCCCGATCCACGCTGCGGCATAGCGCACCAGCGCGCGCGACGGCGTCGGCGGGGCGCCTGCGGCGTCGACCAGGGCGAGCCGCCAGGTCTTCATCGGAAGCGTGCGCCGTCCGCCGCTCCAGCCGACCGCGCCATAGGCGCCGAGCAGTGCGACCAGCGCCACGAAGCCCGCGATGCGCGCCCACGGGGCCGGTGTCACCAACGCATGGTCGGGACCGGCGACCGGCGACATCAGCGGCGTGAGCGCGAAGCCGGCGACGAGGACGATCGCAGAGGCGATCAGCAGCTCGTAGACGAGGGAGGCGAGCCGGCGGGCGAGCGGGGCGGATCGCGGGATCCGCGCGCCGTCGCTCACGCGCTCGCCGGGGTCAGCGCTGGCCGGTCGCGCCGGCCGGCTTGTTGGCGGGCGGGGCCGCCGTCGGCGCGGGGATCTTGCCGTTCGACGGGCGAGCCGCGAGCTCGCGCTTCTGCTCGGGCGGAAGGCTCTGGTACTGCTCCCACTTCTGCTTCACGTCGCTCTTCTGCTCGGGGGGGAGCTTGGCGATCGACTTGTACTGCTCGCGCGCCTTGCGGCGCTCGTCGGGCGTGAGGTGCGCCCACGGGCGCATCTGTTCCTGGATGCGCGCCTGCTCGTCCGGCTTCATCGTCGGGTAACGCTGCGCGATGCCGCGCCACTTGGTCTTGCGCTGGGCGTCGAGGGCGTCCCAGTCGGGAGCGAGCGGCGCGAGGACCTCGCGCTCCTGCGGCGAGAGCTCGGTCCACTTGGGCGACTTGAGCGTGATCTGCGCGGAAAGCGGCCCCGGCGCGAGCGCCAGCAGCACGGCCGCCGCGAGGACCGCCGTCAGCGCTGCGCGCCGGTCTTGAGCCAAACCTGGAATCCCCGGTCTAGGTAGGCGTCGATCGGCAGGTCGGAGGTCAGGAGTTCCGCGTCGATCTCCTCGGCCTCCTTGACGGTCTGGAACGCCTGCCATTGCTGCCAGCCGAAGCCGGCGAACGCGATCAGCAGCACGCCGATCCAGAACCGCAGTTGGGTGTAGAACGGCCGCGGGCCGGCGATCGTCCCGCCGGCGCCCGCGACGGCGAGCTCGCTCGCGCGCCGCGGCTCGGCCAGGCGAGCGAGGGCCGCCGCACGCGCCTGCTGCAGCCGGTAGGCCGTGCCGCTCTTGAGGTCGCGGCTGGCAGCGTCCAGGTAAGTCGTTATTTTTTTGGCGAAATCGTTGTCTTGGGTGGTCATGGTTTCACCCCCTGGGCCGCAAGCATCGCGGCCAAAGCGTGGACGGCACGCGAGCAATGGGTCTTGACGCTTCCCTCGGAGCACCCCATCGCGGCCGCCGTTTCCGCCACGTCGAGCTCCTCCCAGTAACGCAGGAGAAAAGCCTCGCGTTGACGTGCCGGGAGCCGCGAGAGCGCCTGCTCGATGATTCCGACGATCTGCTTCTGCTGCAGCTGCGCGCCGGGCTCGGCCGGGATGTTCGTGTCGGCTTTCGCCGGCAAAGTCTCCAGCGGGTCGAAATCGTCGTCCTTTTCGTCACCTTTCCCGAGCGCCGAGAGAACCGTGGTCCAGGTCGACCGGACCTTCTGCCGGCGGAAGTGATCGTGGATCGTATTCTGCAGGATGCGCTGGAACAAGAGCGGCAGCTCGCCCGCCGGGCGCGCGGCATAGTTCTCGGTCAGCTTGAGCATGGCGTCCTGCACGACGTCGAGGGCTGCATCCTCGTCGCGCACGGCGAACATCGCGTGCTTGAACGCGCGGCGCTCGACTTCGGCCAGGAAGGCCGAGATTTCCTGCGGGGTCGCCAGGGGAAGGAATCGGGCGCCATCGGGGCGCTCGCGCGGATTATAGGCAGAATCGCCAGGCGGCCATTGTGCATTGCGACAAGGCCTTGACCGTCGGACGCCGGCGCGCTACTGTCAAAGGTTGCGGGAAGCCCCCGCTGCTGTGCTGCAAAAAACGGCTGTCCGCCCTCCCTCCGGCCGCGTCACGAGCGCAACCGGAGCCTCCCAGGAAGGCGGCGGAACCGGCTACACCAGGCCTCGCCCCCCGCGCCCACCCTCAGGCGCACTGCAGTGGTTGAAGTTCCCGGAGCGCGTCCGTTCGCGCGCGGGCGTCGTCGGACTTTCCACCAGGGCGGTCACATGAACATGCAACTCAGCGGCGCGGAGATCGTCGTCCGCTGCCTCCAGGACGAAGGCGTCGACTACGTCTTCGGCTATCCGGGCGGCGCGGTCCTCAACATCTACGACGAGCTGTTCAAGCAGGAGAAGGTCAAGCACGTGCTGGTGCGCCACGAGCAGGGCGCCGTGCACGCCGCCGACGGCTACTCGCGGTCGAGCCGCAAGATCGGCGTCGCGCTGGTCACGTCGGGGCCGGGCGTCACCAACGCGGTGACCGGCATCGCGACCGCGTACATGGACTCGGTGCCGATGGTCGTGCTGACCGGCCAGGTGCCGACTCACGCCATCGGGCAGGACGCGTTCCAGGAGTGCGACACCGTCGGGATCACGCGTCCCTGCGTCAAGCACAACTTCCTGGTCAAGGACGTCAAGGACCTGGCGACGACGATCAAGAAGGCGTTCTACCTCGCCGCGACCGGCCGGCCCGGCCCGGTGCTGGTTGACATCCCCAAGGACGTCACGCAGGCCAAGGCGGACTACGCCTACCCGAAGACGATCACGCTGCGCTCGTACAACCCGGTCACCAAGGGTCACAGCGGCCAGATCAAGAAGGCGGTGCAGCTCGTGCTCGACGCCAAGCGCCCGATGGTCTACTCGGGCGGCGGCGTGATCCTGAACGACGCAGGACCGCAGCTCACGCGCCTGGTGCGCCTGCTGGGCTTCCCGTGCACGAACACGCTGATGGGGCTGGGCGCGTTTCCCGGCACCGATCCGCAGTTCACCGGCATGCCCGGGATGCACGGCACGTTCGAGACCAACATGGCGATGCAGAACTGCGACGTGCTGCTCGCCGTCGGAGCGCGCTTCGACGACCGCGTCATCGGCAACCCGCAGCACTTCTACCGCGCCGACCGCAAGATCATCCACATCGACATCGACCCCTCGTCGATCTCCAAGCGCGTCAAGGTCGACGTGCCGATCGTCGGCTACGTCGGCGACGTGCTCGAGGAGATGCTGAAGCTGATCGAGGGATCGCCGACGCGGCCTGACCCCGCGGCGCTCAAGGCCTGGTGGGGCGAGATCAAGGAATGGCAGCGCCGCGATTGCCTGCGCTACGACAAGGCCTCGCCGCTGATCAAGCCGCAGGCGGTGATCGAGGCGCTCTACAAGGTGACCGGCGGCGATGCGTTCATCACCTCCGACGTCGGCCAGCACCAGATGTGGGCGGCGCAGTACTACAAGTTCGACAAGCCGCGCCGCTGGATCAACTCGGGGGGTCTGGGCACGATGGGCTTCGGGCTGCCGGCCGCGATGGGTGTGCAGCTCGTCAACCCGAACGCGACGGTCGCCTGCGTCACCGGCGAGGCGTCGATCCAGATGTGCATCCAGGAGCTGTCGACCTGCAAGCAGTACCACCTGCCGATCAAGATCGTGAACCTGAACAACCGCTACATGGGCATGGTGCGCCAGTGGCAGGAGTTCTTCTACGGCAACCGCTACGCGGAGTCGTACATGGATGCGCTGCCCGACTTCGTGAAGCTCGCCGAGGCGTACGGCCACGTGGGGCTCAAGATCGAGAAGCCGGGCGACGTCGAGGGGGCGCTCAAGGAGGCGTTCGCGCAGAAGGAGCGCCTCGTCTTCCTCGACTTCATCACCGACCAGACCGAGAACGTGTTCCCGATGGTGCCCGGCGGCAAGGGGCTCACCGAGATGATCCTCGCGGAGGAGCTATGAGCGCCGCCGGGCCGTCGCCGCGTCCGCCGGGCCGCCCCAAGGACGCGGCAGCCCCCTCGGGGGGCCGCGAGCGAAGCGAGCTTCGGGGGATCGTCATCGGCGCTCGCCCGCCCGAGTGGGGAGATCGCGCAGCGTTTTCGGGGGGAGACTGACCCATGAGGCACATCCTCTCGATCCTCGCGGAGAACGAATCCGGGGCGCTGTCGCGCATCTCCGGGCTGTTCTCCGCCCGCGGCTACAACATCGACTCGCTGACCGTCGCGCCGACCGAGGACCCGACGATGTCGCGGTTCACCATCGTCACCACCGGCTCCGACGACGTGATCGAGCAGATCACCAAGCAGCTCAACAAGCTGATCGAGGTCGTCAAGGTCGTGGACCTCACCGACGGCAACCACATCGAGCGCGAGCTGATGCTCGTGAAGGTGCGTGCCGCCGGCAAGGACCGCGAGGAAATGAAGCGTCTCGCCGACATCTTCCGCGGCCGCGTCCTCGACGTCACCGACAAGAGCTACACGATCGAGCTCACCGGCACCGGCGAGAAGCTCGACGCGTTCCTGACCGCGATCGAGCCGGGCGTGATCCTCGAGACCGTGCGCACCGGCGCGTCGGGGATCGGGCGCGGGGAGCGGATTCTGAAGATCTAGAAGGCGATTGTAGAT
>DATLIR010000136.1:0-18863 GCA_035539315.1 Casimicrobiaceae bacterium
GCTGGTGACCGCTCCCGATCCGGCACGAACATTCCCGAGGTGGCGTGGACGTCGAGGACCGGTACGAACGTCGCACGACCGCCACCGGCACCGCGAAAACTCTAGCATGCCTCTCGGGAGCGCCGCGGCGTGCGCCCGTCAGGAAAGACCCTACTTATCGAATGTGCTTATGATGGCGCTGCAGGCTGCCGCCCACCGTCGGTGCCGGACACCTTCATGGCCGGTCCCCTGCGTCGGTTGTCGAGGGAGACATACCGTTTCCCGCGCCCAACCCCGGAGTCCCACCATGCAACGACTCGATGCAGCGCAACTCGCCGCGGCGCTCGCGGAGCTTCCGGCGTGGCGTCACGACGCGGACCGTTCCGCCATCGCCCGCTCGTTCAAGTTCGCCGATTTCGCGCAGGCGTTCGCGTTCATGACCGAGCTCGCGATCGCCGCGGAGAAGCGCGACCACCATCCCGACTGGTCGAACGTCTACAACCGCGTCGAGATCGCGCTCAGCACGCATGACGCGGGAGGCATTACGGAGCGCGACACGACATTCGCGCGTCATGCGGACGAGGTGTACCGGCGCTTTCAGCACGGCTAGGAGATCGCACCGATGGAATTCGACGGACGAACCGTGATCGTGACGGGGGCGGCGGGCAATCTCGGGCGCGTCGTCGCCGGCGCGTTCGCCGCGCAGGGCGCCAATCTCGTGCTCGCGGACCGCGACACGCGCTCGCTCGCCGAGCGCGTCGGTCCGGAGGACGACCGGCGGCGGCATGTCGCGGCGGACCTTCGTGATCGCGGACAGGCGCGCGCGATCGCCGATGCTGCGCTCGCACGCTATGCGCGCATCGACGTCCTGTGCAACCTCGCGGGCGGGTTCCGGATGGGAGACCCGGTGCACGAAACGAATGACGATACCTGGGACTTCCTGTTCGATCTCAACGCCCGCTCGGTGCTCAACCTCGCCGCGGCGGTCGTTCCCGCGATGCTCGAACGTGGCGGCGGCAAGATCGTCAACGTCGGGGCCCATGCCGCGCTCAAGGGCGCCGCCGGCATGGGCGCGTACACCGCGGCCAAGTCGTCGGTGATCCGCCTGACCGAAGCGATGGCGGCCGAGCTGCGCGAGAAGAACATCAACGTCAACTGCGTGCTGCCCACGATCCTCGACACGCCGGAGAATCGGGCCGCGATGCCGCAGGCGGATCCGTCGCGGTGGGTTGCGCTGGGCGACCTCGCGAGCGTCGTGCTGTTCCTGTCCTCGGATCGGTCGCGTGCCATTCACGGCGCGGCGCTGCCGGTGACCGGACTGAGCTAGGGGGCGTCAGGCGCACCGGCACGCACGCGGCCGGAGCGTTGGTGCCGAGGCACACCGGTTAGACGTTGCGCGGCAAAACCGTGTAGACGCGCGCGATGAAGGCGGCGAGGTCCTCCATGTAGCGACGCAGGAACGCGCGCGTCTCCTCGTCGGTGACCTCGCCCTGGTCGTCGACCAGACCCGGCTTGAAGCGGATGTACGCCTCCGGCGCGTTCATCTGCGGCGAGTTGCAGAACGAGAGCACGCTGCGCAGCTGTTGTTGCGCGATCGCGGTACCGATCGCGCCGGGCGAGGTGCCGATCACCGCCGATGGCTTGCGCGCGAACGAGTTCTGGCCGTACGGGCGGCTTGCCCAGTCGATCGCGTTCTTGAGGCCACCGGGGATCGAGCGGTTGTACTCCGGCGTCACGAACAGCACGGCCTCCACCGCGGCGAGTGCTTCCTTGAAGGCGCGTGCGGCCGGCGGGAAGTCCGCATCGTAGTCGTAGCTGTAGAGCGGGAGGTCGCGAAAGGGTATCTCCGTCATCGCGAGCGACGACGGCGCGAGCCGCACGAGCGCGCGGGCGAGCTTGCGGTTGATCGAGGCGGTGGCGAGGCTGCCGATCAGGTAGCCGACCTTGAACGATGTCATCGCTGGGATCCAGGCAACCGGCGATCGAGGCGTCGGGCGGTGAGTACGCGTCGCTCACGCGCGCCACGATCATCGTACTACCGACACTCCTTCCTCGCGCATCCGCCGCGTTGCGGCCACGGACCCCGATGACTGAAGCGCGGCGGCACGCCGTCGCGACGTGCGGGGCTATTTCGCCGTCTTGCGCTTCTTCGGGACCTTCGCGCCCGCGGCGCGCGCCTCGGACAGGCCGATGGCGATCGCCTGCTTTCGACTGGTCACCTTCTTCCCGGACTTGCCGCTGCGCAGCGTGCCAGCCTTCCGCTCCTTCATCACCTTGTGGACCTTTTCCTGCGCCTTCTTCCCGTAGCGGGGCATGGAGGGCTCCTCGTTTCAACGCGATCGACCCGATCGCTCGGCATGACCCTAGCGGTGCACGGGCGCGCTGGCTATCGGTGTCCTTCGCACGCTTCTGTCGGCGCGCATGGCGTCCCGGGCTTGCGCCTTGTCGTGAATCGTGGTTCAATACCATCCATGTGGATGGTATATGGAGTCTAACCGGAGGGTGGCTCTCGATCGCGACAGCCGGAACCGCGGCGGCGACACCGAGAAGCTGACGATCAACCTCGGTGTCGTCGACCTGGGGCAAGTCGACCTGCTGGTGCAGGAGGGCTTCTATTCGAACCGCACCGACCTGATCCGCACCGCCATACGCAACCAGCTCGCGCTCCATGTCGACGAGGTCAGACAGACCGTCGCGCGGCGGATGCTCGTGCTGGGACTCAAGGACCTGACGCGCGCCGAGCTCGACGCCGCCCGGAAAGCGCGCCAGATGCTGGACATCCGCGTGGTCGGGCTCGCCCGGATCGCCGAGGACGTAACGCCGGAGCTGGCTCGCGCAACGATCCGGACCGTCGACGTATTGGGCGCGTTCCACGCGAGTGCGGCCGTTCGTGCCGCGCTGGCGGATCGCATCCGTTGAACCGACATCGATGAAAGCACCCGTGATCGACGACCCGAATTCCACCTCGCTACGGCAGCGCCTTGCCGGCCCTCGCGATCCCAACGCCTTCCGGGCGGCCGTGGATACGGCTGGCATCATGGCCACGATCCGGCAGGCGCTCGGCGCTGCGGGTCTCGACCCGTCCTCCGGCCCGATGAAAGGCGTGACCGACACCATCGAGCAGGCGTTCGTCGCCGCGGGGCTGCAGCGGGTGCCCGACGTGCCCGGCCGCGCAGCGGGCGTCACGTTCGACGGCATCGCGCGCGACGTTTCCCGGCCGGCCGGCGCGACGTTGCACCTGGTTCCCCGCGCGGACCTCGAGGCGACGGTCGTCGAGCCGCAAACCACGGGCGAGGGCAAGGCGCCGGCGGCCTTCCTGGCGAGATCGTTCACCAACGCGGCCGGCACGCGACCGTACAAGCTCTATGTTCCGCGGGGCTACGCGCACGACAACGGCGCGCCGCGGCCGCTCGTGGTGATGCTGCACGGTTGCACGCAGTCGCCCGACGACTTTGCGCGGGGAACGCGCATGAACTCGCTGGCCGACGAGCACGGCTTCCTCGTCGTGTATCCCGCACAGCCCGCCTCCGCCAATGGCTCGAGATGCTGGAACTGGTTTCGCGTCTCCGACCAGTCGCGCGACTCGGGCGAGCCTTCGCTGATCGCGGACATCACGCGCGACGTGGCGTCCAGCTACCGCGTCGATCGGCGACGCATCTACGTCGCAGGCCTGTCGGCTGGAGCCGCGATGGCGGTGGTGCTCGGGGCGGTCTACCCCGATCTCTTCGCCGCCGTCGGCGCGCATTCTGGCCTGGCGTTCGGTGCCGCGCACGACTTGCCGTCGGCATTCGACGCCATGCGGCGCGGTCGCGCGCCGGCGGCCGCCGGTCCGACGCCGCCGCTAGCGGTTCCCGTCATCGTCTTCCACGGCGATGCCGATGCGACGGTGAATGTCCGCAACGCTGAAGCCATTGTCGGCCATGCCGCGGCGTCGCTGGGTGGCGAGGCGCCACTGGATCGCCGCGAGCACGCCGGCACGGCGCCCGGCGGGCGAGCCTGGCGCCGCGTCGACTACGTGGATCGCTCGAATCGCGTGGCCGCGGAGCACTGGGTGATCGAAGGCGGCGGGCACGCGTGGTCGGGAGGCAGTGCGCAGGGCTCGTTCACGGACCCCCGCGGACCAGACGCCTCGGCGGAAATGATCCGGTTCTTTCTGGCGCAAACGCTCGCCGGGACGAGTTGAGCGGGCAGCGCGACAGGAGCCGCGCAGCCGCCTGCGTGGCGGACGATCCCACTGCCGCAGGAGGCGCGCGGCAGGTCGCGCCGGGAATGCGGCGCGCGCGCCGACGCGTCAGACTGCCGACTTGCGCGCCCGCTCCAGCGTCAGAACGTTAGCGGTGGCAGGTGCGTCCTTGGGGGCAGCGGGCCTGGCGTGCTCGCGCGCCTCACGCCGGATGCGCGCGAAGGTCTTGCGCAGATCGGTCGAGTAACTGTCGACGTAGCGGAACTTGGGGTCCAGGATGTTCATGTGTGCCTCTCCGGTCTGACGACTGACTGCGTGCTGCGACGCGCAGCCTCCCGTGGCCGATTCGACACGCCTGCTCGGGCGCTGACTGCCGGTTCCAGAGGGACCTGCAGCGTGCACAAGCTAACGTTCGGCGACCCTGGGCGGCAGTCGCCAGCCCTCGCAATCCCGTGTCGGACACCGCCCGACGAGAGACCAGCGCAGCGGACAGTGTCCGCTAGCGTTTCCCGGCCGGGAGCTCGTTCCCTCCGGCGTCGTACGCCAGAGGGACGTAGACATTCAGCGTACGCAGCGGCGTGCGCCCGCTGTTGCGGACCTCGTGCTCGTCGCCCCGCTCGATGAGCATGAGGGTCCCGGGCCGGAGCGGGTAGCGCCGCCGGTTGACCGTCGCCACCCCGGTGCCCGAAAGCACGTAGAGCCATTGGTCGGCGCCGCGGTGCCGGTTGTGCGCGTCGCCTTCGGCGTCGCCCGGGGCGATCACCATCTCGGCCGCCTGCGCGCGCGCGTTGCCGAACGCGACGCGGAAGCCACGGCCGAAGCGCACCTGCTTGCGTTTCATGCCGCGACGTGTCCGTTCAGCGCTCCGCCTGGCGCGTCGCCTGCGCGATGCCATGTTGCAGCGGATCGGTGCTCGGCCCGGTCCATGCCTTCGCGGCGCGCTCGATCTGGCGGATCGCGCGCTGCCGCCAGCCGTCGGTTTCCGCCGCCACGCAATCGCGGGGCACCCAGAGCCGGAAGCTGCGCAGATGCGCGTCGAGCGCGGTGTACAGGACGCACGAGTCGGCGGCGATGCCGGCGATCACGAGCGACGCGACCCGGAGGTCCGCGAGCAGGAACTCGAGCGGCGTACCGTAGAACGCGGAATGGCGCGGCTTGAGGATCGAGTAGTCGCCCCCCGCCGGCCGCATCCACGCCGCGATCTTCGCCGAGGCGCCGCCCAGGGCCAGGCAGGTGCGCATCACGTCGGAGAAGTTCGAGCGCCAGTGGCCGAAGTTGTCGTTCGCGTAGATCACCGGCCAGCGCGACTGGCGGCAGCGCGCCGCCAGCGCGGCAGCGTTGCGCGCGGCGCGGACCGCATCGGGGGCGAGCTTGTGCGCGTTCTCGAAATCGAGCGGGTTGAACACGTCGACCAGGAGAAGCGCTTTCGACGCGCGGTTCATCGCCGCCGGTCGCGATTCCCGAACGTCATTTTGCGGTCGGCTCGACGCCGCCGCCGCGCGGCGCCGTGCGCTTGCCGTCGCGCCGCACGACGGTGATCTCACCGTCGCTCTCGAGCGTCGCCCGGGCGACGTCCCTGACGTCGTCGACGCCGAAGCTCCGCAGCTTCGCCTTGAGATCGTCGACCGTGACGAACTCGCGTCGCATGTTCCGGTGCAGGTAGCGCCCATTGCGGATGAGAGGCAGGGCCGGGGCCTGCGCGAAGCGCGCGAACGCGGGGAAGCGGTACGCGAGCCAGTCGAACAGGACGTTCCAGAAGACGAGCGTCGCCACGAGGACCAGGCCTTCGCCGATCGTCTTGTACTCGCCCGCCATGGCGTTTTGCGCTGCGTCGGCGACGAGGACCAGCACGAGGATGTCGGCCAGCCCTACCGCACCCACGTCCCGGTGCACGACGAAGCGGAAGATGGCGAAGAGGCCAAGGTAGATCGCGCTGCCGCGGAGCAGGATTTCCGCGACGGGCATCTCGACGCGAAAGAGATCGATGGCGGCCGCGAGCGTCATGGCCTCACGGCCGACCCGGCATCAGTCGCAGCGGTTGCGCCGACGCCGCGGGACCGCGCGTCCCTTCGCGCGTCCGGGGCCCCAGGGCGGCGCCATGCTGGCGCAGGATCGCTTCGACGGCCGCGGCGCGCGCCTCGTCCACCACCACGGTGACCGATTCCGTGTCGACGCGTCCCGACGCCTGCGAAGGAGACGACGGCGCCAGCCCCGCATGCGTGAAGCGATCCAGCAACGCACCGGCCGCGGCCCCCAGGCACGCGCCCGCGAAGGCTCCTGCGGAGGGCGCCCACATCAGGAGGGCGCCCGGATCCGGCGTCGCCAGGGCCCAAACGCTCCCGGGGCCGACGATCGCGCCCAGGGCGCCGAGCACCGACGCACCCGCACGCACGCTTCCGGTCGGGGCCGGGGCCTCCGCGGGAGCCTTCGAGGGCGCGGGCATCGCCAGGATGCTGATGCGGCTGTCCGCGAAGCCGGCGGCGATGAGCGCGGAAACCCCGCGTGCCGCGCCGGCGAAATCCGGAAACGAGCCGGTGACGATCCTGTGCATCGGGGGGCGAACGGAGGACGGCGACGACTTGAGGCAAGCGTAGCCCCAAATGCGCCGGACACGGCGGCGCGGGTCGTCGGCGCGTCGCGCTTTCCGCTGTCGGAGAAACACTGATCTCCGGTCACCCCGCGATCCATGACGCGCAGGTAGGACGGACGCGGAGCAGCGGACTCGCCGTCGCCCGATGGCGCCCCCGTCGTGCGCCGGTAGTCTCGACAGAGCGCGCCGCTGGCGGCGCTCGGAGGCGCTCGCTCGTGACATCCCCATCCCGTCCCGTCGTGATCTATCGCACGCGGCCGGCACACGAGGCCGACGGGCACGATGCGATCGGTCGTCGCGCCGTCGCCGAGCGCCTCGCCGCGACGCTCGGCGGCGCCTTCCAAGGGGAGTACGACGCAACGCTACGCTACGCCGCGCGGCCGTACTTCGTGCCCGACGACGCGCTGGAGGCGGACGCCGCGCGGCGCCTCGGCATCGCATCGATCGACGACCTGTTCGGCGGCGTGGTGCCGCGGGCCTTCGTCGCGACCAAGGCGATCACGCATGGGCTGGTCGACGAAGGCGCCGCCGCGCCGCGCGGCTGGTCGCCGGCGTTCGCCCGCAGCGTCGCGCCGGTGGTGCTGCGCGGCTATACCGCATTCGCGCGCGAGGACGCGATGCGCGCCGTGCAGGCGCTCCTCGCCGACGGCCCGGTGCGCCTCAAGCAATGCGACGGCATCGGCGGGGGCGGCCAGCAGGTCGTCGCTACGCACGCCGACGCCGAGCGAGCCCTCGGCGCGCTCGACGGGCAGGCGCTTGCGACCGCCGGCGTGGTCGTGGAGGAAAACCTCGAAAACGTGATCACCTGGAGCGTCGGGCAGGTGCGCGCGGGCGGGCTGACGATCAGCTACTGCGGCACCCAGCGGACCGTCGTCAATGGCCGCGGCCACGAGGTCTACGGGGGCTCGACGCTCGAGTGCGTGCGGGGCGGATTCGCGGTGCTCGCGGCGCTGGCGCTGCGCGACGGTGCCGGCGAAGCGGTCGAGCTCGCGCGCCAGTACGATGCCGCCGCGCTGCGCGACTACGCGGGCATGTTCGCCTCGCGCCGCAACTACGATGTCGCCGAGGGAGCCGGCGCGACGGGGCAGCGTCGCATCGGCGTGCTCGAGCAGTCGTGGCGCGTCGGTGGCGCGAGCGGCGCCGAGGTGCGGGCCCTGGAGGCGTTCCGCGCCGATGCGGGGCTCGACCACCTTCGTGCCTCGACGGTCGAGACCTATCGCGAGCGACCGATCATCCCCGACGATGCCTTCGTGTATTTCCGCGGAACCGACGCGCACGGCAGCGTGCTGACCAAGTACGCGACGCTCACCGCCTATGCCGACGCGTGACGACCGCGTCGACATCGCCGTCGACGACCAGCACATCGCCGGCACGCTGGTGACGCCGGGAACGCTCATTCCCGGCGTGCTGTTCGTGCACGGGTGGGGCGGCAGCCAGGAGCAATACGTCGCGCGGGCGCGCGAAATCGCCGCGCTCGGCTGCATCTGCCTCACCTTCGATCTTCGCGGCCACGCGCGGACGCGTTCGCAAGTCGAGACGGTAACCCGCGAGGACAACTTGCGCGACGTGCTGGCAGCCTACGACGTGCTCCTGCACCAGCGCGGGGTCGACGCGTCGTCGATCGCGGTGGTCGGCAGCAGCTACGGGGGCTATCTCGCCTCGATCCTCACGTCGCAGCGCTCGGTGCGGTGGCTCGCGCTGCGCGCGCCGGCCGATTACAAGGACGCGGACTGGACGCTCCCGAAGCGTGCGCTGCGCAAGCACCAGGAGCTCGACGCCTACCGGCGCCTCGTGGTCGCGCCGGGCGAAAGTCGCGCGCTCGCCGCCTGCGCAGCCTTCAAGGGCCACGCCCTGGTCGTCGCCTCCGAGCGCGACACCGTCATCCCCGACCAGGTCGTGGCGAACTACCGCGCCGCCCTCACCTCGACCGCCTCGCTGACCGTGCGCGTTCTCGCCGATGCCGACCATTCGCTGTCGACCGACGACCACCAGCAGGCGTACACGACCGTGCTGGTCGCCTGGCTCAAGGAGATGGTCGGGCGCGCGCGCAAGGAGTCGCAGGCGACGCCGGTGATCGCCACGCCGGCGCCGGCCGCGGCCGACTGAAGCGCGTCAGGCGTGCGGGCGCGCCGATGCGCCGGCACCCGCGCCGACGCGGTCGGCCAGCCCCGCGACCCCCGAGTTCGACGCGCAATGGACGCAGCAGAAGAACCTGCCTTGCGCCTCGACGCCGTGCCCGACGATGCGGCACCCGCAATGCGCGCAGGTCGGCGCGAGCATGTGGATCGCGCACTCGAAGGCGTCGAACGTGTGGGTCTTGCCGGCCATCGTGACCGTGAAGGCCTTGTCGTAGTCGTTGCCGCAATGGTCGCAGCGTGGCATGGGCATCTCCGGTGGGAACGGCACAGCGCGACACGGGCAGCGCTGCGACCCACCACGCTAGGGATTGCCGCGGCGTCGCGGCATCGGCGGCGTGCGCGGTCCGGCGTAGGCGGGCGCCGACGCGGCCCGCGTCAGAGGGGACCGGGGATCGTACGGGCGCGGAGCGGCGTGAGCAACACGCCTGCGAGCGTCTGCCACGGCGTGCCGCCCAGCTTGCGCAGGCCATACTCGGGCGGGGCGTCCGCCGCCGGCTCGGCATAGGTGCGAAACAGCCGGTCCCAGAACGAGAAGATCTGCCCGAAGTTGCGGTCGATCAGCGGCGCGACCGGGCTGTGGTGCTGGCGATGCACCGAGGGCGTCACGAACACGACGCGCAGCGCCTCGAGCGCGCGCGGGCAGCGCACGTTCGCGTGCTGCAGCAGGAACAGCGCGTTGACCACCACGATGCGGACGACCTCGATCCACAGCGGCAACCCCAGCGCCAGGTAGAGCCCGACGCGCAGGACCAGCGAGATCGCGGTCTCGAGCGGGTGGTGCCGCGCCGCCGTGGTCATGTCGACGTGCGGGTCGCTGTGGTGGACGGCGTGGAGCAGCCACAGCGGCCGCCAGCGGTGCGCGAGCCGGTGGAGTCCGTACTCGTACAGGTCCACGGCGATGAACGCGACGACGATCTGCGCCTCCACCGGCAGGCCGAGCGGCGTCAACAGCCCGTTCGGCGGGTCCAGCAGGTGATCGCCGACACGGAGGAGCCAGGTGCCGACCAGGAGGTCTGCGAACACGATGACCGCGGCGAGGACGCCGAGGTTGACCAGCGCGTGGCGCCGACGTGCGCGCTCGTCGACGAAGGCGATCAGCGGCGCGCCGTCCTCCCACAGCCAGAAGAACGCCAGGCCGCCGGCGAACAGGCCGAGGTAGATCGAGGTGAGGAGCGAGATGCCAGCCGGCGTCATCGCCGCGGGCCGGGCGCCGCGCGCCGCAGCGTCACTTGCGCTTCGAGCGCCGGATCGCCCAGCCTGCCGCGGCAGCGACGATGGCGATCAGCGCGCCCAGGCCGATCTCGTCGAGCGTCGGGATCGCCTGGAAGAAGATCGCCTCGTTGAACTGCGCCATGGCTGGCGCGGCGGCGAGCGCGAACAGTCCGAGAGCGAGGCGGGCCATCGGCGGTCCCGTGGGAAGTCGGTCAGCGGCGATGGCGTCGCCGCACGGCCCAGCCGGCCGCGGCGGCGACGAGGGCGATCAACGTGCCGAGCCCGATTTCGTCGAGCGTCGGGATGGCGTTCAGGAAGACGAGGCTGTTGGTGCCGGCCCAGGCCGGGGCCGCGAGGCTCGCGGTCAGCGTTGCCGTCACGAGGGTGCGCATGGCGGTCTCCCGTGGGCGACTCAACGCCGGTTGCGGCGGCGCACCGCCCAGCCCGCTGCGGACGCGACCAACGCGATCAGGGCCGCGAGGCCGACCTCGTCGAGCGTCGGGATGGCGTTGAAGAAGAGGGCGCCGTTCTCGCCCGCCCACGCGCATGCGGCCGTGCCCGCCAGCATCACCGCCGTCACGCACCTGACCATGACACCCCCGACGTTGTGGACGCACTCTAGTGTGCCGATTCTCCGCGGTGCTGTCGACCATGCAACACGAGGGGAACGACCGCGGCGCCCGCGCATGGGCGTATCGATGCAGAAATCGGCGTCGCCCGCGCGCACCGGCCGACCCGACTGGCGAGCGCACCCTGCCGGCGGTCGCAAGGCAAGCGGGCCCCTAGGCGCGCCCGCGACGCCGTGCACGCCTGACGAACCGGCACGGATCCACGGCCGCGGCGAGGTCGCTTTCGACCGGGAGGGGACCGCCGTCGACCTGCGCCGCGACGAGCGCGCCTGCGAGCGCCGACCAGGTGAGGCCGCGCGAGCCGAACGCGCCGATCGCGTAGAGGCCCGCGCGCGTCGCCACCTCCCCATCACGTTCCGCCGCGACGGAGAGATCCGGCACGGCGCCGACGAGGGGCATCCGGTCCGCCACGACGGCGCGAAAGCCGACCGCGCCGCCGAGCGAGGCCGCCTCGGCGGCGATCCGCAGGCCCGGAGCGAGGGCGGCGAGTCGCGTGAGGTTCCCTTCGTGCGACGCGACGTCAGGCATGGCATCGGTGGCCCCGGCGTCGTACGAGCTGCCGACGACCACGCGTCCGTCGATCGCCGGGAGCACGTAGCCATGGCCGATAACGACCGCGCGCGGCCCGTCGACGGACGCCGCCGGCAGGTAGCTCGCCTGTCCGCGCACGCTCGACAGCGTCGCGCCGAACGGCGCGAGCCGCGCGAGATCCGTCGCATTGGCGAGCACGACCACCGGCGCCGTCGCGATCGCGGCGTCCTTATCGTCGATGACGGTCCACCCCGACGCGCCATGCACCAGCGCTTCCACGCGCCGCCCGGGCAGGAAGCGTGCGCCTCCCACACGCAGCGCCTCGTCGCACCAGGTGCGAACGAGCGAGGGCGCGCGCGCCCAGCCGCCTTCGGCAAACCAGACGCCGCCGCGCGACACCGGGATGCCGGATCGCGCGGCTCCCTCGCGGGCGTCCACGCGTTCTGCATACGACGCGGGCCACGCCTCCGCGTCGAACAGCGTCTCCGTGGGTGTGGTGCGCCGGTCGAGCTGCAGCACCCCACAGCGTGCCCATGCGATCGCGTGACCGCGCCGCTCGAGCGCGGTCCAGGCGTCGAGCGCGTGCAGGAAGGCCGCGCGCGTCAGCCGCGCGAGCAGGCTGTCGTCGGGCGTGACCAATGGGTGGAAGGTTCCGGCGTGCAGCGACGAGGCTCCTGTCGCCGGCGCAGGAGCGGCATCGACGAGCGTGGTCCGCCAGCCGCGCTCGGCGAGCGCCGCAGCGGCCGACGCGCCCGCGAGTCCGGCGCCGACGATGACGGCGTGACGGTCCGGGGGCTCCGCGTTGGCGGGAGACCGCGCCAGTTCGATGCGTGGTGCGTAGCGTCCGACCAGCATCTCGCGCTTGGGGCCGAAGCCTGCGCGGCGCTCGGCGACGAAGCCTGCCTGGTCGAGTGCGTCGCGCACCGACCGAGCCGCCGACCAGGTCGCGCAGGTCGCATCCGGTCGCGCGTGGCGCGCCACGCCGCGCATCGCGCGCACGCTCCACATGTCCGGGTTGCGGTCCGGGGCGAAGCCGTCGAGGTAGATCGCGTCGGCGCGGGCGTCGAGTCGCCGCAACGCACTTTCCACGTCGTCGTAGACGAGCGTGAGGCGCATCCGGCCGTTGTCGAAGGCGCGGGCATGCATGCCGGGCAGCAGCGGCGGCCAGCGCGCGACGAGCTCGCGCGCGAGCGGCTCGAAGGCGTCGAGCCGCGCCAGCGCGGTCGCGAGGTCGTGGTCGCGGACCGGGTGGCGCTCGATCGCGACGTAGTGGAGCTGCTGCGCGCGGCGTGGATCGTCGCGCCACGCCTGCCAGGTGGCGAGGAAGTTGACGCCGAGTCCGAAGCCGAGCTCGAGGATCGTGAACGCGCGCCGGCCCGCCCAGCGCGCCGGCAGGTCGTTGCCCGCGAGGAAGACGTGGCGCGCCTGCCCCGGACCCGAGGCCGCGCTGTGGTAGACGTCGCCGTAGCGCGGCGCCGTCGGCGTGCCGTCGGCCGCGTAGGCCAGCTCCGCCGGCGTGAGGCGCGGCATGAATCGTGGCGCCGCCGCGCTCAGCGGGCGTGCGTCGCGGCGTCGCGGATCGCGTCGAGCGACGCGTTCATCGTCAGCGCCTGCGGATCCACCTTGACGTGCAGGAGCGTGGGCCCCTGGTGCGCGAGCGCCCGCTCGAACGCCGGGGCGAAGTCCGCCGTCGACTCGATCGTTTCGCCCGACGCGCCATAGGCGCGCGCGAGCGCCGCGAAATCCGGGTTGCGGAGGTCGGTGCCCGACACGCGCCCCGGATAGTGGCGTTCCTGGTGCATGCGGATCGTGCCGTACATGCCGTTGTCGATGACGACGAAGACGATCGCGAGCCCGTACTGGACCGCGGTCGCGAGCTCCTGGCCGTTCATCAGGAAGCAGCCGTCGCCATTCCACGAGACGACCGGAGCGCCGGGCCGGAGGAGCTTGCCGGCGACAGAGGCCGGCACGCCGTAGCCCATCGCGCCTGCGTAGGGCGCGAGCTGCGTGCCGGGGCGGCGGTACCGGTAGAGGCGATGCAGCCAGCTCGTGTAGTTGCCGGCGCCGTTGGCGAGCAGGGTGTCGTCGGGCAAGCGCTCGTCGAGCCATCGCACGATCGACCACAGGTCGACGCGGCCGGGCACCGGGCGGGGCTTCCGCCACGCCTCGTAGTCGGCGTGGGCGGACGCCGCCGAGTCCGCCCACGGCAGGTGCCCGGGCGGTCCGTCGCCGGCGAGCATCGCGGTCAGGAACGCGCCCGGCGTCGCGCAGATCCCCACCGTGGGGCGGTAGACGCGTCCGATCTCCTCCGGTCCCGGGTGCACGTGCACCAACGCCTGCCGCGGCACCGGCGAGTCGAGCAGCGTGTAACCGGCGGTGGTCATCTCGCCCAGGCGCTCGCCGACGACGACCAGAACGTCGGCCTCGCGCACTCGGCGTGCGAGCGCCGGATTGGCACCGATGCCCAGCTCACCCGCGTAGTGCGCGTCGCGCGCGTCGAACAGGTCCTGGCGGCGGAATGCGCAGGCGATCGGCAGCGACCAGCGCTGCGCGACGCGAGCAAGCGCGCGGCACGCATCGTCGTCCCAGCGGCTCCCCCCCGCCAGGAGCAAAGGCGCGCGTGCCCGCGCGAGGAGCGCGCGCACCTGCGCGACCTGCGCCGCGTCGGCCGCGGCGGGCAGCGGCTCGACGCGCGGCGCGTCGGCCACGCTCGCCCGCGCGGCGAGCATGTCCTCGGGCAACGCGAGCACCACCGGCCCGGGACGGCCGGACATCGCGACGCTCCACGCCTGCGCGACGTACTCGGGGATGCGCTCGGCGCGATCGACCTGCGCGACCCATTTGGCCAGCGCGCCGAACATGCGGCGGTAGTCGACCTCCTGGAATGCCTCGCGGTCGACCATGTCGCTGCCGACCTGGCCCACCAGCAGCACCAGCGGCGTCGAGTCCTGCCGCGCGACGTGCACGCCGATCGAGGCGTTGGTTGCACCGGGCCCGCGCGTGACGATCGCTACGCCGGGCCGGCCGGTCAGCTTGCCGGCCGCCTCCGCCATGGTCGCGGCGCCGCCTTCCTGCCGGCAGACGATGTACGCGAGGCGGTCGCGCACGTCGACGAGCGCGTCCAGCACCGGCAGGTAACTCTCGCCGGGGACGCCGAACAGGTGCGTGACGCCCTGGGCGACGAGGCTCGCGACGAGGATCTCGCCGCCGGAGCGTGGTTGCATCGGAAGCCGCTCGCTAGGGGGAGCGCGGATTCTACGCGATCGTGGGGTCGACTTTGCCTATAATCCGCGAGCCGTCGGGTCGACCCCCCCGCCGGACGTCCGATGATCGTCCAGCCCGAGACCCTCCACGACGCGATCATGTTCGCCACGATCGCGCTCGGGGTCGTGCTGGTCTCCTTCCTGTTCGCGCCCGAGCGCCGCAAGGGAATGCTCGGCATGGCGATCGTCGCCACCATCGGGGTCGCGCTCCTGTGGACGCACATGCGCTACCAGGGGCTGCTCGGCTCGCCGACGATCACGATGCTCGTGCGCGAGCTCCTGCTGTTCGTGGTCGCCTTCGCGGTGATCCGGGTGTTCATGATCTTCGTGCTCTCGGGACTGCTCGCGCGCTTCGCGGTGCCGCGCATCCTGTCCGAGTTCCTGCTGATCATCAGCCTGATCGTCTACATCCTGTTCCGGCTCAACGCCGTCGGCGTGAACCTCGCCGGCATCGTCACCACCTCGGCGGTGCTCACCGGCGCGCTCGCATTCTCGGCGCAGGCGACGCTGGGCAACCTGTGGGCCGGCATCTCGTTGCAGCTCGAGAACACGGTGCGGCTCGGCGACTGGGTGAAGGTCGGCAGCGAGACCGGGCAGGTCGTGAGCATCCGCTGGCGCTCGATGGCGATCGCGACCAACAACAACGAGACGATCGTCATCCCGAATTCGTCGCTCATGAACGGCAACGTGATCGTGCTGGCCAGGCGCGGCGACGAGCGCGCCGTGTGGCGCAGGAACGTCCTGTTCCAGGTCGACTACGACTACTCGCCGGCCCGCGTGTGCGATGCCGTCTCCGAGGCGCTCTCGCGCGCCGAGATCGTCAACGTGGCGCGCGAGCCGCTGCCGACCTGTCTGTGCAACGATTTCAAGGACAGCGGCGCCGAGTACGCGGTCGTGTACTTCGTGATCGATCCGCGGCGCGAATGGATGACGAAGTCGGACATCCTCGTGCACGTGTACGCGGCGCTAGTGCGAGCCGCGATGCCGATCCCGTACCCGCGCCAGGTGGTGGAGCTGATCCGCGACGAGTCGGGGCGCCACGCGCGCGAGGACTTCGCGCGCAAGCGCGCCGCCCTCGACCACGCGGAATTGTTCGCCTCGCTCACTCCGCAGGAGAAGGACGCGCTCGCGGTCGAGCTGCGCACCGCGCCATTCGCAGTCGACGACATCGTGTTCCGCGAAGGCGAGAAGGCCGATTCGCTCTACATCCTGGCGCATGGCCAGGTCCACGTCGTGCGCGATTCGCCCGACGGCGCGACGCGCAACAAGTTCGCCAGCCTCGATGCCCCCGGGTACTTCGGCGAGATGGGACTCCTCCTCGGCGCGCCGCGCGGCGCCACCGTGGTGGCCGCCGGCGACGTGATGACCTTCCAGCTCAACCGCAAGGGCTTCGACGCGATTCTCCAGGCGCGTCCCGAGATCGCGATGGCGATGTCGGAGGTGCTGGCGCAGCGCCAGGCCGCCAACGTCGCGATGCTGCAGGCACTCGACGCCGAGCAGCGCGCGCGCCATGCGTCGGGCGCGGCGGGCGAACTGGTACGCAAGATCCGCGACTTCTTCGGGATCAAGGCCTGACGCCGGCGTCGGCTCACCTTCCGGCGACGAGCTCCTCGCGCGGGATCGCGAACACGCCGTCGTCGCTGCCCGGCGTGGACAGCCACACGAGCGGCATGCGCGGGAAGGCGGCTTCCACGGCGGCGCGCAGGTAGCCCACCTCGACTACGAGGAGGCCGCCGGGATTGAGGAAGCGCGGCGACTCCTTGACGATGCCGCGCACCGCATCGAGCCCGTCCTCGCCGCCGGCGAGGGCCATCGGGGGCTCGTGCCGGTACTCGGCAGGCAGCGCTTCCATCGCGCGGTCGGTGACGTACGGCGGGTTGCTGATCACGAGGTCGTAGCTCTTCTCGACCAGGTTTGCGTAGAGGTCCGAGCGGATCAGGTTGATGCGCCCGGCGAGCCCGTAGTCCGCGACGTTGCGCTGCGCAACGGCGAGCGCGTCCGACGACAGGTCGACCGCGTCGACGTCCGCCTCCGGATACGCATGCGCGAGCAGGATCGCCAGGCACCCCGAGCCGGTGCAGAGATCGAGCGCTGCGCGGATGGTCGCCGGATCGGGAATCCACGGCGCGAGGCCGTCGGGGATCAGCTCCGCGATGAACGAGCGCGGGATGATCACGCGCTCGTCGACGTAGAAGCGGAAGTCGCCGAGCCACGCCTCGCGCGTGAGGTACGCCGCCGGCACGCGTCCGTCGATGCGCCGCGTGAGGAGCTCGCCGACGCGGGCACGCTCGCCCTGCGTGAGGCGTGCGTCGAGGAACGGGTCGAGCCGGTCGAGCGGCAGCGACAGCGCGTGCAGCACCAGGTACGCGGCCTCGTCCCAGGCGTTGGTCGTTCCGTGGCCGAACGCGAGCTTCGCCTCGGTGAACCGCGTCACCGCCCACCGCAGCCAGTCGCGCACCGTCTCCAGCTCGTGCACGGGAGCCGACATGGATCTCCCCGGACCGCGTCAGGCGACGAGCAGCCGCTCGAGCACGCCGCGGTAGATCTGCGACAGCGCCTCGAGGTCGGCGATCGCGACGCGCTCGTCGATCTTGTGGATCGTCGCGTTGATCGGCCCCACCTCGACCAGCTCGCGGCACGCGGCGGCGATGAAGCGTCCGTCCGACGTGCCGCCCGTACACGAGAGCTCGGGGACGATGCCGGTGACCTCCTGCACGGCTTCGCTCGCGACCTCGACGAGTCGCCCGCGCGGCGTCAGGAACGGCTTGCCTTCGGGCAGGAACGTCAGCGCGTGATCGACGCCATGGTGCGCGAGCACGGTCACAAGCCGCGCGACCAGCGACTCGCGCGTGCTCTCGGTGGAATAGCGCCAGTTGAACCGGAGCTCCAGCGTCCCGGGGATCACGTTGTTCGCGCCGGTGCCCGCGTGGATGTTCGAGCACTGGAAGGTGGTCGGCGGGAAATAGGCGTTCCCGTCGTCCCAGCGCATCGCGGCGAGCTCGGCGATCACCGGCGCGATCCGGTGGATCGGGTTGACCGCGAGGTGCGGGTAGGCGATGTGTCCCTGCACGCCGCGCACCGTAAGCACGCCGGAGAGCGTGCCGCGCCGGCCGTTCTTGATCATGTCGCCCAGACGCTCGACCGACGAGGGCTCGCCGACGATGCAAAAGTCGATCGCTTCACCGCGCGCGACGAGCGCCTCGACGACCTTGACCGTGCCGTCCGTGTTGAGCGGGCCTTCCTCGTCCGAGGTCAGCAGCAGCGCGATGGACCCGGGCGCGCGCGGATGCGCCGCGACGAACGCCTCGATGGCCGTGACGAACGCCGCGAGCGAGCCCTTCATGTCCGCGGCGCCGCGACCGTACAGGTGGCCGTCGCGCTCGACCGGTACGAACGGATCGCTCGTCCACGCGTCGAGCGGACCGGTCGGGACGACATCGGTATGGCCGGCGAAGCAGACCACGGGGGCGGCGCTGCCGCGGCGCGCCCACAGGTTGGTCACGCCGTTGGAGACGATCGACTCGGCGGTGAAGCCGAGCGGCGCGAGTCGCGCGGCGATGATGCGCTGGCAGCCGCCGTCGTCGGGCGTGACCGAAGGCCGCGCGACGAGCTCGCGCGTCAGCGCGAGCGTGGGCCGGGCGCGCGTGTCCATGCGCGCGATGGTAGCAGAGGCGAACGGCGGCGGCGGGCGATGGGCGATCGGCGATAGGAAGGCAACTCGTCGAGCTCGCGGAGGAACCTATTGGCCAACGAAACTCGAGTTCCTATCGCCCATCGCCCATCGCCGCCTCATGCCTTCAGTGCTGCTGCCGCTCCAGCATGTTCGGGTCGATGGTGAGCGTGGCGAAGTCGGCGGCCGGGCGGCGCGCCTCGCGATCGGCCATCGACGTCTCGAGGTTCTCGACGCGCGAGGTCGGGCTGCTCTGGTTGATCTGCCAGGCCAGGTTCGTCGGCGAGTCGGAGGCGGCCATCGCCTCGTCGTAGCTGATCGCGCCGTCGAGGTAGAGGCGGCACAGCGACTGCTCGAAGGTCTGCGAGCCCGGGTAGAGCGACTGCTCCATCGCCTCCTTGATCTGCGCGAACTCGCCGTTCTTGACCAGCTCGGAGATCAGCGCGGTGTTGAGAAGGATCTCCACGGCGGGCTGCAGCTCGCCGTCGACGTTGCGGATCAGCCGCTGCGAGACGATCGCGCGAAGGCCGATCGACAGGTCGGACAGCACGGCCGAGCGCGCCTCGTACGGGAACAGGTTGATGATCCGCGACAGCGCGTGGTAGCTGTTGTTGGCGTGGATGGTCGACAGGCACAGGTGGCCGGTCAGCGTGTGCAGCAGCGCCGAC
>DATLIR010000137.1:0-3730 GCA_035539315.1 Casimicrobiaceae bacterium
CTGGTGCTCTCGATCATCGGGCGCATCGGCACCGCCGGCGGCACCGGCCATGCGATCGAGTTCGCCGGCTCGACGATCCGCGCGCTGTCGATGGAGGCGCGGATGACGATCTGCAACATGGCGATCGAGGCGGGCGCGCGCGCCGGCCTGATCGCGCCGGACGACACGACCTTCGAGTACCTGCGCGGCCGCCCGTTCGCGCCCTCCGGCGAGCGCTGGGACCGCGCGGTCGCGACGTGGCGCACGCTGGCGAGCGACGACGGCGCGGCCTACGCCGTCACGCACGTGTTCGACGCCGCGTCGATCCAGCCGCAGGTGACCTGGGGCACGTCGCCCGAGATGGTCGTGCCGGTCGACGGGCGCGTGCCCGATCCCGATCGCGAGCGCGACCCGACGCGCCGCGAGGGCATCGTGAATGCGCTCGCGTACATGGGACTCACGCCGAACACGCCGATCACCGAGATTCCGATCGACAAGGTGTTCATCGGCTCGTGCACCAACTCGCGCATCGAGGACCTGCGCGCCGCGGCGGTGGTCGCGCGCGGCCGCCGCGTCGCGTCGAACGTCAAGCTCGCGCTCGTCGTGCCGGGCTCAGGCAGTGTCAAGGCACAGGCGGAGGCCGAGGGGCTCGACCGCGTGTTCCGCGACGCCGGCTTCGAGTGGCGCGAGCCCGGCTGCTCGATGTGCCTCGCGATGAACGACGACCGGCTCGAGGCCGGCGAGCGCTGCGCGTCGACGTCCAACCGCAATTTCGAGGGCCGCCAGGGCGCCGGCGGCCGCACGCACCTGGTCAGTCCCGCAATGGCGGCGGCCGCCGCCATCGCGGGTCGTTTCGTCGACGTCCGTCGACTCCCGTAGTTCCCCTCGTCCCAAGGAGAACGACAATGGTCAGGAAGCTCGCCGCCGCGCTCGCGCTGGCTGGATTCGCGCTTGGCCTCGCGGCCTGCAACACCGTGGAAGGCATGGGCAAGGACATCAAGGCCGGCGGCGCGGCGATCGAGAGCGCGGCCGACAAGTCGAAGCCGAAGTAGGGCTCGAGGAAGCGTCATGCAGCCGTTTCGCGTGCACACCGGCGTCGTCGCGCCGCTCGACCGGGCCAACGTCGACACCGATGCGATCATCCCCAAGCAGTTCCTGAAGTCGATCAAGCGCTCGGGCTTCGGCCCGAACCTGTTCGACGCGTGGCGCTACCTCGACCACGGCGAGCCGGGGATGGACAACGCGAAACGGCCGCTCAATCCCGATTTCGTGCTGAACGAGCCGCGCTACCGCACCGCGTCGATCCTGCTCGCGCGCCGCAACTTCGGCTGCGGCAGTTCGCGCGAGCACGCGCCCTGGGCGCTCGCCGACTACGGTTTCCGCGCGATCGTCGCGCCGTCCTACGCCGACATCTTCTTCAACAACTGCTACAAGAACGGCCTGCTCCCGATCGTGCTCGGCGAAAGCGAGGTCGCGCGCCTGTTCGACGCGACGTTCGCCTTCCCCGGCTTCGCGCTCACCGTCGACCTCGAGCGCCAGACCGTCGCGACGCCGGACGGGTCGATGTCGTTCGGCTTCGCCGTCGAGCCGTTCCGCAAGAAGTCCCTGCTCGACGGGCTCGACGACATCGGCCTCACGCTCAAGCACGCCGACGAGATCCGCGCCTTCGAGGCGAAGCGGCTGGCGGAGCAGCCGTGGCTGGTTTGAAGGCAGGCGATGGGCGATAGGCGATAGGCGATAGGAACCCCCGCCGGGCAGGCGCTACGCGCTGTGCCCATCACCCATCGCCCATCGCCGCCGTTCCGTCCTCCATGAAGATCGCCCTCCTCGCCGGCGACGGCATCGGCCCGGAGATCGTGCGCGAGGCGGCGCGCGTGCTCGACGCGCTGAAGCGCGACGGCCTGCCGATCGAGACCGAGCCCGCGCCCATCGGCGGGGCGGGTCACGACGCGGCCGGCCATCCGCTGCCGCCGGCGACGCTCGCGCTCGCGCAGTCGGCCGACGCGGTGCTGCTCGGCGCGGTCGGCGGGCCGAAGTACGACACGCTGCCGCGCGAGCTGCGGCCCGAGCAGGGCATCCTGGGCATCCGCAAGGCGCTCGGGCTGTTCGCGAACCTGCGGCCCGCGATCCTGTATCCCGAGCTCGCGGCGGTGTCGTCGCTGCGGCCCGAGATCGTCGCCGGGCTCGATCTCATGATCCTGCGCGAGCTGACCGGCGACATCTATTTCGGGCAGCCGCGCGGCCGTCGCCGCAACGCGGCCGGTCACGACGAGGGCTTCGACACGATGCTCTACAGCGTGCCCGAGATCGAGCGCATCGCGCGCGTCGGCTTCGAGACGGCGCGCGCGCGCGGCCGCAAGCTGTGCTCGGTCGACAAGGCCAACGTGCTCGACACCTCGATCCTGTGGCGCGAGGTGGTGACGCGGCTCGGCCGCGAGTATCCCGACGTCGCGCTCTCGCACATGTACGTCGACAACGCGGCGATGCAGCTGGTGCGCGCGCCCAGGCAGTTCGACGTTATCGTCACCGGTAACATCTTCGGCGACATCCTGTCCGACGAGGCGTCGATGCTGGCCGGCTCGATCGGCATGCTGCCGTCCGCCTCGCTCGACGCGAACCGCAAGGGCCTCTACGAGCCGATCCACGGCTCGGCGCCCGACATCGCGGGCCAGGACAAGGCCAACCCGCTCGCGACGATCCTGTCGCTCGCGATGATGTTCCGCTACACGTTCGCGCGCGCCGAGGTCGCCGACCGCATCGAAAAGGCGGTGCGCGCCGTCCTCGCGGCGGGCAAGCGCACCGCAGACATCGCCCTGCCCGGCGAGCGCGCCATCGGCACGCGGGCGATGGGCGACGCGGTCGTCGCGGCGCTCGGCTGAGCGGCGCCGCGCGGCGCGGTTGCTGCGTCGCAAAATCCCCTGCTATGATGACGGCCATGCATTCCCGCGCCCTCCCGGTTACCCCGGTCCGCCCCGCCCGCACGGCAGCGGTGTGCGCGTTCGCAATCAAGAAAGCCCCCACGACCACGACCTGACGGGTCGGGCTTCGCCACCGCTATCGTCCCCGCGAGCGGCGGGGATGCCGGAAGACAACGGCGGGGTGGGCAGGTGGAAGCCATGCGAGTCGGATTCGTCGGTTGGCGCGGCATGGTCGGCTCGGTGCTGCTGCAGCGCATGGCGGCCGAGCGCGACTTCGACCTCGTCGACCCGGTGTTCTTCTCCACGTCCCGCGTCGGCGGCGCGGGTCCGCCGATCGGCCGGCCCGGCACGCCGCTGCGCGATGCGCACGACGTCGCCGCGTTCAAGGGACTCGACGCCGTCGTCTCCTGCCAGGGCGGCGACTGGACGAACGCGATGCATCCGAAGCTTCGCGCCAGCGGCTGGTCCGGGCACTGGATCGACGCGGCGTCCGCGCTGCGGATGAAGGACGACGCCGTCATCATCCTCGACCCGGTCAACCGCGGTGTCATCGACGCGGCACGGCAGCGCGGCGTGCGCGACTGGATCGGCGGCAACTGCACGGTCAGCCTGATGATGATGGGCTTCGCCGGCCTCTTCGAGCACGACCTGGTCGAGTGGATGACCTGCATGACCTACCAGGCCGCGTCCGGCGCGGGCGCGCAGAACATGCGCGAGCTGATCGCGCAGATGGGCGAGGCGCACCTCGCGGCGAAGGCGCTCCTCGATGCGCCGGACTCGTCGATCCTCGACATCGACCGCGAGGTCGCCGGCATCCTGCGCGACGAGCGCTT
>DATLIR010000138.1:0-4704 GCA_035539315.1 Casimicrobiaceae bacterium
GGCGACCGGGGCGCGACGAAAGGCCGGATTCGGGCGCCAATGGTCGGATCGGGCCGCGGGCGGCGGGAACTTCCCGCCGGTCCCGGGCGAATATACGCCGACCCCCGCCATGGACGACCCGGTGCCCCACCCCCCCGCTGCCCTGTCCGAGCGCACCGAGGCCTCGGACGCCGTGCTGGCCGTCCGGCTCGCCTGCGGCGATCCGGAGGCGCTCGACCCGCTCTACCGGCGGCACAAGGGAATCGTCTACCGCTTCGCCATGCTCTGGTCCGGATCCGCCGCGATCGCCGCCGACGTCACGCAGGACGTGTTCGTCCACCTGCTCACGCGCGCGGCGGACTACGACGCGGCCCGCGGACCGTTGTCGCCCTGGCTCCTCGGCATCGCCCGCAATTTCGTGCGCCGCCGCACCGGCACGCGCGAGCTGGCCCTTGGCGAGGACCCCGACGCGCTCGCCGCCCCGCTCGAGCTCGCCACGCCCGAGACGTCCCTCATCGCCCGTGCCGAGCTCGACGCGCTGCGCCGCGCGATCGCGGCGCTGCCGCCGCACTACCGCGACGTGCTCGTGCTGGTCGAGCTCGCCGAGCGGTCCTACGCCGAGGTCGCCGCGATCTGCGGGCTCGAGCTCAACACGGTGCGCTCGCGCCTGTTCCGCGCGCGCGCCCTGCTCAGCCGCTGGCTCGCGATCGAGGCGCAGTCGACTGGCGCACGCAGCTCGGCTGCCTGACGAAAGCCCCCGCCATGGATCCTCGACACGACGCCACCGACCCCCTCGACGCGCGGCTGGGCGCCCTGAAGGCGGAATGCGCCGCGCTCGGGCCGCCGCCCGCGACCGATCGCGCGATCGCAGCGGCGATCGCACGCGCGCGTCGCTACGGCGCCCACCCGCGGCGAGTCACGCGCGGGCTCGAGCGCTGGCTCGCCTGGCCGCTCGCGCTGGCCGCGTCGATCGGCCTCATCGCCGTCGCCCTGCGGCAGATGCCCGCCGAGGAGATCGTGGCCGCGCCGGCGACGGCAGCCGCCGCGCGCTTCATGCCGGTGGTGCCGGTCACCGAGATCGAGCGCTCCGGCGATGCGTACGTGGTGCCCGCGCGCATGCCGCGCATGGCGCTCGCGCAGTTCGGCCTGCCGGTCAACCCGGCACGCGCCGGCGAGGCGATCGACACCGAGCTCCTCGTCCGCCCCGACGGCGCCGTGCTGGCGCTGCGCTTCGTCAACTGAATCCGCCCGACCACAGGAGTCACGCCATGACCCGACCCCCGTTCGCCCGCACGCTCGTCGCCGTCGCGCTCGCCGGCGGTGCGTCGCTCGCGCTCGCGCAACAGGCTGCGCCGCCCGCCCCTCCGGCGACGCCGCGCGCCGCCTTCGAGCTCGACATCGAGCGCCTGACGCGCGACGCCGAGCGCCTCGCCCGCGAGCACGCCGACCACGCCGCGTCGTTCCGCTGGAACATGCTCGCCGAGGCCGGCGACTTCGACCTCGACACCGATGGCCCGTCGTTCGCGTTCATCGCGCGCGAGTTCGGTTCGGCGCGCGAGATCGTGAAGAACGCGCCGTACACGGCGGAAGCGGTGAACGAGGTCGTGCAGACGCTCGCCGACGGCAACCGCATCGTCCGCCGAACCGCGACGCTGGTCGCGCGCGACGCGTACGGCCGAACCCGCCAGGAGCGCAAGGGCGGCACGGTCTACGTGTTCGACCCGATCGACAACAAGAGCTACGCGCTCAATCCGGACCGGAAGACCGCCGTGCGCATCCCGCGCGCGCCGACGCTCATGCCGCCGCCTTCCCCGATGGCGCCGACTCCGCCGACGCCCGCCGCCATCGCGCCGCTGCCGCCGGTGCCGCCGATTCCGCCAGTCGCCGCCGTGACGCCGTCGCCCACGCCGGGCGTCGCTCCGCGCGCTGCGACCGAGCGCGTCGTCGTCAAGCGCAGCGCCGACGGCAGGGACATCGAGGTGACGCCTGGCCGCGTCGTCGTCAAGCGCTCGACCCCCGACGGCAAGGAGCTCGAGGACGTGCGCGTCGAGGTCGTGCGCGTCGGTCGAGAAGGCCGCGGCATGTTCGAGACGCCGTTCCCGACGCTCGCGCTGCCGCTCCTGCCGCGCGGCAAGGGGGACACCCAATCGCTCGGCACGCGCGAGTTCGAGGGCGTCAAGGCCGACGGCACGATGACGACGCACACGATCCCGGCCGGCGAGATCGGCAACGAGAAGGCGATCGTCATCACGAGCGAGCGCTGGTTCTCGCCCGAGCTGCACGTCGTCGTCTACGCGAAGAACAGCGACCCGCGCAACGGCGACACGATCTACCGGCTCTCGAACCTGAAGCGCGGCGAGCCGCCGGCGGAGCTCTTCAAGGTGCCGTCCGACTACAAGATCCGACGCCCCTGATCAGCCGCGCGGCCGCAGCCGCACCGGCCCGGCGTTCTCCGGGCGCCGGCCGGTGAAGCGCGCGTAGTACGCCGCCATCCGCGCGAGATCGGCGTCCGCGTCGTCGGTCGGCACGACCCACGTGCCGATGCCGATCTCGCGGTGTGGATAGTCGACGAAGGCGAGGCCGATCGGGACGCGCGCCACGCTCGCGAGGTGCCAGAAGCCGCTGCGCCAGTGCGGCGCCGCCGCGCGCGTGCCCTCGGGCGCGATCACGAGCCGGAAGTCGTCGTGGGCGCGAAGCGCCGCGAGCATCTGGCCGACGAAGCCGGTGCTCTCGCGGCGGTTCACCGGGATGCCGCCCCAGCGACGGAACCACGGCGCGAGCGGCGTCGCGAACAGCGAGTCCTTGCCGACCCAGCGGAAATCGATGTCGACGACCCATTTGGCGAGGAGGCCGACCGGGAAGTCCCAGTTCGACGTGTGCGGGTAGAACACGATCACGCACTTCGCCGGCACGGGGGTGGCGAGCGCGACGCGCCAGCCGAACGCGCGAAGCAGCGCCCACGCGATCCGCGCGCGCGCACCCGTCGCGAGCGGCGCGGCCAGCGCGGGCGCCCCCGAATGCGTGGCCGGCGGGTCCATCGGCCGTAGAATATCGCCGTGAACGCGATCACGCCCGCCGACGTCGACGCGCTGCTGCCCCAGACCCAGTGCACCCGCTGCGGCTATCCCGACTGCGCGGCCTACGCACGCGCGATCGCGCACGAGCGAGCGCCGATCAACCGTTGCCCGCCGGGCGGCGAGGCGACGATCGCCGCGCTGGCGCGCCTGACCGGCGCAGCGGCCGTGCCGCTCGACCGCGAATGCGGCGTCGCTGCGCCCCTCGCGGTCGCGGTCGTCGACGAGGCGCGCTGCATCGGCTGCACGATCTGTCTCACGGTCTGCCCCGTCGACGCGATCGTCGGCGCGCCAAGGCGCATGCACGCGGTACTCGACGCCTGGTGCAGCGGCTGCGAGCTCTGCGTCGCGCCCTGCCCGGTCGACTGCATCGAGATGCGGCCGGTCTCGCGAGGCTGGTCGGACGACGACGTGCACCACGCGCGCCTGCGGCACCTCGCGCGCGACGCACGTCTCGTGCGGGGCGAGCGCATCGCCGATCGGCGTGCCGCGACGGTAGCGCCCGTCGACGGCGAGCGCGCACGCCGGCAGGCAACGGTCGCGGCCGCGATCGAGCGCGCCCGCGCGCGCCGCGCGAAGGCACCGGCGTGAGTGCGCTCGTCCTGTTCGTCGCCGCGCTCGCGTTCGCCGCGCCGGCGCACGCGCTCACCTCGGCCGAGATCGACGCGTGGTGGAGCTTCGACGACCCGTCGGCCAGCGAAACGCGCTTCCGCGCCGAGCGGGCGCGCTGGCCCGCGAGCTCGGGCGAGGCGCTCGAGATCGACACGCAGATCGCGCGCACGCTGGGCCTGCAGCAGCGCTTCGATGCCGCGCACGCGCTGCTCGACGCCGTCTCGGCGTCGTTGTGGGCGGCCCCGCCGCGCGTGGACGTCCGCTTCCGGCTCGAGCGCGGAAGGGTCGCGAATTCGTCCGGCGCCCCGGCGCAGGCGATGGAGTGGTTCCGGCACGCGCTCGCCCGCTCGGACGACGACCGCGCGCCGGAGGCCGAGTTCTACCGGATCGACGCGCTGCACATGCTGGGCATCGCCGCCCCCGCGGACGAGCGTGCCGCGTGGAACCGTCGCGCGCTCGACGCCGCCGAAGCCGCGACCGAGCCGCGGGCCCGCGGCTGGCGCGCGTCGATCCTGAACAACCTCGGCTGGTCGCTGATCGATCGTGGCGACGCGGCCGGCGCGCTCGACGCCTGGCGCCGTGCGCTCGCGGCGCGCGAGGCCAGCGGCGACACAAGCCGCATCCGCGTTGCGCGCTGGACGGTCGCGCGAGGCCTGCGCGCGACCGGCAGGCTCGACGACGCCGAACGCATGCAGCGCGAGCTCGCCGCGGAAACCGAGTCCGCCGGCGCGCCCGATCCCTACGTCTACGACGAGCTCGCCGAGATCGCGCGCGCCCGCGGCGACGCCGTGCGCGCGGTGGACTGGACCGACAAGGCGAAGGCTGCGAGAACGCGATGAACGACGCGAAGCGGGCGTTGATCTTCGAGCGGCTCGCCGAGGCCAACCCGGCGCCGACGACCGAGCTCGAGCACCTGACGCCGTTCGAGCTGCTGGTCGCCGTCGTGCTGTCGGCGCAGTCGACCGACAAGGGCGTCAACAAGGCGACCGCGAAGCTCTACCCGGTCGCCAACACGCCCGCCGCGATCGCGAAGCTCGGC
>DATLIR010000139.1:0-5880 GCA_035539315.1 Casimicrobiaceae bacterium
GTGAGCATGGCGCCCGCGGCATCCCCGAGCTCGCGCTGGCACACCATGAGTCGGCGGTAGACCGCTTCGGCGAGGTTGTCGCGCTCGAGCACGGCTTCGTAGCGCGTGCGCGCCGCCGCGTAGTCGCCGCGCGCCTCACACGCCTCGGCCTCGGCGATCACTGCGCGCAGGAGGCGCGCCTTCAGCCGGTCCCGCGCGCGCACGGCCCACGGCAGCGCCGCCTCGTCGGCGAGGAAGTCCCCGCGTGCGAGCGCGAGCGCGCGCGTCGCCGGCAGCGTGTCGTCGTCGAGGATCGCATCGAGCGCGAGCGCGTCGACCCACACCAGCGCCGGAGCGAGCGAGAGCTTCCCTTCCGAGAGCTGGATCGCGCCGTCGACGTCGACGAGCTTGCGCAACCGGTAGAGCGTGCTGTCGAACGACGCCTTCGCGTCGTCGCCCTCGGCGTCGGGCCACAGGAGCGCGGTCAGCATCGTGGCGTCGACGCGCCGGCCGCCGTGCGCGACCAGCGCCTTCAGGAGCTCGAGCGGCTTCTTCTGGGCCTTGCCGCGCGAAACCACCGGCTCGCCGTGGCGCCGGAGCTCGAACGCGCCGAGCGTGCGGATCGCGAGCGGCCAGGGCCAGTCGGCGAGATCGGGCGACGGTGCGGGAAGTTGCCGCAACCGCACCAGCGTGCGCGTGTAGTCGGGCTCCACGCCGTGCGCGAGCGCGAGCGCGGCGAGCCGCGACACGCCGTGCGGCCCCTGGCGCATGAAGCCGTAGAACTTGGCCTCGCGGCACGCCGTGAACAGGCGGCGCACGATCGCGAGCGCCGCCGCCTCGTCGCGCGCCTCGAGCGCGAAGTGCGCGCGCGCGAGGTCGCGGTGGAACGAGAAGCTGCGCACGTCCACGGGCGCGGCCTGGGCGATCGCTTCGTCGTAGCGCGCCAGCGCCTCGTCGCGCCGGCCCGCCGCCACCAGCGCGTGCGCGCCCAGGAGCATCAGGTGCGGTAGCTGCATCGTCGGCATCCCCGCCTCGCGGCCGATCTCGACCGCCTGCCGCGACTTCTCGGCGGCCTCGCGAGCCCGGCCCGAGATCAGCAGGAAGATGGCTTCCTGGTGACGGAAATAGGCGACGTCCATCCGCCGCGCGGGATTGAGCACCGTGCGGAGCTTCTCGAGCGCCATCTGCGCGCCGGCCACGTCGCGCGCCGCGGACGCCGCGCTCACGTCGGCGTGGTAGATCTCGAACAGCACCGAGGCGAGCCGGTGCTCGCGGGCGATCGCCTCGGCCTCGGCCATGCGCGTTCGCGCCCGCGCGTACTGGCGCGTGATCTGCTCGTGGAACGCGAGGTGCACGAGGAACCAGACGCGGTTGAGGGGCGTTGCCTGCGGGTCGTCGAGCCACGGCAGCGCGAGCGCGATCAGCGTGTCGGCCGATTCGCCCTTGGTCGCCCAGTTATAGTAGTTGAACAGCACCGATGCGGCCGACAGGCGCACGTTGACGGGCGCCGCGGCGATCGCGTCGCTCGCGAGGAGCCCCGCGACCGCGCGCGCGTGCGCGGCGAGCTCCGGGTGCGCCGGCTGCCGGAACAGCACGGCGAGGAGCAGGCTCGCGCGCACACGAAGCTCCTCGGTCGGCGAGCGCAGCGTCGGCACGTCGGCGAGGCCGCGCTCGAGCACGCCGATCCAGCGGTCGAGCGGCGCGAAGTCGGCCCATTCGTGGTAATGGCAGTCGATCGACGCGGCGGCGGCGAGCATGGCGCCGCGCGTGTCGCCCGCCGCCGCGAACGCGTCGTGGGCGCGCGCGAGCAGCGATTTCGCGAGCGTCGGGTCGCCGTACACGTGCGTGACCGCGAGCGCGTAGACCAGCGCCGGATCCGCGTCGCGCACCTTCTCGGGCAGCGCGACGATCCAGTCGCGCAGCGTGTCGTGGCGGCCCTCGCCGATCAGGCGCACCGATTCGTCGCGCGCGAGCGCCGCCAGCGCGTCCCACGCGCCGGCGTCGCGGTGGATCGCCGCGGCGGCGTCGACGTCGCCGCGCTCGATCAGCAGGGCCGCCGCGCGGTCGAGCGCGCCGCGTCGCTCGTCGTCGGACAGACGCGCGCGGCCTTCGGCCAGCAGGAATTCACGGAACAGTCCGTGGAAATGGTAGACGTTGCGCTCGCCGGCGCGGCGGCGGTCGACGAACAGGTGGCGGCGGTACAGGTGCTCGAACAGCCGTTGCGCGTCCCCATTGCCCGACAGGGCCTCGGCGTCCTCGGCGGTGACCGAGGGCAGCAGCGCGGCCAGCATCAGCGTGCGGCGATTCTCCGGGCGGGCGCGCGCGAAGATCTCGCCGGTGAAATAGGCGAACACCGATTCGCGGCTGTCGTCGAGCGCCGAAGTGTCGCGCAGCGGTTGCGCGTCGGCGATCGTGAGCCGTGCGAGGTGCTCGCGCATCAGCACCAGTCCGGCCGCCCACCCGTCGCTCGCGCGGTGGATGGCTTCGACGATCGCGGGCGTCTCGCCGACGCGGCCGACGACCTCCGCCGCCTCGGCGGCCGTGAAGCGCAGCGATTCCCAGCCGAGCCGCACCATCGCCTGCGACGCCAGCAGCCGGCTCATCTCGGGTGGCGGCTCGGCGCGCGACAGGATCATCATGTTCACGCCCGCGGGCAGCTCGGAGAGCGCGTCCGAGAACGCCGCACGCCATTCGGGCGCGCCGGCCGCCTCGTGGAAGTTGTCGACGACGAAGATCGAGCCGGGCGGGAACAGCGCGTAGAACTCGCGCATGAAGCGGCGCGTGAACGCGGCGAGGTCGCCCGCGTAGCCGGGATTCCAGCGCGGCAGCGCCGCGGCCTTGCGCGCGCCGCGCGCGCCGCCGAGCGTGGTGGCGGCGACGCCGACGTAGTGGAAGAACGTCGCCGGGTCGCTGTCGCCGATGTCGGCCTGGAACCACAGCCCGTGCGCGCGCCGCGACTCGACGTAGCTCGCGACGAGCGTCGACTTGCCCGCACCCGGCGGTCCGGCGATGAAGACGATCGGGTGGGCGCGGGCGTCGTCGAGCGCGCGGAACAGGCGGTCGCGCTTGACGACCGCGTAGAGGCGCGGCCGGCTGAACTTGGCGAGCGTCGGGGCGGGAGGCATCGGGTCCGGGGCGGCGGCCCTCTAGACCCGCTACGTTACCTTCCGGCGCCGGCCCCGCCCACCGCCGGTCGCAATCGCCGCGACGCGCGCCGCAAGCGCGTCGACGCGGGCCTCGAGGCCGGCGACCTCGCGCGCGAAGCCGTCGACGTCGCGCCGCTGCGCGACGAGATCGCCTTCGCCAGCGAACTGGCCGAGGCTCGACGCGGCGTGCTGCGACAGCGCGAGGGGAATCGCGAGTAGCGTGCGGCCGGCGTCGGCGAGGGCCTGGCCCGCGATCGGCCCGAACACCGCGGCGAACGTGCGCTCGACGAACCAGGGCGCCGTCTGGGCGATCGCCTCGAGCGTCGCGGCGAAGGCCGCGTCGCCGTCGGCACGCACGTCCTGCCGCCAGCGCGAGGGATCCGCGGCGACCGCGGGGAGGGCGAACGGCGAGACCGTCAGGCGCAGCGCCACCGCCGTGTCATGCGGCGCCGCCGAGAAGGTGCCATCCGCCCCGATCGTGAACGTGGCCGCGACCGGCCCGGATTCGATCGCGAACGACTGCCCCGCGTGCAGCGCGAGCTGGTCGCGCGCCCACGCCTCGCCCGCGAGCGCTCGGTTGGCAGCGCGCGCGGCGAACGCCTCCGGCGAGGCGCCCTCGCGCGTCACGAAGGCATGACCTGTTGCTGGATGCCGGCGATGAGCCAGCCCGAGGAGCCGTCGACCGGCTTGACCAGGTTCCACACCTCGTCGAACGGCTCGAGCACCCCGCCTTCGCGTGCGGTGCCAGAGAAGCGGACGCTCGCCCAGTGCTTCATGCCCTCGGTCGCGACGTCGACCACGTCGGCGTCGACATCGACGATCTCGGTCGGGCGCGCCGCGCCGCTCGCGTCCATCTCGCGGGTGATCTCGCGGTAGAGCTCGGGCGTCATCACCTCGGCGAGCGCGCCGGCGTCGTGCCGGTCGTGGGCGGCCTGGACGGCGAGGAACTGCTTGCGGGCCTCGCGGGCGAACGCCGTCGCGTCGAACCCCTCGGGAAGCGTTCCGCTTCGCGGCCGGGAGGCCACCGTGCTTCCGGCTACGGGCTCGAAGCGGGCGGGGGGCGGGACCTGCGTCTCGTAGCCGCCGGGCGTCGAGCCGAGGCCGGCGCCTGCCCCGGCGTAGGGCAGCGGGGCGCGCACCGGCGCACGCCGTGCCAGGAACAACCGCGCGACGACCACGATCGCCACCACGATGAGCCCGATCAGCAGGATGCTCATGAGCTCCTCGGAGAAGCCCAGGTGCGATGCGAGCGCGGCGAGACCCAGGCCCGCGGCGAGGCCCGCGACCGGGCCGAGCCAGCTCGAGCGCGTCGCGGCAGGGGCGGCTGCAGTGGCCGGGGCGCCGGGCCGGGCTGCGGCGGTAGCGCCGGCGAGGCCGGGCATCACCGGGTTGCTCGCCGGGCCTGCCCCTGGCGGGGTTCCGGAGGCGGCGTTCGCCGTGCCCGAGGCAGGGGCCCCGGCCTGCGACGGCGGCGTGGCCGGCTGCGTCGGAGCCGCTCCCTGGCGCTGCACTCCGAGGCTGCGACCGCCGGACATGCGGCGGGCATCGGCAAGATCCGCGGCCACGAAGGCGGCCAGGGCGGCGACGGCGAGACCAGCGGCGAGACGATTGTTCACGAGCGGCTCCGACAGGTGACGTGTGGCGAAAGTGACCCCGGCGAGGCGGGCGGCGGCCTTGCCGCCGGCGCGGTCGTCGTTCAGTAAACGCGGCCGACGTGCAACGCGACGACGCCGGCGGTGAGGTTGTGGTATTCGACCGACTCGAAGCCCGCCTGTTCCATCAGCGCCTTCAGCGCCTCCTGGTCGGGGTGCATGCGGATCGACTCGGCGAGGTAACGATAGCTCGCTTCGTCGCCCGCGACCAGCCTCCCGAGGCGCGGCAGCACCGTGAACGAGTACCAGTCGTAGGCGGGCGCCAGCGGCGTCGCGACCCTGGAGAACTCGAGGATGACGGCGACGCCCCCCGGCGCGAGCACGCGGCGCATCTCGGCGAGCGCGTGCTCCTTGCGCGTCACGTTGCGGAGCCCGAAGCCGATCGACACGACGTCGAACGCGCGGTCGGGAAACGGCAGCTTCTCGGCGTCGCACTGCACGACGTCGAGCATGAGGCCGCGGTCGATCAGCTTGTCGCGCCCCTCGGCGAGCATCGCGCCGTTGATGTCGGTGAGCACGACGCGGCCGGCCGGGCCGGCGGCGTCCGCGAACAGGCGCGCGAGGTCGCCGGTGCCCCCGGCAAGGTCGAGCACGCGTGCACCCGGGCGGACCGCGGCCACGCCGACCGCGTAGCGCTTCCACAGGCGGTGCATGCCGCCCGACATCAGGTCGTTCATCAGGTCGTAGCGGCTCGCCACCGACTCGAACACGCCGCGCACGCGGCGAGTCTTCTCGTCGGGAGGGACGCGCTCGTAGCCGAAGTCGACCGGGCCGTCGCTCATGGCTTCACGCTCCGCTCGTCGCGCAGCGCCCTGACCGACATGAGGTCGAACGCGCCGCCAGCGACCAGCGCGACCGCGCCGGCGGCCGTGTAGCCGCCGACGAACAGCAGCACGGCACCCACGACGCACACGGTGAGAAGGTCGAGCGCGAGGAGCTTCGGCATCGCGGTCTCACGCGTGCTCGCGCGTCGCGCCGGCCTGCGCGAGACGGTCGAGGTAGCGCCGCCACAGCTCGTCCTGGCGCTCGCCGAGGTCGAGCAGGTAGTCCCACGTGTAGATGCCGCTCTCGTGGCCGTCGGAGAACTTGGGGCGGATCGCGTA
>DATLIR010000140.1:0-3274 GCA_035539315.1 Casimicrobiaceae bacterium
CGAGCTGTTTCCGCGGCTCGCCGAGGCGGGCGAGGGCGACATCGCCGAGCTCCTGGCCGAGGAGCACGCCGCGGTCCGCGAGGTCGCCGCGGTGCTGCTGCCGCTGGCGCTGGCGGGCCCCGGAACGCTCGACGCCGCGCACTACGAGACCTTCCGCCGCCACGTGCTCGAGCTCGTCGAGCGCCAGGTCGCGCACATCCAGAAGGAGTCGATGGCGCTCCTGCCCATGCTCGACGACCTGCTGGACGACGAGGCCGATCGCGCGCTGTCGTTCGCGGCATCGGGTTGACCGACGACCGTACTCACCGGAGAAGCCGATGTCCACGATCGTTCCGTTGCACCACACCGTCCGACGCCTCGACCGCGACGACCTCGACGCGGTGGTCGCCATCGACGCGCGCGTCGAAGGGCGCCAGCGGCGCGGCTATTTCGAGCGGCGTCTCGCGGCGGCGCTGCGCGACCCGGATCTGCACCTGCAGGTCGCGCTGGACGACGGCGGCGGCCTGGCGGGCTACCTGCTCGGCCGCGTGATGGAAGGCGAGTTCGGTCGCGTGGCGAGCGCGGTGCGACTCGAGACGATCGGCGTGCGTCCCGATGCGAAGGGGCGCAACGTCGGGGGACGCCTGCTCGACGCGCTGGTGCGTTCCGCGGTCGAGCGCGGCATCGGCGAAGTGCGCACCGCCGCGCGCTGGGACGACCATGCGATGCTGCGCTGGCTCGGCGAGCACGGCTTCGCGCTCGCCCCGAACCACGTCGTCGACCGTGCGATCGGGGCGACCGCGATCGACGCGCCGGCCGGCGGGTCGGCGATGCTCGACGCGCGGCGCGAGATCGACTACGGCGCGCCGGGAGCGAACGACTACGAGCGTGCCGGCCGCGAAGGCTGCGTGGTGGGACCGATGGCGCTGCGCGATCTCCCGGAGATCGCGCGCATCGACCGCGCGATCACCGGGCGCGACCGCACAGCCGGCATCGGACGCAAGCTCGCCGAGGCGATCCACGAAAGCGGCGTGCGCGTGTCGCTGGTCGCGCGGCTCGACGATGCGATCGTCGGGTTCGTGATGGCTCGCGCGGACCTCGGCGACTTCGGCCGCACCGAGCCGACCGCCGTGCTCGACACGATCGGCGTCGATCCCGAGTACGCGCACCGCGGCGTCGGCCACGCGCTCGTCGCCGACCTCGCCCTCAACTGCGCGGCGCTGTGCATCGAGCGCCTCGAGACGGTCGTTGCGCCGCACGACCTGGCGCTGCTCGGCTTCCTCTACGACGCCGGCTTCGGGCCGTCGCAGCGCCTGGCGTTCGTCCGGCGCCTGCATTAGGAGCGCGCGCCCCGCTTTAGGGCGGCGCACAATCGCGGCGATGCAACCCGACCTGCCGCCGCGCGCCCGCGTGCCGTTGCTCGCGCTCGGGCTCGCCGCCCTCGTGGCGGGCGTGCTCGCCGGCCTCGCACGTCTCGGCATCGCCGGCGCGGCGGGAGGTCCGCTGGCGGCGTGGCACGGGCCGCTGATGGTCGCCGCGTTCTTCGGCGTCGTGATCTCGCTCGAGCGCGCGGTCGCCGCGGGGACGTGGTGGGCCTATGCGGCACCGCTCGCCTGCGGCCTCGGCGGAATCGCGCTGCTGCTGGGGGAGCCCGGCGCGGCCGCGATGCTGGCCACCGCAGGCGCGGCGATCCTCACCGGCGTCTCCTTGTGGTTCGTCGCCCGCCAACCGGAGATGCACACGATGACGGTGGCCGCGGGCGCGGCGGCGCTGGCGGCCGGCGACGTCGCATGGCTGGCGAGCGGCCGGCCGGCGTCCGCCGTGGCGGCGTGGATCGCCTTCTTCGCGCTGACCATCGCGGGCGAGCGGCTCGAGCTGACGCGCTTCCTGCCGCGCTCGGCCTTCGCGCGCCGCAGCTTCGCCGCGCTGGCGCTCGCGATCGGTGCCGGCGCCGTGGTCGCCGTCGATCCGTGGGGCGCGCGCGCGCTCGGCGTGGCGCTGGCGCTCACCGCCGCCTGGCTCGCGCGCTTCGATCTCGCGAGACGGACCGTCCACGACCGCGGCCTGTCGCGCTACGCGGCCGTGTGCCTGCTGTCGGGCTATGCGTGGCTCGCCGTGGCGGGGCTCCTGATCGCGGTGAACGGACTCGCGGTGGGCACGCCGGGCTACGACGCGGCGCTGCACGCGCTGTTCGTCGGCTTCGTGTTCGCGATGGTGTTCGGCCATGCGCCGATCATCGTGCCCGCGGTGCTTCGCATCGCGCTGCCCTACACCGCGGCGTTCTACCTGCCGCTCGGTGTGCTTCACGCGAGCGTGGCCCTGCGTGTCGCGGGCGATGCGACCGGGTCGGCCTCGCTGCTGGCGGCCGGCGGCCTCGCGCATGCCGCGGCGCTTGCGCTGTTCATCGCGACCGCGGTCGTGGCGGTCGTGCGTGGCAGGCGCGCCGAGGCGCACAGCGTGGCCGCACCGCGCAAGGGTGTGTGAGACCATCGCCGGCGTGGACGAACGCCCGCAGTCGCTCGGCGAGGAGATCGCCAACAGTCTGAGCCATGGGACGGCGCTCGTCGCCGCCGCCGTCGCCGCGCCGTTCCCGGTCATCGCCGCGGCGCGCGGCGGCAGCGCTGCCGACATCGTCGGGGCGAGCGTGTTCGCCGCGACCGTGGTGCTGCTCTACGCGGCGTCGATGCTCTATCACGCGATCCCGCACGCGCGCGCCAAGCGACTGTTCCGCAAGCTCGACCACGGCGCGATCTACCTCCTGATCGCCGGGACCTACACGCCGTTCGCGCTGGGCCCGCTGGCCGGCCCCTGGGGCTGGGCGCTGTTCGGGCTCCTCTGGACGCTGGCCGCGGTCGGCGTCGCGATGAAGGCGCTCGACCGCATGTCGCATCAGGGGTGGTCGACGGCGCTCTACCTGGCGATGGGCTGGTCGGTGCTGTTCGCGCTGGGGCCGCTCGTCGAGCGCGTCGCAACGACGGGACTGGTCCTCCTCGCGGCGGGCGGCGCCGCGTACACGCTGGGCGTCGCGGTCGAGGAGATCGGTCCGCTGTCGACGACCTCGGCGAATCCCGAGAAGGTGAGCTCGATCTGCGCGGTGCTGGCCGAGACCGACGTCATCAACATGGTGTCGCGGGGCATCGCTACCCCCGACATTCTGAAGGGCATCCACCTGTCGATGGCGTCGCGAATCGTCAAGCTGCTCAAGGTCACCGGCGTGAAGGACGGAGTGGCGCTGCTGACCGGCGGTCTCGCGCTCGACACCGGGCTGCTCGCGGCGATCCGCGAGGAAATGGTG
>DATLIR010000141.1:0-7033 GCA_035539315.1 Casimicrobiaceae bacterium
CGCCAGCACGCGCCACCATCCTCGTTGCATCGACACCTCGCCGGGGGTCAGGGAGCCGCAATTGTAGGCGGGTACGCGGACGACTTCGCGCTGCGCCCGCAACGCGCTGACCCACGCACGCGTAGGGCGGCCGGCTACAGCAGTTCCTCCGGAACCAGCACGGCAAGTACGTTCGTGAGAAAGCGCCGCCACCAGCTCGCGAACGGTTCGCGCTCATGGCGCACCGCGGCGCCCCCCTCCTCGGTGATCCAGACGAGGTGCGGAGGATCGCTGGCCGAGAGCACGAGCTGGTAGGCGCGCGCCGGTTGTATTGCCTCGTCGAAGAACGCGCCGATACCCCGGGCGAACTCGCTGCTGTTCACCAGCACGGCCAACTCCGTATTGTGCAGCCGCGAGCGCGGATCGAGATTCATCGAGCCGATGAGCGCATGCTCCCGATCGACAACGACAGCTTTCGCGTGCAGGCTCGCGCCGGAGTCGGCGCTGCGCGAAGGCTTCTGGCGTCCGTCGGCTCGCATCTCATGGAGCTCGACTCCGGCGGCGAGCAGCCTTTCGCGGCTCCGCGCATAGGCCGCATGCGCCAACGGGACGTCGGTCGAGACGAGGGAGTTGGTGAGGATGCGCACCCGCACGCCGCGTGCGGCGAGCGCGCCGAGATGGCTTATCACGACTTCGCTGGGGATGAAATACGGAGTGATGAGGATCACCTCGAGCCGCGCCGCTTCGACGAGTGGCCGCAGCCTTGGCGCAAATTCAGGATGTCCCGCATCGGGGCGGCCGAGGGCGCCCTTGCCCGGTTCGTCGTAGATGACCGTCGCCGACGCTCGCACGAGCGGGAGCGATCCCGACCGAAGTCGACGGGAGGGCCTGGTGTCGCGCAGCACTCGCGCGTATTCGGTGTCGTGGAACGCCTCCATCCGCGCCTCGAGCTCCCGCTCGAAGGCGACAATCTCTTCCGCCGTCGGTGGGCCGGCGATGAAGGCTTGGATCGGCACGGCCCACTCGCTGTTCCAGTACTCGTCGAAACCCCTGGAGATGCCGCGTACCACGGGTCCCGCTGCCAGGAGATCGAGATCCGCAAAATTGACGTCGGCATGGGCCTGGAAATACTCATCGCCGAGATTCCGTCCGCCGACGATCGCTGCGGCGTTGTCGGCGATCCACGCCTTGTTGTGCATGCGGCGGTTGAGTCGCACCGGGTCCGAAACGTACTCGAGCAGGCGCATGACCGCGAGCGGTCCGCGGCGGAGAAAGGGGTTGTAGGCACGCACCTCGAAGTTGGGCTGAGCGGCAAGAATCGCCAGGTTTGCCTCGTCCCCGGCAACGTAGAGATCGTCGATGAGGAGTCTCACGCGCACGCCCCGCTTCGCCGCCGCGAGCAAGCGGCTGAGCAGGAGCTGGCCAGTCGCATCGTCATGTACCGCGTAGTACTGCAAATCCAGGGTGCGCTGCGCCGCCTCGGCGAGCGCCGCGCGGAGCGCAAACGCTTCCATGCCGGAATCGATCAAATAGAACCCGGAGCGGGCCCCGGCAGCCGCAGACGGATCGGCTAGCGCGCGTCCGAGCATCGTCGCCTCGGGCTCCGGCCATGCATGCGACACGACACGCGGTACGCTGAGGTCGAGCGTCGCGCAACCGGTACCGGAGAGCGCGAATGCAAGCCCAAGCACAAGCTGCCGAGTGTTCACAGTTCGAGCCATCGATGCGATCGATTGGCCTCGGCGAATGGCGGTTCCCACTGTTGGGGATGGGAAATCGATGGTTCCGGAAGGATGGGCCAGCCCCGTAACCATCCAAGCATGACACGAAGCGGTCTCGCTCCTTCGCAATGCGAGCACCTGCTCGCACGACGGTTCGTACGTCAGGCAGCACCCGACGCCGAATCGGTCGCGCAAACCGTTCCCGGGCGTCGGCCCAGGCCGCGTCGAGGAAGTCTCGTCGGCTCTCCCCCGGAGTCGTAGAATGATCGCCGGAGGTGCCTGCGATGGAAACTGCCGAGCGGAACCCCGAACGCCTGTTCGCGCGCGACGTCGTGGCCACGTACGACAAGCTCGTCGTGCGGGACGAGGACGGCGTCGTGATGTCGCGCCCCGCCGACGCAGTCATGATGCGCGACGTGCTGTGGCTGATCATGAGCCCGGATCCCGACCTGCGTGAAATGGGCCTGTACGTGATGTCCGCGGGCTCGCCGCGGATGCAGGCCGAGCTGTACGCGCGCGTGCGCCACGACGAGCAGGCGCGATCCGAGTTCGCCCGGTTTGTCGACGCCGAGCTGCGTATCCACGCGCGGGACAACGGGCCATGGTCCGAGTCCGGGAAGGAGGAGCTGCTGCTCCGGTGGACCGTTGCCGCCCGGGCTCGACGCGAGTGGGAGGATGAGCTCTACGCCGCGCTCGACGACATCGATCGCGACGACCTACGCCGGCGCGTGGACGAGCTGCGCTGGGAGAAGGTGGGCGACACCGGCGGGCGGTCTCGCTAGCGGGAGGCCACGACCATGGCGCAGCTGACGACGGTGATCGTCCACGGGACCTGGGCGGCCTCGGCGGATTGGTGGCAGGACACCGGGACGCAGAATTTCTGGGCGTACATCAAGTCGCTCACGAGCACGCTCCATGGCGGAACCGGGGCGTACAGCTGGACCGGCGCCAACCAGCACGCCGACCGGGTGTTCGCGGCGCACGACCTGGTCCAGTGGTGCAGCACCCATCAGGTCGAGCGGCTCCAGGCGATCGCCCACAGCCACGGGGTCAACGTGTGCTTCATCGCCTCGCAGCTGGGTCTCCGCTTCGAGAATCTGATCGCGCTCGCCTGCCCGGTCCGGATCGACTATCTCCCCGACATGCGCAACGTCGATTCCCTGTTCAACGTGTTTTCCGAGTACGACAACGTGCAGACGCCCACCGCCACGCTGGGCGCACGCCGGGGCGAGGGGCGGACGCTCGGCGATTCGAGCGTCCTGGTCAACCGGCACGTTCCGACCTTCACCCCCGTCAACACGGCGCAGAGCGTGGGCCATTCGGACGTGCACGAGCCGGCGGTTTGGCAGGGCAACAACCTGGATCGCCTGATCGTCGTGCAGTAGACGGCCCATCATGGAACGCGTCCAAGCCACTCACCGCATCGCCGACCTGTTCGCCGCCATCGATGCGAAGGATGCGGACCGCTTCATGGCCTTCCTGGCCGACGACGCGCGCTTCGTCTATGCGAACGCGCCCGCGGCCGTCGGACGCGAGGCCATCCGCGGCGCAGTGACGGGCTTCTTCGCCTCGGTGCGTTCGATGTCGCACACCCTCACGCACGTGTGGACGATGCCCGGCCACGCGGTCGTCGAAGGTAGCGTCCACTACGTCCGCCACGACGCGCGCGAGGTGTCGCTGCCGTTCGCGGTCGTTCTCGACGGCGTCCCGGGACCCATTGCCGGCTACCGGATCTACGTCGACGGGACGCCGCTCTACGCGGCGTAGCTACGACTCGACCCCGCATACACCTACCATGCTGGTCATCCACGAAGGCGGGAACACGACATGGCGGACGTCCTGGAAATGTGCAGTCACTGGCCCGTGCTTGATGTCGCCAAGGGCGAGACCCTGATCGACGAGGGCATCCGGACCGACCGGCTGTTCGTGATCAGGCATGGTGCATTCGATGTGGTGCGCGGGGGCATTCGGATCGTCCAGATCAAGGGCGCTGGAGCGTTCCTCGGCGAGATGTCCGCGGTCCTCGGGTCAGCCCCGACGGCGAGCGTCCTGGCTGCGGAGGACAGCACGGTGCACGTGATCGAGGGGGCGTCGGCCGCCGTGAGGGCGCACCCCGAGCTGACGCACGCCATCGCGCGCCTGCTGGCGCAGCGCCTGTCGGCGGTCACGGCCTACCTGGTGGACATCAAGCGCCAGTACGCCGACAGCGACACGCATCTGGCCCTGATGGACCAGGTCCTCGCCAACGTGATCGCGATGAACCCCAACACCGGGACGCTCGGCTCGGAGCGCAGCGACGTGCCCGACTATTGAAGCGATCGCTGCTCGGTTCCGGCCAGCGAGAACCACTGTGCCGCGTGGTTCGCGAAGTCGATCTCGATGCGCGCCGGAACGTCGCCGATCTGCCGCCCGGCATTGAAGAGCCAGGTCGCGCCGCGGCGCTCGATCCACGAGCCGCCGTTCCGGAACGGCGCCTCGTGGATGTGGCCGCACATCACGACGTCCGGCGCGTGGCGCTCGACGAGGCCGGCGAGGAAGGCGTCGCCGTAGTGGCGCTTGCCGGTCCAGCTCAGCAGCCCCTCGGGCGGCGCGTGGTAGATCCAGACCCATCGCCCGCGCCGGCGCCCTGACGCGCTTTCGAGCATCTGTTCGAGCCGCGCGCGCGCATGCGGACCGTCCCACCATGGGCACACCGTGAAGAGCGTATCGCCCACCTCCAGCGTGTCGCCGTCGACGGCTATCGCAGCATCGGAGATCGATGACAGCCAGGCCGCTGTCTTCTCGCCTTCGGCCGTCCACGCGTTCAGGTCGTGGTTTCCCGAGCAGACGAGCAGGCGCGTCTTGCCTGCGAGCGCACCGAAGCTCGCCGACAGCGCTGCCATCTGGACCGCCGCCGGTACCGGCGACATCGCATCGATGTGGTCGCCCGCGATGACGAGCACGTCGAAATGCGGTGCCGCCTTGATCAGCCAGTCGTACTGCTTCAGGCTGTAATGCAGGTCGGACGTGAGCAGGATGCGCATCGGCGCACCATAGCAGAAGCGCACGCGCGTGCTTGTCGATCCTGACGTCCAATTTGGTGCGCTTCTCCCGGGCGTCTCCGACCACACACCGGTCACGGGCGGCACGCCCGCGCTCACCTGCGATCGCTGGCGGGTGAGGCCGCACAGACGAGCGAATCGCCTCCTCGCGCGAACCCGCGATCGCTACCGCGGCTTCACGAACCGCAGCGCGAACTTGTCGGTCAGGATCGCCCCGTCGCCCGACGACACGGTGCGCGGATCGTCGGGATGCCGCAGGAACTGGCCTTCCGCCTCGAGCACGAAGCCCGCCTGCCTGACCTCGGCGACGACCACCGCCTCGTCGATCCGGTGGAGCGTGCGCGTCGCGCTCGTCCCCGAGCCCGGCAGCGCGGCATGGTCGACGATCACGAAGCGGCCGCCCGGCTTGAGCGCATCGAAGAGACGGCGGTTGAGCTGCGCGCGGTCGATCGGCGCGTTCACGAAGTCGTGGTAGTTGTTGACGAACGTGATGAGGTCGAACTTCGGCGCGTCGGGCGGGATCGGGTCGGCGAAGGGCCGGTAGACGACGATGAAGTTGGGTTGCGGATTGTCCGCGAGCCGCTTCGTCAGCGCGTCGCCGGGCTGCGGGCGCTGCGCGTAGAGCCTGCCGGTCGGCCCGACCGAGAGCGCCATCAGCTGCGACGTGTAGCCCCCGCCGGCGGACAGGTCGAACACCACCATGCCGGGCGCCACGCCGGTGAACGGCAGGAACCTGAGCGGATCGCGCGACGCGTCCATGCGCCGGTCCTGGTCGGTGCGGATCGGGCTCCCCACGACCCGCTGCGCGCGTTCCTCGGCGCTCGGTAGGTCCGGCGGCGACGTCGCGCATCCTGCGATGACCGCGGCGACGAGGGCCGCGCCGATCCACCTGCTTTGCTGACGACGGCGACGTGCGGGCATCGTGGAGCCTCCTGCGGCGGGGAATGCGCCGAGCGCGCATTGTGGCACTCCGGGGCGACGCGTCGCAGCGTTCGTCGTTCGGACCCCCGAGCCGCCGATGCCGGTATGCTCGCGCGTGTGACCTCGCCCCGACTCCCGGCGGTGGCCGTCGTGGGCGCCGGCGCCGTCGGCGGCTTCTACGGCGGCATGCTTGCGCTCTCCGGCGCGCCCGTGACGCTCGTCGGCCGGGCGCAGCATGTCGATGCGATCAGGCGCGACGGCCTCGTGATCGCCCGGTCCGATCGGCGCGACGTCGTGCACGTGACCGCCGCGACCGACGTCTCGGCCATCGCCGAGGCGGACGTCGTCCTCGTCTGCGTCAAGTCGCCCGACACGCCCGAGGCCGCTGCGGCCATGAAGCCATACCTGCGCGCCGACGCCGTCGTCGTCAGCCTGCAGAACGGTGTCGCGAACGCCGACACGATCGCGGCGGTGGTCGACCAGGTCGTGCTCGCGTCGGTCGTCTGGGTGGGGACGTGGATGGAGGCTCCGGGCGTCGTCCGCCATGCCGGGCGCGGCACCCTCGAGCTGGGCGTCACGCGCGCCTGCGCGAACCGTCCCCGCGCGCAGGAGCGCGCGCGCGACGTCGCCGCGCTGTTCGAGCGCGCGGGCGTGCACTGCCCGGTCGTCGACGACATCGAGGCGGCGCTCTGGTCGAAGCTGGTCATCAACTGCGCATTCAACGCGGTCTCCGCGCTCGGCCGCTCGCGCTACGGGCGCATGGAGGCCGAGCCCGCGATCCACGACCTCATGGAGACGGCGGTGCGCGAGACCGTCGCGGTCGCCCGCGCGTCCGGAGTCGCACTCGACGAGCGCGAGATGATCGCCTCGATGTGGCGCACCGCCGGCTCGATGCCGGCGCAGTACTCGTCGACCGCGCAGGACATCCTGCGCGGCAAGCCGACCGAGATCGACATGCTGAACGGCTACGTCGCGAGACGGGGCGAGGAACTCGGCATTCCGGCGCCCGTCAACCGGGCGCTCCACGCGCTCGTCAAGCTGCGCGAGGCAGGAGACGACTTCGCCTAGGCGGTCGGGGAGCCGCCGATGCGGCTCGGGCCGTCACTTCATCGAGTGCAGGCCGAACCCGTTGCCCTCGGTGTCGGTCGCGATCGCGATGAAGCCGTGCTTGCCGATGGCGAACTTCTCCTTCATGACCTTGCCGCCGTTCGGGCGCACGCGCGCCGCCTCGACCGCGCAGTCGTCGCACTCGAAGTACACGAGCGTCCCGGCGCCGCCGACCGGCCCGCCGTTCATCTTGACGAGCGCGCCGGACGAGCCGTAGTGATGCTGGTCGCCGGTCGGGAAGGTGAGCATTTCATCGATGTCCGG
>DATLIR010000142.1:0-9747 GCA_035539315.1 Casimicrobiaceae bacterium
CCCCGACCTCTCCATCGGCCGCTTCCGCGTGTGCGCGCGCTACGGCGGCGCCCCGCAGCACGACGTGTCGATCCTCGGGCCGGTCGATCTCTTCGTGATCAAGGGCATCCTGCTCCCGTCGCCCAAGGTGACGGTGCTGGCTCCGGCGCACGCCTGGGCCGGACGCGCGTTGAGCGGCAGCGTAATGCTCGAGACCGCGGGCACGGCGCTGCGTCCGAGCGGATCGGTGCGCGTGCGCGCGGGAACGCGCGACCTCGGCGAGATCGCGCTGGTCGACGGCGCCGCGGCGTTCTCGGTCAAGGCGCCGGACACGCCTGGCGTGATCGCGATTACGGCGAGCTACGCCGGCGACGCCGCGTTCTCGCCGGCCGTAGGCGAGCCCGCGTACGTCGCCGTGTCGAAGGCGGTGGTGAGCGAGCCGGTGCCGGCGATCGGCGACGCTGCGCTCGTCCTCCTCGCGCTCGCGCTGGCGGGTCTCGCCGCGCTGCGGCTGCGGGCTCGCCGCTAGACCGAACGCGGCGCGCACGGTGGCGCGACCGCTCGCCGTACGCCTTGCCCGCCTGGCCGCCGGCGCTCCGCGCTGGGCGGTGGGGCTGGCGATCGTGGCGGCGGCGACGCTCGCGACGCTGGTGGGCGGCGAGCGCGTGCCCGTGCTCGCCAAGCTCGAAGCGATGGCCTACGACGCGCGGCTCGCGACGAGCCAGCGCAACACGCCCGATCCGCAGGTCGCGATCGTCGATATCGACGAGGCGAGCCTCGAGCGCGTCGGGCGCTGGCCGTGGCCGCGCGATACGCTGGCGCGGCTCACCGCGACGCTGTTCGACCGCCACCAGGCGCGCCTGGTCGCGTTCGACGTGCTGTTCCCGGAAGCCGACCTGTCGGGCAACGCCGCGGCGCTCGACGAGCTCGCGCGACACGGCATGCGCGACACGCCCGAGGCGCGCGCCGCGCTGGCGGCGCTCAAGTCGCGCGCCGACCACGACGGCCAGTTCGCGACGGCGCTGTCGGGGCGCGCAACCGTGCTCGCCTACGGCTTCACCGCATCGTCGCAGGCGGTCGGCCGCCTGCCGGCACCGGCGTTCACGCTCGCCGACCTGGACGGCCGCACGATCCCGATCGCGCCGGAAAACGGCTATACCGGCAACCTGCCGGCGTTGCAGCTGGCGGCGTCCGCGGGCGGCCATCTCGATCCCGCCTTCGACGCCGACGGCGTCGTGCGCCGCGTGCCGATGGTCAAGCGCTACGGCGACGGCTACTACCCGGCGCTGTCGCTTGCGACCGTCGCGCTCGCCGTCGAGGCGAAGCGCATCCGCCCGGTGTTCGACGCCAACGGCGATCTCGAGGCGCTCGACGCGGGCGGACTCGCGGTGCCGGTCGCGCGCGACGGCACGGCGCTGGTGCCGTTCCGCGGCCCGCCGGGAACCTACCGGGCGTTCGCGGCCGCGGACATCCTCGACGGGCGCGTCGCGCCCGACGCGTTCGCCGGCGCCATCGTGCTGGTCGGCACCAGCGCGAAGGGGTTGCAGGACCTGCGCTCGACGCCGCTCGCCCCCGACTTCCCGGGCGTCGAGATCCACGCGAGCCTCGTGTCCGGCATGCTCAACGGCGAGATGCGCAGCGTGCCCGCCGGCGCGCGCGAGACCGCGGCGCTGGTCGTCGTGGTCGTGGGGCTCGTGGCCGTGTTCGGCTTGCCCTGGCGGCGCCCGGTCGCCAGCGTGCTCGGCATCGCCGCGCTCGCCGGGCTGGTCGTCGCCATCGCGATGTATTTCTGGTGGCGGCAGAACGCCGTCGTCACCGTGGCGCCGGCGCTCGCGATGCTCGCCGTGCTGCTCCTCGCGACGCTGCTCGCCGGCTTCCTGCGCGAGGCGCGCGAGACGCGCGACCTCGCCGAGCTGTTCGGCGAATACGTGCCGCCCGAGCGCGTGCGGCAGATGCGCGCGAGCGGCGAGCGCTTCACGATGGAGGGCGAGAGCCGCGAGATGAGCGTGCTGTTCTCGGACGTGCGCGATTTCACCGCGCTGTCGGAACGGCTGCCGCCGCGCGAGCTTTCCGCGTTGCTGAACGACTACCTGTCGTCGATGACCACCGCGATCCACGCGCACCGCGGCACGGTCGACAAGTACGTCGGCGACGCGATCATGGCGTTCTGGGGCGCGCCGATCGCGAACGCGGGGCACGCCGCCGACGCGGTGCACGCGGCGCTCGCGATGCAGCGCGCGATGCCGGCCATCCGCGAGTCGTACGCGAAGCGTGGCTGGCCCGCGATCGCGATGGGGGTGGGCGTCAACTCGGGTCCGATGAGCGTCGGCGACATGGGCTCGCGCTTCCGCAAGGCCTACACGGTGCTGGGCGACGCGGTGAACCTCGCTTCGCGCCTCGAGGGGCTCACCAAGGTCTACGGCGTGCCGATCCTGTGCGGCGAGGCGACCCGCGCGCTGGTCGACGACGTCGTCTGGCGCGAGATCGACCGCGTGCGCGTCAAGGGACGCACGCAGGCGGTCGGCATCCACGAGCCGCTGGGGCTCGCCGGCGACGCTACGGCGATCGCGCGCGCGCAGCGCTGGGCAGCGCTCGTCGCCGACTACCGCGCGCAGCGCTTCGACGCAGCGCGCTCGGGCTGCACGGCGATCGCGTCGGACGATCCGGACGCAAAGCCCGCGCTGCTGCTGGCGACCCGCTGCGCCACCTTCCTCGCCGCGCCCCCTGCGGCGGACTGGGACGGCGCCTGGAATTTCGTCGAGAAGTGACGCGGGCGAGCGCGATGAAGGCGCGAGGGTGCGAGGGTGCGACTGTGACGAAGCCGAGGGAGCTGACGAAGGGAGTGCGCGCGAGGGCGCGCAAGGGAGCCGAATTCTCCCTCTCCCCGCATCGCGGGGAGAGGGTAGGGGAGAGGGGCGTCAGCAATTCCCCGGCGCCGCGCAGCGCCGGTACGCGGCCACACCCTCGATGACGCCGTTGCGCGTGTTGAAGTAGTAGTCGAGCCCGAGCCCCGACGCGCCGGGACCGGCGAGGAAGCCGGCGAAGTTCCCGGCGACGATGCTCTGGCAGCCCGCGCCGGCGCAGGTCGCGTTGGCGCCGATGCCGCCGGTCGAGAACAGCGGTCCGACGAGGCTCGCGACGCCGCTCATCGAGTAGATCGCGTTGGTGAAGCCCACCTGCAGGTTGTTGAGCGTCACCTGCGCGTTGTTGAAGTTGACCGCGACGCGCCCGCCCGACAACAGCGTGCCGACCTCGCCGGTCGCCGAATCGGTGGGACGCGTGCCGCCGAGCGGCGCGTACTCGACGATGCCCGCCGTCGGCAGGTCGGTCGCGACGACGCCGTACACGTAGTGCAGGTTGCCGCCGTCGTTGTGCACGACCTGGCCGTTGGGCAGCGTCTGCGTGATCGTCGAGCCCGGGCCTTCCCAGCGCCCCCAGTTGAGGCTTGCACCGTTCGACGGATTCGCACCGAGGTCGACGATGCTCGCGGTGCCGACCGACGCGGTCAGCGGGCCGTTGTCGATGGCGACGAGACGGCCGAGCGGGTCGAGGCGCAATAGATCGGCGCTCACGCCCACCGCGAACTCGAGCGTGGCCTCGTCGGAGCCGACCAGGCCGACGATCGGCGTCGCGACCGAATCGGACTTGGTCAAATCCTCCGTCACCTGGTAGGGCGCCTTGATGTAACGCGCGAGCGGATCCAGCTGGTCGAGCGGGAATTCGGGGACCTTGCGAAAACCGATCTCGCTGGGCGCCGTGCGCGCGGCGAGCTGCTTGCCGACGAGCTTGCCGGAGAGGAACGACGGCGGACCGATCAGGCGCGTCGGGACGCCGTCGTCGGGCACGACGAAGAACTCGCGCGCACCGAAGACCGCCGAGGCCCGCGGCGTGATCGCGGCGATGCTGCCGTCGTAGACGCCGCCGTAGAGGCCCGCGGGCGCCGGCGGCTCGTCAGGCGTTTCGCGGCATTCGCCCGGTCCGCAGATCTCGAGCTGGTAGTGCGTGCCGCGGATGCCGATCGTCGCCTGCGTCGTGAGGACCTGGTAGGTGTCGCGGTTGACCTGGCCGATCTGGCCGGTGAGCGTGCGAAAGCCGCCGCGCACGAGCCTGAACACCGCGCGCTCGCTGCCGTCGGCGCGACCCGCGAAGGTGTACGCCTCGATGCGGAACTCGCTCCCCGGCTTGATCGCGACCAGCGCGTCGTCGGAGAAGCGCAGCTGCGCGTGGCCGTCGGCGCCGGTGACGATCGCATCGCCGACGCCGAGCGTCGCGCCGGCGCTGACGCGCACGCGATCGGCGCCGCGCACCAGCGCGACGTCGCCCACCGACAGCACGACGCGGCCGACCTGCGCGAGCGCGGTTGCGGATGCGAGGAGCGCCAGCAGTGCAGCGAACCACGCCAGGGCGGCGGGCCGGACACGACGAACGGTGCGGACGGTCATCGTGGCTCCCGTCACTTGAAGTCGTAGCGGAGCTTTCCCGCCACGACGGTGCGGTCGTACTGGAACAGCGCCAGGTTGCTGTCGTTGCGGAAGAACTGCACCTCGACGCGTGCCGAGAGCGCGCGCGTGATGAAGTAGAGCGCGCTGACGCTGCTGCTGTAGTTGTCGTCGCTGCGCGTGAAGCCGAGCAGCGGGAGGGGCGCGTCGTAGCGGCTGCGCTGGAACGAGAAGGCCGCGTTCAGCGCCCATTGCGGCGCCGGCGAGACCGTGACGTCGGCGGCGGCGCCGTAGACGTCGCGGCTGAAGTCGTCGCGATTGCGGCGGTTGTCCTCGCGGCCGGCGACGGCGGAGAGGTTCAGCACCGGTTGCCACGCGGTGAGCCAGATCTTGCGCAGCGACACGCCGAGCGCGTAGAAGTCGCTGTCGCGCGCCTCGTTACCGCTGGAGTAGCCGACCCGCGCGTACTGCGGCACCACGCTGGTCGTCGCGAGCTCGGAGAGCGCGTAGCGCCATTCGAGCGACGCGCCGTCCGAATGGCGGTAGCGGTCGCCGCCGACCGCCAGCTCGCCGTGCGAGTAGGAGCCGAACAGCATGTGGCGGCCGACCTGCCAGCTCGCGCCGAGCGTCGCCGCACCCTGCGCGATGTTGAAGTCGGTCTCGCTCGCGTTGAACTGGCCGTTGGCGACGACGCCGCCGTAGATCGCGATGCCGGGGGCGATCGGCTTGTTGATCTGCACGCTGCCGGCGAGGAAGCCGAAGCCGTCGGACTGCTCGACGCCGAAGCTGGCGACGGTCACCGGGCCGAGCACCGGCAGCGCGATGTCGGCCTGCGCGACGCCGGCGTTGACGTTGCTGTCGTAGCCGCCGCCCGCCTCGATCCAGCCGCGGATGCTCGGGCGGTACTGCGCTTCGCGCGACGCGAGCGCCTCGAGATAACGGTCGATCCCGGCGCGCACGTCGGCCGGCGGGTCGACGGCGCGCACCGCCTCGAACTCGCGGCGCGCGGCGACGTCGTCGCCTGCGTAGAAATACGCGCGCGCGAGCTCGAGGCGCGCGCGCACGTCCTCGGGAAAGCGCAGCACGTAGCGCTCGATCGCGAGCGTGCCTTCGCCGGCGCGACCGAGGTCGACCGCCGCGACGCCGCACCACAGGTCCGCCTGCGCCACCGCGTCGCGATCGAGGGACTGGCACAGCGGCCACGCCAGCTCCGAGCGACCGGCCTCGACCAGGCGGCGCACGTCGTCGATGCTCGCCGCGGGTTGTGCGTGCGCGACGGTGGCGGACAGCGCCGTCGCGAGCGCGGCGATGGCGATGTGACAACGATGTCGAAGAGGCGCCATGAGGGGTCGCGGAGGCGCCGCGATCATAGCATGCGACCCGCGTCGGAACGCGTCCTACGCCCGGGGACGAGACTCAGGGAACGAGTCGGTCGATGGTGATCGAAAGGCCGCTCGTGCCGGGCGTCACCGTCGCGCTCTGGCCGGTGAGATCGCCGCTCGCGGGCGTCGCCTGGCCGCTCGCTGAAACGCGCGCTTCGACGACGACATCGCGCGCCTGCGACAGCACGGCACCGGGCGCCATCGACATCGAATCGTCGAGCGTGAAGTCGAGCGGCAGTGCGCCGGCGGTCGTGCGAAGGATCGCGAGCGGGACGCGAGGGCCTTGTGCGGCGCGCGCGTAGACGAACAGCGTCGCCTGCGGTGCGACGCGCGACGCGAGCGCGGGCGCGACGCTCACGCGCCCGCTGATCCTGCCCGCCGCGGCAGTCGCCGTACGTTCGCGTGGTGGCGCGGCGGGGGTTGCAACGGGCGCTGAGGCCGGCGCTGCGGCGGGGGCGGGGACCGCGGTGCCGCCCAGCTGCGCGATCGTCGCGCGGATGCCCTGCGCGTCCTCGCCGTCCGGCGGGACGACCGCCAGCAGCGCGTTCCAGTAGCGGATCGCCGCCTTGTCGTCGCCGCGCTCCATCGCGGCCGAGGCCGCGAGCGCGAGCGCCTTGGGATGCGCGGGATCGGCGGCGAGCGCGCGACCGATGATCTCGGTCGGCTTGCCGGCGAGCTTGCGGCCTTGCGCCATCGCCAGCGCGTCGGCCCAATCGGCGAGCGCATCGGCGTTGCCGGGCAGGCGCTCCGCCGCCTGCGCATACGCATCGGCGGATTCCTGGTATCGCTGCAGGGCGCTCCACGAGCGGCCGAGCAGGAGCCATCCCTGCGCATCGCCGGGCTGCGCCTTCATGCGCTCCGCGAGGCGCTCGACCATCGAGACGATCTCGTGGTCGGTCAGGCGCTCGCGAGGCTTGGCGGCGTCGAGCGCGTGAGGCGAGCCGAGCACGAGATAGCCGATCAGGGCGGCCGTCGGGACGATGGCGACGATCGCGATCGCGACGATCCACGCGTTTCTCGGGGTGCTCGCGTGCGCCGGTTCCGCCGGTGCCGACAATTCCGCGCCGAGCCGGGCGACGATCTCGTCGCGCGCGGCGTCGCGCTGGTCGGCGCCGACCACGCCCGCGGCGACGTCGGCCTCGAGCTGCCGCGTCTGGTCCCGGTAGATCGCCGCGGCGGCCTCGGCTTCGCCGGGGCGCGGACGAGCCGCGTGCGCGCGCAGGAACGGGAGGACGAGCGCGGCCAGGGTCGCAGCGACGATGGCGAACGCGATCAGCCAGAACAGCACCGTGGTCGACATGGAGCGGGCCGCGCCGGCGAGGGCCGCGGCGCCCGGGAGAAAGGAGTTCCGGATTATAGGGCCGCGGCGCCGCGCGCCCCGCGTGGTTGCAATTCGCCCTCGGGCCGATACACTGGCCAACGCGCGCACGTTCCGGCGCAACCCTCCGGCTCGACTCCCCGCCATGGCCGACCAGCAACGCTCGCTCCGCGAAGCCTCGCTCGAGTATCACCGGCAGCACCCGCCGGGGAAGATCGCGATCACGCCGACCAAGCAGCTGTCCAACCAGCGCGACCTCGCGCTCGCGTACTCGCCTGGCGTGGCGGCCGCGTGCGAGGAGATCGTCCGCGACCCCGGCGAGGCGCGCAACCTCACCGCGCGCGGCAACCTGATCGGCGTCGTCACCAACGGCACGGCAGTGCTGGGGCTGGGGGCGATCGGCCCGCTCGCCGGCAAGCCGGTGATGGAAGGCAAGGCGGTCCTGTTCAAGAAGTTCGCCGGCATCGACTGCTTCGACATCGAGCTCGACGAGCGCGACCCCGACAAGCTGGTCGACATGATCTGCGCGCTCGAGCCGACGTTCGGCGGCATCAACCTCGAGGACATCAAGGCGCCCGAGTGCTTCTACATCGAGCGCCTCTGCCGCGAGCGCATGAAGATCCCGGTGTTCCACGACGACCAGCACGGCACGGCGATCATCGTCGGCGCGGCCATCCTGAACGGCCTGCGCGTCGTCGGCAAGGATTTCGCGGACGTGAAGCTCGTGTGCTCGGGCGCGGGCGCCGCGGCGCTCGCCTGCCTCGATTTGCTCGTATCGCTCGGCATCCGGCGCGAGAACGTGTGGGTGTCGGACATCAAGGGCGTGGTGTGGGCGGGCCGCACCGAGGAGATGGACGACAACAAGGTGCGCTACGCGCAGCAGACGAAGGCGCGCACGCTGAAGGACATCCTGCCGGGCGCGGACATCTTCCTCGGTCTCTCCGCCGCGCGCGTGCTGAAGAAGGAGTGGCTGTCGCTCCTCGCCGAGCGGCCGCTGATCCTGGCGCTCGCCAACCCGGAGCCCGAGATCATGCCGGAGCTCGCGAAGGAAGCGCGCCCGGACGCGGTCATCGCCACCGGCCGGTCGGACTTCCCCAACCAGGTCAACAACGTCCTGTGCTTCCCGTTCATCTTCCGCGGCGCGCTCGACGTCGGCGCCACGACGATCAACGAGCCGATGAAGCTCGCGGCGGTGCGCGCGATCGCCGACCTCGCGATGGCCGAGCAGTCGGACATCGTCGCGCACGCCTACAACCTCGAGAACATCCGCTTCGGGCCCGAGTACCTGATCCCCAAGCCGTTCGACCCGCGCCTGATCGTGCGCATCGCGCCGGCGGTGGCCAAGGCGGCGATGGATTCGGGCGTCGCGACGCGCCCGATCGCGGACTTCGACGCCTACGTCCAGAAGCTCACGCAGTTCGTCTACCACTCCGGCCTCCTGATGAAGCCGATCTTCGCGGCCGCGAAGGAGGCGCCGCGTCGCATCGTCTACGCGGAAGGCGAGGACGAGCGCGTGCTGCGTGCCGTGCAGGTCGTGGTCGACGAAGGGCTCGCCCGCCCGGTCCTGGTCGGGCGGCCCGCGATACTGGCGCAACGGATCGAGCGGTTCGGCCTGCGCCTCAAGGCCGGCAAGGACTTCGACGCGATCAACCCGGAGCTCGACGACCGCTACCGCGACTACTGGCAGGAGTACTACCGGCTGACCGAGCGGAAAGGCGTGTCGCAGGCCTACGCGAAGCTCGAGATGCGCCGCCGCCATACGCTGATCGGCGCGATGATGATCCACCGCGGCGACGCCGACGGCATGCTGTGCGGCACGTTCGGGACGCACGGCCTGCACCTGCACTACGTCGACCAGGTGATCGGGCTGCGCCGCGGCGTCAGGACCTACGCCGCGATGAACGCGCTGATGATGACCAACCGCACCGTCTTCATCGCCGACACCTACGTCAACGCCGACCCCAGCCCCGAGCAGATCGCCGAGATCACGATCCTCGCGGCCGAGGAGATGCGGCGCTTCGGCAACGCGCCCAAGGCCGCGCTGCTGTCGCACTCGAGCTTCGGGACCAGCGACCATCCCTCCGCGGCGAAGATGCGCCGCGCGCTGTCGCTCGTGAAGGGCATGGATCCCGACCTCGAGATCGACGGCGAGATGCACGGGGACGCCGCGCTGTCCGAGGAGGTGCGCCAGACCGCGTTCCCGAACTCGACGCTCAAGGGCGAGGCCAACCTGCTGGTAATGCCGACGCTCGACGCGGCGAACATCTCGTTCAACCTGCTCAAGGTCGCGTCCGGCGGCGGCGTCACCCTCGGTCCGATCCTGCTGGGCGTCGCCAGGCCGGTCCACATCCTGACGCCGTCGGCCACGGTGCGCCGCATCGTCAACATGACCGCGCTGACCGTCGTCGACGCGATCACTGCGCAGCAGCGGCAGGGCGCGTTGCTGTAAGCGGATCGGTGTAGGCGCGCGACGAAGCTGGACAAGGCGCGTTCTCCGACATCGTCGCCGCGCAACCTTGAGCACAGTAGGCGCTTCGTGAAATCAGACGGAGTGCACGATGGCACACAACGACAATCATCTGCAGGACGAGCCCCCCAGCACCAAGGAACAGGCGGAGCTCTGGGCAAA
>DATLIR010000143.1:0-18615 GCA_035539315.1 Casimicrobiaceae bacterium
CGAACGGGAGGCGCAGGACCGCGCCTCCGATCACGTCACCTCGACGGTGACCTTCGGCGATGCGCCTTTGACGGCCCGCCCGACCCGGTTCGGGATCGTCCTTCCGGCGGGCGCTCCGGGGGCGGCGCTCACTTCGGGCGCGAGCCGGGACTCGTTGCGGCGAGCTCCCCCGCGAAGCGCCTGAGGTCCGGGTTGTCCGGCTCGAGCTCGACCAGCAGGTTCGCGCGCCGCGACGCGGCGGCGAGGTTGCCCGCGTCGCGCTCGCGGGCTACGAGCGCGAACAGGATGTCGCGATCGTAGGGGTGGCGCGAGAGCGCGCGTTCGAGCACGCGGATCGCTTCCGCGCGACGTCCGGCGTTCTGAAGCGCGACGCCGTGCACGTACGCGTAGCGCGCGTTGTCGGGCGCCAGTCGCGCGGCGTCGGCGAGCACGGGCAGGGCCTCGGCCGGGCGCTTCTGCCGCACCAGCGACAGGCCGAGGGCGTGCTTGAGGTCCGCTGCGCCCGGGTTCGATTTCGCGGCAGCGGCGAGCAGCCGCTCCGCGTCGGCTTCCTGCCCGCCGGTCCGGATGGCATCCGCCAGGTTGACGATCGCGGGCGCGAACGAGGGATCGAGCTCGAGCGCGGTCTTGTATTCGGCGATCGCGAGGTCCCGTTGCCCGCGCGCCGCGTGGAACGTGCCAAGCTCGGCGTGCGCTTCGGGACGATCCGCGCCGAAGCGCATCGCCGCGAGATACTCGTCGGTCGCCTTGGCCAGCCGCGCGCGCTCGTCGATCGACAACCGGAACTCGGGGATGCCGGCGAGCCCGCGCGCTGCTTCCATGCGCACGTCGCGCGCCGGGTCAGCGAGCAGCCTCGGCAACAGCCGCGCGCGCGTCGCGGGATCGACGTCGCGCATCGCTCGCGTCGCCCTCGCGCGCACCAGTGCGTCCCAATCCAGCAACGCCTTGGTGAGCGTGCTCATCGCGGCGGGGCTGCGCTGGGCCGAGAGGCGCGAGACGGCGCTCGCCCGCGCGATGCCGGGTTGCGAGACATCCGCGATCAGCGCGGTGAGCGCCGCGCGCGCCCCCGGGGCGCCGCGATCGCCCGCCGCGAGCGCCTCGGCGAAGCGCTGCTGGCCGGGCTTGCGATCCGGATGCCAGCGCGCGACGGTGTCGGCGGCCCATTTCGGCGTCCGGTTCACGTGGCAGGCGTTGCAGGGGTTCGGCACGCCGAGCGCGACGGTGCGATCCGGTCGCGGGATGCGCATCGAGTGATCGTGCCGGGCGTCGATGCGCATGGCGGTGACCGTCGGCATGTGGCAGGACACGCACGCAGCACCGGGCGTACCGGCCTTGTGGCGGTGATGCGACGCGTCCTGGAAACGCGCAGGCGCATGGCATTGCGCGCACACGGCGTCGCCGCTCGCACGAAGCTTCTGGCCGTGCGGCTCGTGGCAATCCGAGCAGCCGACGCCCATCGCGTGCATGCGGCTCTGCTGGAACGAGCCGGTGTTGTAGACCTCGTCGCGCATCTGGCCGTCGGGGTGGTAGAGCCCGGGCTCGAGCAGCGCGAGGCGAAACGCGTCGCCCGGCGGCTGGCCCGCATGCCAGGCATCGTCGAACTGGCCGCGGCGCGAATGGCAGCGCGCGCACACCTCGCCCTCGCGGTTGGAGGCGCGCGGCGCCGATCGCTTCGCGCTGCCGGTCGCGGCGTCGATCGTCCAGCGCACGCCCGCGCGCTCGTCGAGCCTGACGGTCAGGCCCTTGGCCGCGTCGGCGCCGCGAACCGCCGGTTCCTGCTTCGCCCAGGCCGCGTGGTTCGACCCCGGTCCGTGGCAGGCCTCGCAGCCGACGTTAAGATCCGACCAGGTCGTCTTGTAGGTCCTGGTCGCCGCGTCGTAGTTCTTGCGCAGGTTGGTCGAGTGGCAGTCGGCGCACTGGTGGTTCCAGTTCTGGTCGATGCCGGTCCAGTGCAGCGGATCGCCCGCCTTGAGCTTGAGGTCGGGATACAGGTGGAACCAGCGCTGGCCGCCTTGCGCCTTGCTGCGCGCGTCCCAGGCGATGCCGAACGCCTGCAACCGTCCGCCGGGGAGCTCGATCAGGTACTGCTGCAGCGGATACACGCCGAACGTGTACTTGATCTCGAAGTCGGCGAGCTTGCCTCCCGGGCCGTCCGTGTTGACGAACCATCGCCCGTCGCGCCGGAAGAAGCGGTTCGTCACGCCCGCATGGAGGAAGCGAGCGTCGGCGAAGTTGCCCAGCACCGTCTTCTCGCCGGGAACCTCCATCGCGCGATCGTGGTGCGAGCCGCGCCAGGCCGCGTGCTCCTTCGCGTGACACGACCCGCACGCCGTCGTGCCGACGTAGGACGCGCTCGGTCGCGTCGGCGTCTGCGCGGCGACCGGCTCGCCGACGACGGCGACCAGGAACAAGGCCGCGACGAACGACGACGCGATCGCCCCGATCCGGGCGCGGTTGATCATTTCACCGGCGCGACCTGCTGCTTGAGCGCCGCGGCCGTCGCCTTCGCGTCGGTGACGAGCCGGTACGAGACGTAATACTTGAAGATGTTGCGCACGTAGGTCGTGGTCTCGATGCCGATCTTCTCGGCGGTGACGGTCTCGACGTTGTTGAACCACTTGTCGGGATCGAGCCCGCGCTTCTCCGCCTCCTTGCGCATCTTCGAGATGTTGCCCGGGCCGGCGTTGTAGCTCGCGAACGCGAACAGCGTGCGGTTCTGCTCGTCGAACTTGGCGTCCTTGAAGTACTGGGTCATCAGCTGGTCCATGTACTTCGTGCCGCCGTGGATGTTCGACTCGGTCACGCGGATGTCGCCGACCTTCAGCGCGGCGCCGGTCGCCGGCATGATCTGCATGACGCCGACGGCACCGACGTGGCTCTTCTTGCTCTGGTCGAGCGTCGACTCCTGGTAGCCTTGCGCGGCGAGCATCAGCGGGTCGAAGCGATACTGCTCGCCGTACTTCCGGAAGGTGGCGATCAGCCCCTCGAAGCGCTTCTGATCCTCGGAAGCGTTGGCGCTGTGCAGCGCCTTGATGTTCTTCATGTACTGCTGCTGCCGGTACGGAATGACCCCCTGCTTCTTCGCCCAGGTCGCGTAGAACTCGTTCAGCTCGGCAGCAAGCCTCGGGCTGCCCTTGCGGATCGCCCAGCCGATCTTCCCGGCGGAACGCAGCACGACGTCGTCCCGCACCTTCACCTTGGGCAGCACCTGCGCCCACAACTTCGCCTTCCAGGCGTCGACGACGATCGCTTCGAGGAGGCCGGCGTTGAGCATCTCGAGCATGTCCTCGTCCTCGAGCGCGCCGGGCACGAGGACGAGCTTCGCTTCGGGCTTGCCGGCCTGCTTGAAGCGCGCGTTGAGCGCCGTCAGGCTCGCGTGATAGCTCGACGCCTGGCGCACGTGCACCGTCTTGCCCGCGAGGTCGTCCACCGAGGCGATCGCCGGCGACGCGGGACCCGTGACGAGGACCTCGACATTCACGAGCTTGTCGTCGGGCGCCACGAAATCCACGACCTTCAGCCGCTCCTCGGTCGCGGTCAGGTTGCCCACCGCGATGTCGGCCATCCCATCGTTCAGGTCGGTAAGCAGCTTGTCGCGCGTGGCGGCGGCGACGTAGACAGTGAGCGGGCGCTTGCCCAGCGACTTCGCGTGCTTCTGGTTGACCCAGCGCTCGAAGTCGCGGACCAGCTCGACCGAGAGGCCGCGCTCGCGCCCCTTGTCGACGAAGTACAGCGAACGGCTGTAGGGGACATAGACGCGGATCATCCGGCGCTCAAGCATCGCGTCGAAGTCGCCCTTCCACGGCTTGTTCCCGATGACGAGCTGGCGGACCTTGGCGTCCTGCGCGCCGGCCGTCTTCGACGCCGGGCCGGCCGGCGACGTCTGCGCGTGCGCGGCAAAGACGAACCCGAGCAGCGTCGACACCATGAAAAGGAGGATGCGATACATCGCGCGCTCCGCGAATGATCGATGGGCGAACGGCAGCGACCGCGGCAGGTGCGCAGGCTGCCACGGGATGCGCGACAGGCCGCGGTTGCCATCCTCTCATTCCGCCGGCCGACGTCGCAAGGCGCTCACGCCCCGGTTCGCATCGGACCCGCTGACGCCGGCAAGGACGCCCCACCTTCCGCGTCGCGCCGACCCGGGACCCGCTGGCCCCCATCGTTCCCGGCCCCCGTCCGCGCCCGGTGCTATGTTCTCGGGAGGCGCGACGGTCCAGTTCGCCGTTGCCCGAATCCCGATGGACGACACCCAGCTCCTCCGCTACAGCCGCCACCTGCTGCTCGATGCCCTCGGGCCCGACGCGCAGGATCGCTTCGCACGATCGCACGCGCTGGTCGTCGGCGTCGGCGGCCTCGGCAACCCCGCGTCGCAGTTCCTCGCGAGCGCCGGCGTCGGACGCCTCACGCTGGTCGACGCCGACCGCGTCGACCTCACCAACCTGCAGCGCCAGATCCTGTTCGCGCTGGAGGACGTCGGCACGCCGAAGGTCGTCGCGGCCGCACGACGGCTCGCGGCGATCAACCCGGAGCCGCGCTACGTGGCGGTCGAGCGGCGCGTGGGCGCCGACGAGCTCGCCGCGCTGGCCGCCGAGGCCGACGTCGTCCTCGACTGCACCGACAATTTCGCCACGCGCCACGCGATCAATCGCGCGTGCGTCGCGGCCCGCGTCCCGCTCGTCTCGGGCGCCGCGCTGCGCTTCGACGGCCAGATCGCGGTGTTCGATCCGCGCGATCCCGCGTCGCCGTGCTACCACTGCCTGTTCGGCGCGGGCGAGGAGATCGAGGAAGAGCGGTGCGCGACGATGGGCGTGTTCGCGCCCCTGGTCGGGATCGTCGGCGCGGCGCAGGCGGGCGAGGCGCTGAAGCTCCTCGCTGGCGCCGGGACGTCGCTCGCCGGACGGCTGCTGCTCTACGACGCGCTGGCGGCGAGCTGGCGCGAGCTCAAGGTGCCGCGCGACCCGGCGTGCCCCGTCTGCGCGGAGCGTCCGTGAGCGCCGCGGGGCTGCGCTGGTCGCTCGCGCTCGCGTGGACCGTCGCGACGCTCGCGTTCGCGCAGGCGCCGCCGCGCGAAACGCTGCCCGACGCCGACTGGCGCGAAATCCGCGCGATCGTCGAGGCGCAGCGCGAGGCGCTGGTGGCCGGCAAGGCCGAGCAGGCGTTCGGCTACGCGTCGCGCGGCATCCGCGAGCAGTTCGGCGATGCGCAGACGTTCCTCTCGATGGTGCGCCGGTCGTATGCCGCCCTGGTCGAAGCGCGCGATGCGGCGTTGCTCGACGGCGCGGTGATCGAGGGTCGCGTGATCCAGCCGATGCGACTCGTGCTGCCCGACAACACGGTGCTGATCGCGCTCTACACGATGGAGAAGGCGCGCAGCGGCGCGTGGCGCATCGCCGGCTGCATCCTCGCGCCCTCGACGCTCAAGGCGGTGTAGGGACGTTGCCGCGGAGCGAACCTCGCTCCGTTTCGTTCGCCCCCCGGGCACGTTGACCTCGCGGTGGCCGGTCGATGCCCCGCTTACCGGCTAGAGCAGCTTAGCCGCCTTCGCGCGCGCGACCAGCCGCGCACAGGCCGCCGGCTCGTCCAGCGTCAGCGCGTCGTCGAGCGAGGCGACTTCGGCACCGCGCGACGCGGCGCGGCTCCCGGCGTCGCGATTGAGCCCCTCGATCAGGGCGAGCCGCGCATTGCCGCACTCGAGGCTCGACGCCGCGAGCCGGTCGCGCTCGGCCGCGAGGCGATTACGCTCGGCGTCGTCGGCCGCCCAGCTCCACGCCAGCGCGAGGCCGACCAGCCGCGCGCCGTAGCTGTCCGCGCGATCCGCCATCGTCCGCGCGAGCTTGCGGCACGAGCCGGCCACGTCGGGAGCCACGCCCGCGCCGCCGTTCTGGCACAGCTGCGTCGCCTCGCTGGTCGCGACGTCCGAGCGCAGCGCGCCGAGCGCCGTCGCCGCGAACGGTGTCTCCGGCTCACCCGACACCGCAGGAACGCCGCCCAGCACGCGCCACACGGCCGGTCCGCCGCGCGAGCGGTAGGCGTCGAAGCGCCTGAGGTCGGCGGCATGCGCGAGCTGCTCGCGCATGCCGGGAAGGTCGCCGCGCTGACGCGCACGCTCGGCGAGCAGCACGCGCGGAACCGCGTTGTCGGCGTCGCGGGCGGCCCAGCGCGACACCGCGTCGGCGCTGGCGCAATCCGGCCACGCGGGCACCGCCCGCACCATGCACGCGTCGGCGAAGCTCGCGAGGAACAGCATCTCGCCGGGCTGGCGTCGCCACGCTTCGGCGTAGCCGGCGATGCGGGCGCCCGGATCCATCGTCGCCTGCAGACCGCGCACGAAATGCGCGTCCGCGCTGTCGGCGCTCGCGACGCGGTCGCGCAGCGCCTGGTCGATGCGCTCGAATGCCGCTTCCGGAAGCGAAGGGGGGCGCGGCCCGTCGAGCGTCGGCTGCGCCCAGGCGACGCCGCAGGCGACGGCGAGCATCAGGGCGGCGAGGCGCGGCATCGGCGGAACGCGTCAGGAGAACAGGAACTTGCGCTGGCCTTCCCAGCCGTCCTGCGGCAGGCGCTTGAACCCGCTCTTGGCATAGAGCTGCCAGCGCCCCATCACGAACGCGAACAGGGCGGCGGCGTCTGACGACGGGTCGCCGTGCCACGCGTTGGCCATCTGCGCGGTGCGCAGCGACTGGCGCAGCGTCGCCTCCAGCCGGTCGTAGAACAGGTTCATGCGCACCTGGAGCCGCTCGTCCTCGTTGACCAGCGCATCGCCGATCAGCACGCGCGTCATGCCCGGGTTCTTCTGCGCGAAGCCGAGCAGCAACGCGACGATCTGCTCGGCCTGCGCGACGCCGTCGGTCTCGGCCGACTGCACCTTGTTCGCGAGCGTGAACAGGCTCGACTCGGCGAACTCGATCAGTCCCTCGAACATCTGCGCCTTGCTCGCGAAGTGGCGGTAGAGCGCCGCCTCGGAGACGGCGAGCTTGGCCGCGAGCGCCGCCGTCGTCACCTTGTCGCCGCGCGGGTTCTCGAGCATCGACGCCAGCGTCTGCAGGATCTGCAGGCGGCGCTCACCGGGTTTCGCGGGCATGGGGTCGCTTCCGCGTTCAGCGCGGCGCCGGGGCCCGGGCCGGCTCGTCGGCGCTGATCATCGTGCCGACGCCTTCGTTGGTCAGCACCTCGAGCAGCAGAGCGTGCTCGACGCGTCCGTCGATGATGTGGCAGCTCTTGACACCGTTTTTGACCGCGTCGAGCGCCGAGCCGATCTTGGGCAGCATGCCGCCGTGGATCGTCCCGTCGGCGAACAGCCGGTCGATCTCGCTCGCCGTGAGACCGGTCAGCAGCGTGCCCTTCTGGTCGAGCACGCCCACGGTGTTGGTCATCAGCACCAGCTTCTCGGCGCCGAGCGTCTCGGCGAGCTTGCCGGCGACCAGGTCGGCGTTGATGTTGTACGCCTCGCCCTCGGCGCCGACGCCGATCGGCGCGATCACCGGGATGAAGTCGCGCGAGTCGAGCAGCTGGATCAGCTCGGCGTCGATGCGCTCGATCTCGCCGACATAGCCGATGTCGACGTCCTCGCCCGAGGCACCGTCGTGCAGCACCATCTTGCGCGCCTGGATGAAGGCGCCGTCCTGCCCGGTGAGGCCGACCGCCTTGCCGCCATGCTGGTTGATGAGCCCGACGATCTCCTGGTTGAGTTCGCCCAGCACCATCTCGACGACGTTCATGACTTTGTCGTCGGTGACGCGCATGCCCTGGCGGAACTCGCTCGCGATGCCCATCGTCTTCAGGAGGTCGCCGATCTGCGGTCCGCCGCCGTGCACGATCACCGGGTTCATGCCGACCAGCTTCAGCATCACCACGTCGCGCGCGAAGCCGGCCTTCAGGCGCTCCTCGGTCATCGCGTTGCCGCCGTACTTGACGACGATCGTGCGGTCGTGGAAGCGACGGATGTACGGCAGCGCCTCGGCGAGGATCTGCGCCTTCTGCGCGGCGGATACGGCGTCGAGCGGCATGGGGGGACAAACCCGGCGGGAGGAACGATTGTACCGGAACGGGTGGAGGCGTCCGGGAGCCTTCCGCCGCCACGGTCGCGCGGCGAGTGAGCGCTGACCAAGCGCGGCGCGCGCGCGGGAAGTTTGCTATCGTTCGCCGTCATGCCGAGCCCGCTCGCGGACGCCGTGCCGCTCTCCGAGGTACGGCGCGTGCTGGTCACCAAGCTGCGCCACCACGGCGACGTGCTGCTCGCCTCGCCGGTGTTCACGACGCTCGCGGCGGTCGCGCCGCACGCCGAGATCGACGCGCTCGTCTACCGCGACACCGCGCCGATGCTCGAGGGCCATCCGTCGATCGCGCGCCTGCACACGATCGACCGTGCCTGGAAGCGCCAGGGCGCACTCGCGCAACTGGCCGCCGAGCGTGCACTCGCGCGCGACCTCGCGGCGCGGCGGTACGACCTCCTGGTCCACCTCACCGAGCATCCGCGCGGCCTCGGGCTCGCGCGGCGTCTGAAGCCCCGCTTCGCGGTGACCACCGAGCGCGTTCTCGAGCGCGGACCCGCGTGGCTGTGGAAGCGCTACTTCACGCACTTCTACCGGCTGCCGCGCGCGACCGAGCGCGCCATGGTCGAGCAGAACCTCGACGCGCTGCGGCGCCTCGGCATCGAGCCGCCCGAGGCGGCGCGCGGCCTCGTGATCGTGCCCGGCCCCGAGGCCGAGGCACGCGTCGATGCGCTGCTTGGCGAGCACGCTCTTTCGCGCGGCGGATTCGTTCAGGCGCATCCGGGCTCGCGCTGGTTCTTCAAGTGCTGGCCCGCCGACCGCGTCGCCGCGCTCATCACCCGCGTCGTGGCCGGCGGCTGGCCGGTGGTCCTCACCGCCGCGCCGGACGAGCGCGAGCGCGCGCTGCTCGACGCCGTCAGCGCCGCGCTCGACGCGACGACCGCCGCGCGCGTCGTCGACCTGGGCGGACGCCTGTCGCTGCGCGAGCTCGCGGCGCTCACCGCGCGCGCGCGCCTGTTCTTCGGCGTCGACTCGGCGCCGATGCACATCGCCTCGGCGACCGGCACGCCGGCGGTCGCGCTGTTCGGCCCATCCTCCGAGGTCGCCTGGGGACCGTGGCGCGTGCCGCATCGCGTCGTGACCTCGGCACATCCGTGCCGGCCGTGCGGCCTCGACGGCTGCGGCGGCAGCAAGGTGTCCGAGTGCCTGACCACGCTGCCGGTCGACCGCGTCCACGCGGCGCTGGTGGAGCTCCTGCGCGAGACCGGGAGCGACGGCGCGCGGGGCCGCGCATGAGGCTCGCCGTGATCCGCCAGCGCTACACGCCCTACGGCGGCGCCGAGCGCTTCGTCGAGGGCGCCCTCGAAGCGCTGCTCGAGCGGGGCGTCGCGATCTCGCTGTACACGCGCGAGTGGCCGGAGACACGTCTCGCGCTGATCGAGCCGACGATCGTGGATCCGTTCCATGTCGGCCGCCTGTGGCGCGACCTGAGCTTCGCGCGCGAGGTGTGCAAGGCGATCGGCACCACGAAGGCGGACCTCGTGCAGTCGCACGAGCGCGTCACCTGCTGCGATGTGTTCCGCGCCGGTGACGGCGTGCACGCGGTCTTCCTCGACGAGCGCCTGGCCGCCGCGGGACCGCTCGAGCGCCTCGCGCTTCGCGCGAGCCCCTACCACCGCTACGTGCTCGAGGCCGAGCGCCGGCTGTTCGCGAGCCCGTGGCTCGCGGCGGTGATCTGCAACTCGACGATGGTGCGCGACGAGATCCGCGAGCGCTTCGGCTACCCGGAGGAGAAGCTGCACGTGATCCGCAACGCGGTGGACGCCGCCGCGTTCCACCCGGGGCTGCGCGCCGACCGGGAGCGGGTGTGCGCCGTCTACGGCATTCCGCCCGGCGACACGATCTACCTGCTCGTGGGCTCCGGCTACGAGCGCAAGGGCGTGGCGACCGCGATCCGCGCGCTCGCCGAGCTGCCGGCTGCGTCGCACCTGATCGTCGTCGGCCGCGAGGCGCACCCGCAGCGCTACGGGCGCCTCGCTCGCGCGCTCGGGCTGTCGGGGCGCGTGCACATCGCCGGACCGCAGACCGACCCGCGCCCCTACTTCGGCGCCGGCGACGCGTTCGTGCTGCCGACGCTCTACGATCCTTGCCCCAATGCGGCGCTCGAGGCGATGGCCTGCGCCATGCCGGTGGTCACCAGCACCAAGGCGGGAGTCGCCGAGCTCGTCGCGGAGCACGACGCCGGCTTCGTCTGCGGCTCGCGCGACGTGAACGCGCTCGCGACGCACATGCGCGCGCTGCTCGATTCGTCGCTGCGCCAGCGCCTGGGCGAGAACGCCCGGCGCGCGGTCGCGCCGCTCACACCCGAGGCGATGACGCTCCAGCTCGTGCTGCTCTACCGGGAGCTCCTCACCGCGAGCGTGGCGCGCCGGCGCGGCGCGACGTCGCCCGCCACGGCGGAGCCGGCAGCCGCGCCGCCCGCCTGACGCGCCCGGGCTGCGCGCTATACTCCGCGTCCCGCTCGACGCCGTTCGCGCCTTCGCGTCGCGCTCCCGTCGACCCGCCGCCTCGCGCCTTCCCCGATGACGGGCCCCACCCTCTACCGCCGCCTGCTGGGCTACGTGCGGCCGTACTGGTGGATGTTCGCCGTGGCGGTGCTCGGCATGGTCGCCGTCGCCGCCGGCGACCTCCTGATGGCGTGGCTGGTGATCCCGGTCGTGCAGAACTTCCAGACGCCCGACGCCGAGCGCACGCGCTGGCTGCCGCTCGCGGTCGTCGCCGTGTTCATGCTGCGCGGCATCGGCTCGTACGTGTCGGAGTACGGCATGGCTTACACCGGCCACCGCGTCGTCTACGACTTGCGCCGGCGGCTCATCGACAAGCTGCTCGCGCTGCCGACGCCGTTCTACGACCAGACCGCAGCCGGCGTCGTGCAGTCGAAGGTCACTTTCGACGCGCACCAGCTCGCGTCGGCCGCGTCGGGCACGATCACCACGGCCGTCCGCTCATCGCTGACCATCGCCGCGAGCTTCGGCTGGCTCATGTACCTCAACTGGCGGCTGACGCTCCTGACCTTCATCGTGCTTCCGGTCGTCGGCGTCACGATCCGCTACTTCAGCCGCCGGTTGCGCCGCATCGCGCGCGACATCCAGACGCGCACCGGCAGCATGACGCACGTGCTCGAGGAGCTGATCGGCGGGCACCGGATCGTCCGCGTTTTCGGCGGCGAGAAGTACGAGCGCGAGCGCGCGGCGCGCGCGGCCAACGCGCTGCGCCAGTCGATGACCAAGCAGTCGGCGGCCTCGGCGGCCAGCTCGCCGCTCACGCAAGGCCTCGCGGCCGTCGCCGTCGGCCTCATCATCTGGGCCGCGCTCGAGCAGCGTGATCAGCGCGACCACGTACGACGTGAACGTCGGCAGGTCGAGCCGGCCGTCCTGGCTCTGCTCGAGCGGCTGAAGGCGCTCTCCGGCATCAATGCGTCGATCCAGCGCGGCCTCGCGGCGGCCGAGAGCATCTTCGGCCTGCTCGACCGCGAGGACGAGCCCGACCACGGCACCGTGGTGCTCGAAGGGGCGCGCGGCGAGCTGTCCTACGAGCGCGTGTCGCTGCGCTACCCGGGCACCGACCGCGACGCGCTCGCCGACGTGACGCTCGCCATCGCCCCGGGCGAGACCATCGCGCTGGTCGGCGCGTCGGGCAGCGGCAAGACCTCGCTCGTCAACCTGATCCCGCGCTTCTACGAGCCCTCGTCGGGCCGGCTGTTCGTCGACGGCCACGACATCACGACGCTCACGCTCGCGAGCCTGCGGCGCCAGATCGCGATGGTGTCGCAGGACGTGCTGCTGTTCGACGACACGATCGCCGCCAACATCGCCTACGGCGCGATGACGGGCACCGAGCGCGCCGCGGTCGAGCAGGCGGCGGCCGCCGCCCACGCGCTCGACTTCATCCGCGCGCTGCCGCAAGGCTTCGACACGCCGGTCGGCGAGCAGGGCGTGCGGCTGTCGGGCGGCCAGCGCCAGCGCATCGCGATCGCGCGCGCGATCCTGAAGGACGCACCGATTCTCGTCCTCGACGAAGCGACCAGCGCGCTCGACAGCGAGTCCGAGCGCCACGTGCAGGCCGCTCTCGAGGCGCTGATGCGAGGACGCACGACGATCGTGGTCGCCCATCGCCTGTCGACCATCGAGCATGCGAACCGCATCGTGGTGCTGGATCACGGGCGCATCGTCGAGCAGGGCTCGCACGCGGAGCTGATCGCGCGCGACGGGCCTTATGCCCGGCTGCATCGCATCCAGTTCGCGTCCGTCACCGGCGCGTGACGTCGGGCGCCGTGACCGCGCTGTCGATCGCGCATACCGAGGCTTCGATGGGCTGGGGCGGCCAGGAGATCCGCATCCTCACCGAAGCGCGCGGGCTGATCGATCGCGGCCACCGTGTCGTCGTGTACGCGCCGCCCGGTGCGCGCATCGCCGCCGAAGCCGCGAGCTACGGCGTGCCGGCGGTGGCGCTCCCGATCGGCCGCAAGCGCCCCGCCGGCGTCGCCGCGCTGGCGCGCGCGTTCCGGGCCGCGCGGCACGACGTCGTCAACACGCACAGCTCGACCGACAGCTGGCTGGCTGCGGTCGCGTGCCGCATGATGCGCGACCCGCCCGCGATCGTGCGCACGCGCCACGTGTCGGTCGCCGTGCCGAACGACCCGGCGACGCGCTGGCTCTACCGCAAGGCGACCGCGCGCGTCGTGACGACCGGCGAGGCGCTGCGCGCGCAGCTCGTTCGCGACAACGGCCTCGACCCCGCGCGGGTCGAGTCGATCCCGACCGGGATCGACGCCTCCGCGTACGGCACGCTGACGCAGGACGAGTCGCGCCGCTCGCTCGGGCTGCCGCTCGACGTGCCGATCGTCGGCATCGTCGCGACGCTGCGCAGCTGGAAAGGCCATCGCCACCTCGTCGACGCGATCGCTCAGCTCGCCCACCGCGAGGCGCTGCTCGCGATCGTCGGCGACGGCCCGCAGCGCGAGGCGCTCGAGCGCCAGGTGGCCGCGCTGGGGCTCGCGGCGCGCGTGCGTTTCGCCGGACAGCAGCGCGACGTGGCGCCGTGGCTCGCGGCGCTCGACGTGTTCGCGCTGCCGTCGACCGCGAACGAAGGCGTGCCGCAGGCGCTGCTGCAGGCGATGGTCGCAGGCATTCCGTGCGTCACCACCGCCGCAGGCGCGATTCCGGAGATCGCGCGCGACGAAGAGACGGCGCTCGTGGTCCCGCCCGGCGATCCGGCCGCGCTCGCCGCCGCCCTCGACCGCCTGATCGCCGATCGCACGCTGCGCGAGCGGCTCGCCGCCGCTGCGCGTGCCCGCGTCGTGCCGCGCTTCGCGCTCGAGGCGATGCTCGACCGGATGGAGGCCGCGTTCAGGCGTGCCATCGGGGAGGCCCGGCCATGACCGACGCAGCCACCGGCTCGCGCCTGGGCGGACGCGTCGCCATCGTCGCGCGCGCGCTCGCCGACCGGCCGGCACGCCGCGTCGAGCCGATCGAGCCGCGCCGCGTCCTCATCGCGCACCACCTGCTGCTCGGCGATACGCTGATGCTGACCGCGCTTTGCGCGAAGCTGCGCGCCAACCACCCCGACGCGGACATCGCGATGACCGTGCCGCGCGCCGCCGCGCCGCTCTACGCGACGCGTCCCTACGGCGTGCGCGCGCTCGCCTGGGATCCGCGCGACGTGCCCGCCGCGCTGTTCCGCGAGAAGCCGTTCGACCTGGCATTCGTGCCCGGCGACAACCGCCACGCGTGGCTCGCGGCGGCGATGCGCGCGCGCTGGATCGTCGCGTTCGACGGAGACACGCCCGCGCACAAGAGCTGGCCGGTCGACCGCCTCGTTCGCTATCCCGACGTCCCCGGCTCGTGGGGCGACATGGTCGCGCGGCTCGCCGAAGGCCCGCCGGCACCCCAGTACGCGCCGTCGCAATGGCCGTCCGCACCCGCCGAACCGTTCGCGGTGCCGCGCGACGCGTTCGCCGTGCTGCATCTGGGCGCGTCGACGCCGCTCAAGCTCTGGACGCCGGACCGCTGGCGGGCGATCGCCACGCGTCTCGCCGCGCGCGGCATCGAGCCGGTGTGGTCGGCCGGCCGCGGCGAGGATGCGCTCGTGCAAGCGGTCGATCCGGACGCGCGGTGGCGCAGCTACGCCGGTGCGCTCGACCTTGCGCAGATGCGCGCGCTGCTCGATCGCGCGCGCCTGCTCGTGTCGCCCGACACCGGCATCGCGCATCTCGCGCGGATCGCCGGGACGCCGTCGGTCACGCTCTACGGCCCCGGATCGGCGACGATCACCGGCGCCGGCCGCTTCTACGCGGCCATCCCGTGGCGCGCGGTCGCAGTCGATCCGTTCCCGTGCCGCGACCAGCAGGTGCTGTTCCGGCGCGAGATCGCGTGGGTGCGTCGCTGCGGGCGCTCCACGGCGGAGTGCGCGCGTCCGCGCTGCATGGACGCGATCGACGTCGACGCCGTCTCGCAGGCGATCGACGCCGTGCTCGCGCGCCCGGACCCGCGCGCGGCGGGGACGCGATGAGCGTCGCCCGCACGCTGCGTTCGATCGGCGACCGCTTGGGTGCCGAGCCGTTCGAGCGCGCCCTCGCCGAGGGCGCTCGCCACCATCGCGGGCGCGTCGTGTTCTACTGGAACCGCGGCCTGGGCGACATCGCGCTCGGGTTGGTGCCGATGTTCGCGCGCGTCGCTGCGAAACTCCCCGCCGCGACGCTGGAGGTGGTCACGCGCGCCGAACTCGCGGAGCCGTTCCGGCTCACCGCGGCACGGGCGATCCACGTCGTGCCGGGCCTCGAGCGCGGCGAGCGGATCAGCGCCGCCACGGCGTGCGCCCGCCTGCCGGTCGACCCGCGCGCGGGCGCGCTCGCGATCGACGCGCCCGATCCGACGCGCTGGCTCGCCGTCGCGCGCCATCCCGCGCCGCCGCGCTTCCACTGGTCGGCGGACTTCGACGCGCTCGCCGCGCCGCTGCTTTGCCGCGAGGACCGGCGGCCGTGGATCGCGGTGCACGCGAGCACCGAGACCGCGGAGCACTACGGCTACGTGAAAGACTGGCCGGCCGACGCGTGGCGCGCCCTCTTCGACGCGACCGCGCGCCGCCACGACGTGCGCTTCGTCCTCCTCGGGCATGCGCGCGCGCCCTCGCTTGGCGGTCCCAACGTCATCGACCTGCGCGGGCGCACCGGCTTTCTGCAGATGCTCGCGCTGGTGCGCACTCGCTGCACGGCGCTGCTCGCTCCTGACGGCGGCATCCTCAACGCGGTCTATCTCCTCGACGCGGCGTTCCCGATCACGGTGGTCTCGCTGTGGTCGGATCCGCGCCAGGGATTGCTCAAGCACCACGCGGCGTCGCCCAATCCGCGCCTCGTGCATGTGCCGCTGGTCGGCGCGGGCGGCGACATGCGCACGATCGCTCCCGACGACGTGCTCGCGGCGCTCGACGTCGCGCTCGCGCCCGCGGCGCCGCGCGCATGAGCGGGCACGGGCACCCGGCGGACGCCGCCAACGCCGGCCGCGCGGCCACGACGACGGCCCGGCTGCAGGACGCGCTCGCCGTCGCGTGCGCCGTCTACCTGGTGCTGCTGCAGACCAACCTCGCGCTCGCGCTGCGCTCGGTGGTCTTCGGTGTCATCGCCGCGCTCGCGCTGGTGCTCGTGACGCGCGCCGACGTGCGCGGCAAGGCGGCGCTGTCGCCCCCGGCGCGCTGGCTCGCCTTCGCCTTCCTCGCGTGGGCAGCGTGGTCGGCCGCCTCGCTCGGCTGGTCGCGCGCGCCGGCGTACACGGCCGGCGAGCTCAAGACCGACGTGCTGGAGCTGGGCGTCGCTTCCGCCGCGATCCTCCTGTCGCTTCGCGAGACGGTCGTGTTCCGCCGCTACGTCGCGACGCTCCTCGTGGCGTTCGCGGTGCTCGCGGCAGCCTCGCTTGCCGCGTTCGCGCCGGGTCCGTGGAACGACAAGCTGATGCACCATGGCGTCGGCACGTGGTCGACGCACCTCGTGCTGGTCGCGCCGCTGATCCTCCTCGTGCGAGCCCCACCGCGCGCGGGCTTCGGGAACGGGCGGCGCGCCACCGCGACGGCGATCGCGCTCGTGGCGCTGCTCCTCGCAAGCGCGCGCGCGACCGAGAACCGCATGGTGTGGCCTGCGCTGCTCGCGTCGCTCGCGGTGATCGGCGCGGGCAGCGCGCTGCGCTGGCCGGCGCCGTGGCGCGAGCGGGGCCGCGCCCGCGCGCTCGCCTTCCTCGCGATGGCGCTCCTGATCGGCACCGCGTTCGTCGACGTCGCGTTCCGCAAGGCCGAGTCGACGCAGGCGCCGCCGGCGTCGATCGAGCGCTCGGTCGCCGAGGATCCGCGACTGGCGATCTGGCCGCTGGTGCGCGCCCGCATCGCGGAGCGGCCGTGGACCGGCCACGGCTACGGCAAGGAGATCGTCGGGTCCGAGCTCGCGCGCGAGCTCTCCGACGCGACGCTCACGCACGCGCACAATGCGTTCGCGAGCGTGTGGCTGCAGACCGGTGCGATCGGTCTCGCGCTGTTCGTCGCCATGCTCGGCGCGGCCGCGTGGCGCTTCGCCGGCTATTCGCGCTCGCGCGACGATGCGCTCGCGCTGGTCGGCATCGCCGGCCTCGCGATCCTCACCGGCCTCGTGGTGAAGAACCTCACCGACGATTTCTTCGTGCGCACCAACGCGCGCTTCCTGTGGACGGTCGTGGCGCTGCTGGTGGCGTTCGGCGAGCGACGGCTGAGGGTCAGGGACGAGACGCGCCGGAGCGCGACCGCAGGGATCGCGCCGGGCGAGTCTCGTCCCTGACCCTCTACCCGCGGCGCGGCGCGCGCAGCGGCAGCGGGGCGCGCGTCGCCTCGTCGGGAACCGGCGCGGGCAGCGGCTTGACCGGTGCGCCGGCGGGCGGCGCGTACTCGGGAATCCAGCTCTGCAGCCGTGCGCGCACTTCGGCGTCCTGCGCGGCGCGGTCACGTTCGCACAGCGCGATCATCTGGCCCACGGCGTCGCGGTTCGACTGCCGCACGCCGGCGACGTACAGCTTCGGATGGGGCGTCGGGCCGGTCGGCTCCTCGGAGGCGAGCGGCTCCTCGAAGAGCTTCTCGCCCGGGCGCAGGCCCGTGAACACGATCGGAATGCGGTCGGGGTCGGCGCCGGACAGGCGGATCATGTCCCGCGCGAGGTCGAGGATGCGCACCGGGTCGCCCATGTCGAGGACCAGGATCTCCCCGTTCTTCCCCATCAGCCCCGCCTGCAGCAGGAGCTGCGTCGCCTCGGACAGCGACATGAAGAAGCGCGTGATGTCCGGGTGCGTGACGGTCACCGGGCCGCCGCGCCCGATCTGCTCGCGAAAGCGCGGGATCACGCTGCCGGCGCTGCCGAACACGTTCCCGAAGCGCACGACGACGAACGCGGTGCCGCCGCCCTGCAGCGTCTCGCACACGATCTCGGCCAGCCGCTTGCTGGCGCCCATCACCGAGGTCGGGTTGACCGCCTTGTCGGTCGACACCAGCACGAACTTCTCGACCTTCGCGGCGACGCTTGCGCGCGCGATCACCCAGGTTCCGTAGGCGTTGTTCCGCACGGCCTGCCAGGCGTTGGTCTCCTCCATCAGCGGCACGTGCTTGTACGCTGCCGCGTGGAAGACTACATCGGGCTTCTCGCGCGCGAGCACGTCCTCGACCAGCGCGGCGTGCTTGACGTCGCCGACCACGCTCGCCATCGGGAGCTGCGTGAACTCGTCGCCGAGCAGGGTGCGGATCGCGTAGAGCGCCGCTTCCGACACGTCGAACAGCACGAGGCGCGCGGGCCGGAACCTGGCGATCTGCCGGCACAGCTCGGCGCCGATCGAGCCGCCCGCGCCGGTGACCATCACGACGCGGTTGCCGAGCCATTCGGCGAGGCCGGCGCTGTCGAGCACCACCGGGTCGCGCCCGAGCAGGTCGTCAAGCTCGATGTTGCGGATCGTCGTCAGCGCGTGGCTGCCGCTGATCAGCTCCTCGTACGAGGGGACGGTCAGCGCCTCGAGGCCATGCTCGGCGCACAGCTCGGCGGCGCGGCGGCGCACCGCATGGTGCGCCGAGGGCAGCGCGATGATCACCTTGCGCACGCCGTAGCGCCGCGCCGACGACGCGAGGTCGGCGATCGGCCCGAGCACGGGCACGTTGCGGATGTGGCCGCGGTGCTTGCGCGTGTCGTCGTCGAGGAGCCCGACGACGCGCCACTGCCGGCTTCGTGCGAGGTCCTTGGTGAGGCGCGCGCCCGCATCGCCCGCGCCCACCACCAGCACCGGCTCGCCGAGCGCGGCGAGCGGGCTGTAGAGGCGGTGCTCCTTCCAGACCCGATAGGCGAAGCGGCTGCCCGCCATGAGGAAGATCAGCACGATCGGGTAGAGCACGAGAACGCTGCGCGGAACGACGGCCTGCAGCCTGAGCATGACCAGCACGAGCGGGATCAGCATCGCGCCAAGGCACGCGGATACGACGATGCGTTTCAGGTCGACCAGGCTCGCGAACCGCCACAAGCCCCGATAGAGGCCGAGCACCAGGAAGATCGCCGCCTGGAGCGGAAGGATCAGCG
>DATLIR010000144.1:0-3274 GCA_035539315.1 Casimicrobiaceae bacterium
CTGAAAGGCATCCATGCGTCTCAAGGACAAGGTCGCGATCATCACCGGCGCAGGCCAGGGCATCGGCCAGGCGACCGCGATCAAGTTCGCCCGCGAGGGGGCCAAGGTGGCCCTGTGCGACATCAACCGCGCTGCCGTGGATGCGGGGGTCGAGGCGATCGTCGCCAACGGCGGCCAGGCGCTCGGCTACATCGTCGACGTGACCGACAAGGCCTCGATCGCGCGGATGGTCGAGGGCGTCATGGGCGCCTGGGGCCGCATCGACACGCTGGTCAACAACGCCGGCATCGTCCAGGACGCGCAATTCCGCAAGATGACCGACGAGCAGTTCGAGCGCGTCATCGACGTCAACCTCAAGGGCGTCTACAACGTCACCAAGGCGGTCGTCGACATCATGCTGGAGCAGAACTCCGGCTGCATCCTGAACGCGTCGTCGATCGTCGGCCTGTACGGAAACTTCGGCCAGACCAACTACGCCGCGACCAAGTTCGGCGTGATCGGCATGGTCAAGACCTGGGCGCGCGAGCTCGGTCGCAAGGGCATCCGCGCCAACGCGATCTGCCCGGGCTTCATCAGCACGCCGATCCTCGCCGCGATGCCGGAGAAGGTCGTGCGGATGATGGAGGAGAAGGTGCCGCTCGGTCGCCTCGGCCGCCCGGAGGAGATCGCGAACACCTACGCGTGGCTCGCCTCCGACGAGGCGTCGTACATCAACGGCGCTGTGATCGAGGTCTCGGGCGGCGTCACGATCTGAGTCGGGGCTGGCCCCGGCTGTCCGGCCGACTTGGCCCCCCCCCGCGCGGAAGCGTAGGATGCCCCGATTCCGTTTCACAGGGGACCTCGCCATGCGCTTGCTGACCGCCACCGTCGTTTCGCTCGTCGCGTTCCTCGCGGCCCCCGCCACGGCGCAGAAGATGATCGGCGGCAATCCCGGCCCCGCCTACAACTACGTCTGCCCGAACGCCGACGGCGCCCCGCCGCTCGACTGCTACTTCGACGCCGTGCGCCATCTCTACACGATGTGCCGGCACGTCAAGTCGATCGAGATCATCGAGTGGGGCTTCGAGAAGGCGCAGGAAGGCATCAACGACGCGAAGAGCAGCTCGTGCATCGAGAAGCAGCGCGGCAACATGGCCAAGCCCTACCAGGCGGCGCTCAAGGAGGCGGCGATCTCGCGCCAGGCGGTCGACGGCGTGCGCAGCCTGAACGAGGCGTGGCAGCTCGCGCTCGGCAGCCTCAAGTGGCGCCCGGGCGAGTCCAACGACGATTACCTGACGCGCACCGTGTCGCCGTACATGGATTTCGAGGAGCGCATCGACGGCATCCGGCTGATCGTCGAGACGGTGCGCGCGCGCGTGACGCCCGCCACGGGAACGCAGACCGCGAAGGCCAAGGCCCCCGCGACCAAGGCTGCCGCTCCCAAGGCGGTCGCCGCGAGCAAGTAAGGCATCCCGATGGGTGGGCGCGACGCCCTCGATGCGGGCGGCGGGACCGTCATGCTTGAGTCGCCCGACGTGTCGACGCGCCCGGTGATCGACGCCGAGGTGACCGCGGCTTTCGCCGCCGGCGGTCCGCTCGCGCGGCTGCTCCCCGGTTACCGCGAGCGGCCACAGCAACTCGCGATGGCGCTCGCCGTCGCGCAGGCCATCGACGCGCAGGGCCGGCTGGTCGCGGAGGCCGGCACCGGCACCGGCAAGACCTTCAGCTACCTGGTCCCCGCGCTCCTCGGCGGCGGCAAGGTCATCGTGTCGACCGGCACCAAGACGCTGCAGGACCAGCTCTACGAGCGCGACCTGCCGCTGGTGCGCGACGCGCTGCGCTCGCCGGCGACGATCGCGCTGCTCAAGGGGCGCGCCAACTATCTGTGCCTGCACCACCTCGAGCGTACGTCGCGCGAGGGCCGGCTGCCGGCGCGCGACGACGCGCGGCACCTGACGAAGATCGTGCAATGGGCGCACGCGACCACGCGCGGCGACCGCGCCGAGCTCGGCGACGTGCCCGAGAACGCGTCGATCTGGCCGCTCGTCACGTCGACGCGCGACAACTGCCTCGGGTCGAACTGCGCGCACTACCGCGAATGCCACGTGATGCAGGCGCGCAAGGACGCGCTCGAGGCGGACATCGTCGTGGTCAACCACCACCTGTTCTTCGCCGACGTGATGCTGCGCGACGAGGGGCTGGCCGAGCTCCTGCCCGCGTGCAACACGGTGATCCTCGACGAGGCGCACCAGCTGCCCGATACGGCGACGATGTTCTTCGGCGAGCAGACGACCGCCGGCCAGCTCGCCGAGCTCGCGCGCGATGCCGAGGTCGCCGCGCGCACCACGCTCTCCGACGTTCCGGGGCTGCCCGACGCCGCGGCGGACATCGCGCCGGCGATCCGCAGGCTTCGTCTCGCGGCGGGCGAGCTTCCCGGCAAGCTGCCGCGCGACGTGGCGCTCGCGCGCGAGGGCTTCGCGAGCGCGTTGGACGACCTGTCGGCCGCGGTCGACCGCGTCGCGACCGAGCTCGCGCATTTCGCCGAGCGGAGCGACGATCTCGCGAGCGTCGCCGCCCGCGCCGACGAGGCGGCGCGCCGCATCGCGCGCTGGCGCGACGCGGTCGACGCGCCCGACGAGGCCGGCGAGCGCTGGATCCGGTGGGTCGACGTGATGCCCGCGAGCTTCCAGCTGCACGCCTCGCCGCTCTCGGTGGCGAACCTGTTCCGACGCCAGCTCGATGCGACCGCGCGCGCGTGGATCTTCACGTCGGCGACCCTCGCCGTCGCTGGCAACTTCGACCACTACACGCGCGAGCTGGGGCTCGACGACGCGACCACCGGCGCGTGGGAGAGCCCGTTCGACTACGACGCGCAGGCGCTGCTCTACGTGCCGCGCGGCCTGCCCGAGCCGAACAGCCCCGCGCACACCGATGCGGTGATCGATGCGGCGCTGCCGGTGCTCGCCGCGTCGAAGGGCCGCGCGTTCCTGCTGTTCACGACGCTGCGCGCGCTGGCGCAGGCGCGCGAGCGGCTCGCCGACGAGCTGCGCGCCATCGGCGTCGACGGCCCGCTGCTCGTGCAGGGCGAAAGCTCGAAGACCGAGCTCCTCGAGCGCTTCCGCCGCGCCGGCAACGCGGTGCTGCTCGGCAGCGCGAGCTTCTGGGAGGGCGTCGACGTCGCCGGCGACGCGCTGTCGGTCGTCGTGATCGACAAGCTGCCGTTCGCGCCGCCCGACGATCCGCTGCTCGCGGCGCGCCTGAAGGCGCTGCGCGAGGACGGCGGCAACCCGTTCCG
>DATLIR010000145.1:0-7639 GCA_035539315.1 Casimicrobiaceae bacterium
ACTCTTCATCGTGCCCTTGGTGCGGTCGTGCTCGCGTCGGGCTGCTTCGCCGGCGCGGTCGGCGCGCAGGGCCTTCCGTCGCTCGAGAAGATCACGTTCGACGTGGTCGATGCGTTCGAGCGCGGTGCGGCCGCCGTCGGCGAGCTGCGGATCCCGTCATCGACGCGCGAGCGGCTGCCCGCCGTGCTGATCGTGGACAGCTCGCCAGGCTTCGACGGCCGCGGCGCGTTCTACGCCGAGGCGCTCAACCGCGCGTCGATCGCGACCTTCGAGGTCGACATGTTCCAGGGCCGCGGCCTTCCTGCGACGACGCGGCACAACATGCCGCATACCTACCAGTCGCTCCGCTTCCTGGCAGCGCATCCGCGGATCGATCCGGCGCGCATCGGGATCATGGGGTTCTCGTACGGCGGCATGCTGGCGCTGTTGACCAGCTCCGAGGAGTTGACGCGGAAGTTCTCGCCGGACGGGCGTCGCTTCGCCGCGCATCTGCCGCTCTATCCGATTTGCTGGCGCCATCGCACCGTGCTCGACGGGACGTCGACGACGCTTCGCCCGAGCGTGTACCGACGGGTCACGGGCACCCCGGTTCACATCCTGGCCGGCGCGAAAGACGACTACGGCGATCCGGACACCTGCGAGAAATTCGTGGCCGACCTTCCTGCCGACGTTCGCCCGCATTTCGACGTGACGGTCTATCCCGGTGCTACCTTTGCGTGGGACAGCCGGTTCGGGAGTGTCGTCTACGAGGCAGGCGCGCGCCAGGGCAAGGGGGGCATGGTCACCGTGGTTGCGGATGCCGACATCGCGAATCGCTCGCGCGACTTCGCCGTCGCCTTCTTCACGAAGCACCTGGGTGCGCAGTGAGGGCGCTGGCGGAGCGCCGAACGGACTGCATGCGCGCAACCACGCCGAACCCGAAGCGACGACGTCGCATACTGTTGGCCGCCGCGACATGGCTCGTCGCGCCACGGCCCTCGCGCGCCCAGCCCGCCGGCAAGGTCTATCGCGTCGGCGTACTGTCGAGCGGCGCCGAAACCGCCAGCCAAAACCTGGTCGCCACCCTGCGCGACGGGCTTCGCGAGCTCGGCTGGGTCGAAAGCCGCAACATCGCGATCGAGTGGCGATTCGCGGAAGGGCGCAACGAGCGGCTGCCGGGCCTCGCGGCAGGTCTGGTGCGCGACAACGTGGATCTCATCGTGGCCCAGCCGGCCTCCGCCGTCCTGGCCGCGAAGAAGGCAACGAGCACCGTCCCGATCGTGATGGCGGCGGTCGTCGATCCGGTCGGCCTCGGTCTCGTCGCCAGCCTCTCGCGTCCGGGAGGAAATGTCACCGGCCTCGCCTACAGCGTCGACCTCGACATCTTCGCCAAGCAGTTGCAACTGCTGAAGGACGCGGTCCCGACGGCGCGCCGGGTCGCCGTCTTCTACAACGCGGCCAATCCCAGTGCGACGCAGGCCTTCGGCACGTTCGACGCCGCGGCGCAATCGATGGGCATCGCGCTGCGCTATGTCGAAGTGCGTTCGCCCGCGGACTTCGAGGGCGCCTTCGCGACGATCGTCCGGGGGCGCGCGGACGCCGTGCTGGTCATGGGCGACCCGCTCTTCGGCCTGCACGCCGCGCGCCTGGCCGAGCTGTCCACGAAGCACCGGCTTCCCACGATGCACGCGGTCCGCGCGAACGTGGATGCCGGCGGCCTCATCATGTACGGACCCAACATCGTGTTCATGATCCGGCAGACGGCCGCGTACGTGGACCGGATCCTCAAGGGCGCGAGCCCCTCCGCGCTGGCGGTCGAGCACCCGACCCGCTTCATGCTCGTGGTCAACCAGAAGACCGCGCGCGCCCTCGGCGTGACGATCCCGCCCGCCGTGCTGCTGCGCGCGGACCAGGTCATCGAGTGACGCCGTTGCGCGCCCGCGACGCAGCGATGCGCGGCACGCGCCACACCGCGCCAACCTGAATCGCCATGCGTGGAAACGTGATCCTGTTGCACGGCGCGTCGAGCTCAGGCAAGACGACGCTGGCGCGTGCGCTGCAGGCGCGCCTCGACGCGCCGTTCTGGCACTACTCGATCGACCATTTCCGCGGCACCGGGGTACTGCCGGACGAACGCATCGCGCGGGGCGACTTCGCGTGGGAAGCGATGCGCCCCGCCTTCTTCGAAGGCTTCCATCGCTGCCTGCCGGCACTCGCGCATGCGGGCAACGCCCTCATCGTCGAGCACATCGTCGAGACGCCGGCGTGGCTGTCTCGCCTGGTGCACCTGCTGGAGGGCCTCGACGTGTTCTTCGTCGCGCTGCGCTGCCCGCTCCCCGAGCTCGAGAAACGCGAGCGCGAGCGCGGCGATCGGCGTGCCGGCGAGGCGCGCGGCGACCATGCCACCGTCCACGGCTTCGGCGTCTACGACCTCGAGGTCGACGCGACGCGTCCGGTCGCGGTCAACGCGGACGCGGTCGTATCCGCGTGGCGAGCTCGCAAGCATCCAAGCGCGTTCGAACGCATGCTGGCCGGCGAACGTGCCGCGGCGAGGGAGGTCCGCTGACCTCCTCAGCGCCGAGCGCCCCTCACCCCAATCCTCCCCCCGCTGATGCGGGGAGAGGGAGCCGTAGTGACAGGCGCGCCTCCGATCCCCAACCCCACTCCCGAGGAGTAGTCGATGGATCCGTTACCGAGAAGAAATCAGGCCGACGCCGCCGGCGCTCGCGCGGCAGGCCGGCTCGTGGCCACGCGTCGCGCGGGGACGGCATGAAGCGCGTCGTCAGCACCCCGCGCGCCGCGGCGATGTACAACCCGGTGTCGCAGGCGACGCTCGCCCCCAACGGCATGCTCTACACCGCCGGCATGATCGGGCGATCCCCGGAGACGGGCGAGATGCCGCCGACGTTCGACGAGCAGGCGCACCAGGCGCTGCGCAGCCTCGAAGCGCTGGTGCGCGAGGCGGGCGGGACCCTTGGCGATGTCATGTTCGTGCAGCTCTACCTTCTGGACCTCGCGCGGATCGAGGAATTCAACGCGATCTTCCAGCGCTACTTCCCGGCCGAGCCGCCCGCGCGCGCCGTGTGCCAGCCGCAGAAGCTCTATCCCGGCGCGCAGGTGATGTTCACGGCGGTCGCCTGCGTGGCGCGGAACTGAGCCGACGGGCGGCCGGCCTGGCCGTAAGGCGGGCACGAACGGCGCGACTCATCGCCATGAAAGCGATCCTGCTCGTCGTCTCGCACGCCCTGACGCTCGTCGTCGGTTTCGCGATCGGCGTCTACGTCCTGCCGATCCTGATCGCGCCGGAGGCGCCGAGCGCCGCGCAGGTCGGCGCCCAGGCGCAGGCCGCCTCCTTCAAGGGCGAATTCCGCCGCGACCGATGCGCTGCATTGGGGCGAAGGCACGGTCACGGTGAGCGCGGGCAGCATCGCGCTGGCCGGAAGGCTGGCGCCGGGACCCGACTACAAGCTGTACCTCTCGCCGCAGTTCGTCGAGACCGAGGACGAGTTCAAGCGGCTCAAGTCCGCGATGGTCCGCGTCGGCGACGTGCGGACGTTCGAGAACTTCATCGTCCCGGTCGCCGAGGGGATCGATCCGTCGCGCTACACCACCGTCATCGTATGGTGCGAGCGCTTCAGCCAGTTCATCACGGCGGCGAAATACCGCTAGCGGGGCGGCGGGTCCGGACCGCGGGCGCGCGGCCGCGCTAGACTTCGCGTCTCCTCGATGCCGTTCGCGCCGGGGCTTCCTCCGTCCCCCCGCCAACGATGCTCACCACCGACGATCTTCGCGCGGTCCCCCTGTTCTCGCAGCTCGCGCCCGCCGAGCTCGAGCGGCTCGCGCAGACCTCGGCCGACGTGCACCTCTCCGCGGGTGAGTTCGCCGTGCCCGAGGGGGGCGACCGCGCGCTCTACGCCGTGCTGTCCGGGAAGATCGAAGTCGTCAAGATGGTCGACGGCATCGAGCGGCGCCTCGGCTGGCGCCTGCCGGGCACGATCTTCGGCGAGGTGCCGATCACGTTCGGCACCGTGTTCGTCGGTGGCTACCGCGCCTCCGAGCCGTCGCGCCTCGTGCGCATCGAGCCCAAGGAGTACTACGGCATCGCGGCGGCGGCGCCGGAAGTCGCGGTCAAGGTCGGTGCGCTCGCGCGCGAGCGCATGGGCGGCTTGCAGGGCATCGCCGCCGAGGCGCCGAAACCGCGCGTGACCATGATCGGCAACCGCTGGGACGACGCGTGCAGCACGCTTCGGCATTTCCTCGAGCGGAACCAGATCAGCTTCGACTGGATGACGCCCGATGCGCCCGAGGTCGCGACGCGCTGGGACGGCCCCTGCCCGCAGGACGCGCAATGCCCGACGCTCAAGTTCGCCGACGGCGCCCTGCTGTGCCGCCCGTCCACGCGCGAGCTGGCCGAGCGCCTCGGCCTCCAGACCGCGCCGCGTCACGACGAGTACGACACCGTGATCATCGGCGGCGGGCCGGCCGGCCTGGCGGCGGCGGTGTACGGCGCGTCCGAAGGCCTCCGCACGATGGTGATCGAGCGCGAAGCGCCTGGCGGCCAGGCAGGCACGTCGTCGCGGATCGAGAACTACCTTGGCTTCCCGAGCGGCGTCTCCGGCGACGAACTCGCGAGCCGCGCGTTGCAGCAGGCCAAGCGCCTCCGCGCGGAAATCCTGGTCACGCGCACCGTGGTGCGCATCGATCCGGCGACGCGCGAGGTGCACCTCGACGGCGACGCCGTCGTGCGCGCGCAGACCGTCATCCTCGCCACGGGCGTGTCGTGGCGCCGGCTCGCGATCGACGGGTTCGACCGGCTCATCGGCAAGGGGCTCTGGTACGGCGCCGCGCGCAGCGAGGCGAACGCGACGCACGGGCTCGACGTGCACCTGATCGGCGGCGGCAACTCGGCCGGCCAGGCCGCGCTGCATTTCGCCAGCCACGCGCTGAGCGTCACCCTCGTCGTACGCGGCGAGTCGCTCGAGGCGAGCATGTCGCGCTACCTGATCGAGCAGCTCGCGGCGCAGGCGAACGTGAAGGTGCTGCTGCGCTCCGAGGTCGTCAAGGCGCACGGCGACACGCACCTGACGGCGATCGACCTCCGCGACGGCGACGGCGCCGTGGCGCGCCACGACTCCGGCGGCCTGTTCGTGTTCATCGGCGCCGATGCGGAGACCGGCTGGCTGCCGGCCGAGATCGCGCGCGATGCGCGTGGCTACGTGCTCACCGGCGACGACGTCCGCAAGGCCGGGCGCTGGTCGCTCGGCCGCGATCCCTACCTGCTCGAGTCGAGCGTGCCAGGCGTGTTCGCGTGCGGCGACGTGCGCCTGAGCCCCGTCAAGCGCGTCGCCTCGGCGGTCGGCGAAGGCAGCATGGCGATCGCGTTCGTGCATCGCTACCTGCAGCAGGAGGCGCGCTAGCGCTCAGGAGGACGCCCATGCTCGTGAACCAGGCCGCGACGCGCGAATGGAAGGCCACCGACTACCCAGGCATCGAGCGGAGCCTGTTCCGCCACAACGACACCGGCGGCCGCTCGTCTGTCGTGCGGCTCGCGCTCGGGTCGCGCTTCCCGCGCCACGCGCACCACGGGACCGAGGAGGTGGTCGTGCTAGCGGGCTGCGTGCAGATCGGCGGCGCCGCACTCGACGCCGGCGACTACCTGTTCACCGAGCCCGGCGAGGAGCACGACGTCGTCGCGCTGACGGATGCGACGATCTTCGTGTCGTCGCAGCGGGCGACGCCGGTGGTCGAGTGAGTCGGGTGGCCCGACGCAAGGCGGGCGGGGGGCGTTGCGGCCGCCCGCCCGGCCCTTGCGCCCACGACGCCTAGTTCACCGCGAAGCAGTAGTACAGGCCGTCGCCGCCCGTGCTCTTGATCGTGGCCGGATCGCAACCGCGAGTCGGGTGTGACGAGTTCCACGAAATGGCCCAGCCCCCCGGGATCGTTCCGGCGGCGTCGTGATGGCCGGTCATCGCGGTGCCCTCGGTGCCGCCCTTGGTCCAGTTGCCGCAGGTCATGTCGGGGAACGGCGGCCCCGGGAACGCCGTGCCGTCCGGGCGCGAGCCGGTCAGCATGTCGTGCTTGTTGGGCGTCTCGGTGCGTCCGTTGACCAGGTTGCCGCGCTCGTCGAGCGTCGTCTGCTTGTTGACGTTGTTGTTCGACGAATGCAGGTTGGCGACGTTCCTGGCGACCACCACGCCGTTCGCGTTCTGCCACGGGCCCGCGCCGATGCGATCGCGCGCGTTCACGAAGTTCGTGTCGGTCAGCGGACCCGTGGCCTGCGTGCTGAGGTAGGCGCGCCATTCGCGGTCGGGGCCGCCGGCCGCCTTGGCGAGCGCCGCGCAGTGGCGATCGGCGCCGGCGAGCCCGCCGAGGTCCGCGCCCTTGCCCGGCCCGACGCTGGTCACGAAGAACGTCATGTTCTGCGGGCCCGCCGGCTTGGCCATCATCTGCGCCATCTGCGCGCACCCCAGCAGGATCGTCGACCCCGCCACCGCCACTCCCATCGTGCGCATCGTGTTGCCCATTGCGGTCTCCTCGTTGGCTCGGGACTGTTGTCGCGAACGCCGCGTGCGCGGATGTGGCGCGCGGGCCTCGGCGCGGCATTCTTTGCGACAATGACCGAATTCGTCAATGGCTCGTGCACCCTTCGCGCGCCGCGCCTTCCGAGATCCCGTTCGGCGGCGCGTGGACCGGGTTTTTTTCCGGACCGCGGGAATAACCCCCGGGCCGCCGCTGTACCTGAGGTCACCCCGACGCCGCTCGCGGCGTTACCATTGCCTGGCACGGTCGGGTTGCGCCCCCGGCGCGACGCCCAGCCGGCAGTGCGCACCGGTTCGACCGCCGGCGCCCGTTCTCCTGATCCCATGCGAGTCGGCCTCGACCACGTCCACCTCTTCGCCTCGGACCTCGACGAGACGGTGGACTTCTTCCGCACGATGTTCGGCGCGACGCTGGTGTGGGACGGGGAGGCCGCGGGGGCACGCAACGTGCGTCTCGCGCTCGGCAACGCTTTCCTGCAGGTCTACGACCAGCCGCCCCCGCGGCCGCGCGGCGGCCCGATGCACCACGTGGGCATCGCCACCGACGACCTCGACGCGCTGGTGCGCCGCATGCAGGCGAACGGCTACGCGTTCCGCAACCCCGTGCGCGACGAGCCCCGTTTCCGCTACGTGATGATCGCCGGCCCCGACGACCTCCTGATCGAGTTGTTCGAGCCGCGCGAGCCGGACCGCTGGCGCATCGCGCCGTGACGCCATGACCCTCGAGCTCGACCACGTCATCGTGTCGGCACGCGACCAGCGCGCCGCCGCGCGCCGACTCGCGGAGCTGCTCGGCGTCCCTTGGTCGGAGAGCGGCGTCGGCCCATTCTCCCCGGTCTACGTGAACGACGGCCTGACGCTCGACTTCATCGACGACGACGGGCCTTTCCCGGTGCAGCATTTCTGCTTTCGCGTCGACGAGGAGACGTTCGATGCGATACTCGCGCGCCTGTCGGCCGCCGGCGTCGCCTACCGCAGCTCGGTGCGCGGCCCGCAGGACGGCGCAGTCAACACGGCCTGGGGCGGACGCATGGTCTACTGGAACGAGCCCGACGGTCACCAGTGGGAGATGCTCACGGTGAGCTACGCGCGGGCGCCGGGCACGGGAAGCGACTGATGCG
>DATLIR010000146.1:0-10065 GCA_035539315.1 Casimicrobiaceae bacterium
GCATGGCCTCGCCCCCGGCGGCGGCGCGCATGCGGAGGATCCCTACACGGTGGTCGGGATCCTCGCGCCGACCGGTCGCGTCGTCGACCGCCTGGTGCTGACGCCGCTCGCGAGCGTCTGGGACGTCCACGAGCGTCACCATGCGGCGACTCCCGCGCCCGCGAAGCCCGCGAGCGGCAAGGGCTCCGGCGCGAAGGCGGTGAAGGAGGACGACGATCGCGAGCTCACGCTGGTGCTCGTCCGCTACGCCACGCCGCTCGCCGCCACCAGCCTCGCGCGCGAGATCAATGCCCAAAGCGCGCTGGTCGCGGCGTCGCCCGCGGGCGAGACGGCGCGCCTGTTCACGGTGTTCGGCGTCGGCCTCGATCTGGTCCGCGCGTTCGCGGCCGTGCTGGTGGGGGCCGCGACGCTGCTGCTGTTCGTTGCGCTCGCGCAAGCGCTCGAGGAGCGACGCTACGACCTCGCGATCCTGCGCGCGCTCGGCGCGCGCCGCCGCGACCTGGTGTTCGTGCTGATGGCCGAAAGCGTGACGCTCGCACTGGCGGGCGCGCTGCTGGGCGTCCTGCTCGGACACGTCGCGGCCGCGTCGATCGGAGCCTGGCTGCCGGCCGCCGCGCCGCTTGCCGGCGCCGCCTGGCGCCCGTCGCTGCAGGAGGGCGCCGTGGTGGCGCTCGCGCTCGCCGGCGGTATACTGGCGGCCTGCTGGCCCGCGTGGCGCGCATCGAAGCTCGACGTCGCCGCCGCGCTCTCGGACGCCTGACCATGATCTCGCGCCTCATCGCTCTCGTGCTCGCCGCGGCCGTCGCGCCGGCGGCGCTCGCCTTCAACGCCAACGTTCCGGCGGCCGGTCTGCCCAGCGCGTCGGAATTCTCCGGCCAGGTGCTTCCGGAGCGTCCCGACGTCGTGTCGTGGAAGGCGCTCGCGCAAGTCGAGCCCGTGAAGCAGGGTAACCGGATGATCCCTCAATTCGCGCCACCCATCCTCGTGCTCGACGCGCGCGAGCAGCGCGTGCAGGGCTTCATGATTCCGCTCGACCTCGGCGACCGGCAGAAGCATTTCCTGATCTCGGCCGTCCCGCCGCACTGCGGGTTTTGCCTGCCCGCCGGCCCCGAGGCGGTGGTCGAGGTGATGGCCAGGGAGCCGGTCGGCTACACGCTCCAGCCGATCGTGGTGTCGGGGCGCTTTGCGGTGCTGAAGGACGATCCCAACGGCGTGCTGTACCGGCTCACCGACGCGGCGCAGGTCGGGACCGCAAGGTTGGCGCCTGACGCACCGCTGCCGGTCCCGGGCCGCGAAGCGCCCACGAAATAGCGCTTCGGCTCGTCACCGGACGTGGTGACGTCCGGCGCTTCGGAAGCGTCGTCGTGTTGCATCGCGGCGAAACGGCCGACTATCCTCTGCGCCGCCATCGAACGATAATCTCCGGGTCGCCCATCGACCGGAGGTTCCGGCATGTCGCTTACGACGCTCTTCGAACCGACGCCGGTTCCTCTCGACGTCGCACGCCGTCGCGTGCTCGCCGGTGGGCTGGGCTCCGCGGTCGCCGCAGTGCTCGGCGTGCCGTTCGGCGGCTGTGCGATGTCGCCCGCGTCCGGCGCGCCACGGCTCGGCTTCGCGTCGGTGCCGGTCTCGTGGGACGACGCGGTGCGGGTTCCGGCCGGCTACTCGGCCGAGGTGCTGATCCGCTGGGGCGAGCCGGTCGGCGTCGCGGGCCAGTTGCCGGCGCTGACCGCCGACGCCTCGTCGTCGGCGGCCGACCAGGCGGTCCAGTCGGGCATGCATCACGACGGCATGCATTACTTCGCGATCCCCGGTGCCGACCCCAACCGCCGCGGCGTGCTCGCGATGAACCACGAGTACACCGACGAGGGGCTGCTGCACCGCGACGGCCACGACAACCTCACCGCGGAGAAGGTGCGCAAGTCGCAGCACGCGGTCGGCGTCTCGGTGATCGAGGTCGAGCGCGCGGCCGACGGCTGGCGCGTCGTGCGGCCGTCGCGTTACGCGCGACGCATTCACGCGGCGACGCCGATGCGCATCGCCGGCCCCTGCGCCGGCAACGCGACCATGCAGACGCCGGCCGACCCGACCGGCCGCTCGTCGCTCGGCACGCTCAACAACTGCGCGCACGGCTACACGCCGTGGGGCACCTACCTCACCTGCGAGGAGAATTTCCAGAACTACTTCTCCAACGGTGACGAGCGCAACGCCGACCATCGCCGCGCCGGCGTCGGGCGGCGCAGCCGCTACGGCTGGGATCGCTTCGACGATCGCTTCGACCTCACGAAGCATCCCAACGAGGTCAACCGCTTCGGCTGGGTCGTCGAGATCGATCCGCTCGACGCGCAGTCGACGCCGGTCAAGCGCACGGCGCTGGGCCGCTGGTCGCATGAGGTGGCGCTCACGCACGTCGCGAAGAACGGTCGCGTCGTCGTCTACATGGGCGACGACCGCCGCAACGAGCACATCTACAAGTTCGTGAGTCGGCACGGCTACGCCGGCGGCGTGCCGAACCCGGCCACGCTGGACGAAGGAACGCTCTACGTCGCACGCTTCGACGCGAACGGCCGCGGTGCCTGGCTGCCGCTGGTGCATGGGTTGGCGGGGCTCACGCCCGACAAGGGCTTCGCCGACCAGGCCGAGTTGCTGGTGAAGGCGCGACTGGCGGGCACTGCGGTCGGTGCGACGCCGATGGACCGGCCCGAGTGGCTGTCGCTGGACGCCGCGTCCGGCGACGTCTACGTGACGCTCACCAACAACTCGGATCGAGGCAAACCCGGAATGCCCGTCGCGGGCGGCGCGAACCCGCGCGACAACAACGTATTCGGCCACATCCTGCGCTGGCGCGAGGACGGCAACGACCACACCTCGCTCGCGTTCTCCTGGGAGATCTTCATCCTGGCCGGCGATCCCCGGCTCGCCGATGCCGACAAGAAGGGCAACGTCAACGGCGACGCTTTCGGGAGCCCCGACGGGCTGTGGTTCGATCCGCGCGGCGTGCTGTGGATCCAGACCGACATCTCGACCAACCTCGTCGGCGAGAAGTCGGGCGACTACGCGAATCTTGGCAATAACGTGATGCTCGCGTGCGATCCGGCGACGCGCGAGGTGCGCCGCTTCCTGACCGGCCCGAACAAGTGCGAGATCACCGGCGTCATCATGACGCCGGACAACCGCACGATGTTCGTCAACATCCAGCATCCGGGCGAGACCAACAGCGAGTTCAGCGATCCGGCCAACGTCAACAAGCTGTCGTCGTGGCCCGATGGGCCGGGTCGGCGGCCGCGCTCGGGGACGATCGTGATCCGGCGCAACGACGGCGGCGTCATCGGCACCTGAAACGCCACGCGAGCGAGGCGCGCGCGGGCCGCCGCGGCGGTTCCGCTATAATTTCACGCTTTTGCTCCGGCGCGCGCCGGCGCTCCTCCATGGAACTGGCGAAGAGCTTCGAGCCGCACGCCGTCGAGGCGAAGTGGTATCCGCTGTGGGAGTCGCGCGGCTGGTTCCGGCCGTCGATGCGCCCCGGCGCCCGCCCGTTCTGCATCCAGCTGCCGCCGCCGAACGTCACCGGCACGCTGCACATGGGCCACGCGTTCCAGCAGACGCTGATGGACGTGATGGTCCGCTGGCACCGGATGTGCGGCGACAACACGCTGTGGCAGGTCGGCACCGACCACGCGGGCATCGCGACGCAGATCGTCGTGGAGCAGCAGCTCAAGTCGGAGGGCACCTCGCGCCACGACATGGGGCGCGAGCCGTTCGTCGAGCGCGTGTGGTCGTGGAAAGAGGCGTCGGGCGGCGCGATCACGCGCCAGATGCGCCGGCTCGGCCTGTCCTGCGACTGGACGCGCGAGCGCTTCACGATGGACGCGGGCCTCTCGGCCGCGGTCGTCGAGACCTTCGTTCGGCTGCACGAGGACGGGCTCATCTACCGCGGCAAGCGGCTGGTCAATTGGGACCCCAAGCTCGGCACGGCGGTGTCGGATCTCGAGGTCGACAGCGAGGAGGAGCAAGGCAGGCTGTGGGAGCTCCGCTACCCGCTGGCCGACGGCTCCGGATCGCTGGTGGTGGCGACGACGCGGCCGGAGACGATGCTGGGCGACACCGCGGTGGCCGTGCATCCCGAGGACGAGCGCTACCGGCATCTCATCGGCACGAAGGTGCGGCTGCCGCTCGCGCAGCGCGACATCCCGGTGATCGGCGACGACTACGTCGACCGCGAGTTCGGCACCGGGGCGGTCAAGATCACGCCCGCGCACGATTTCAACGACTGGCAGATCGGCCAACGGCACGGCCTGCCCGCGCTTGCCGTGCTCGACCTCGAGGCGCGGATCAACGACAACGCGCCGGCGAAGTACCGCGGCATGGACCGCTACGTCGCGCGCAAGGCGGTGCTCGCCGACCTGGCGGCGCTCGGCCTCGTCGTGTCCGAGAAGCCGCACAAGATGATCGTGCCGCGCTGCGGCCGCACCGGCGAGGTGGTCGAGCCGATGCTCACCGACCAGTGGTTCGTCGCCACGACCAAGCCGGGGCCGGCAACGCATCCGTACTTTCCCGGCGAGTCGATCCAGGAGATCTGCCTCGCGGCGGTCGACGCGAAGGGGCTGCCGGGCCGCGGGCCCGGCGCGGGAGAGCACCTGCGCTTCGTGCCCGACGAATGGATCGCCACCTATCTGCACTGGATCCGCAACCTGCAGGACTGGTGCATCTCGCGCCAGCTCTGGTGGGGCCACCAGATCCCGGCCTGGTACGACGAGGCGGGCAACGTCTATGTCGCGCGCAGCGAGGACGACGCGCACCGCCAGGCGCGGGCGAAGACGGGCGACGCGGTCACGAGCCTGACGCGCGACCCCGACGTGCTCGACACGTGGTTCAGCTCGGCGCTGTGGTGCCACTCGACGCTCGGCTGGACCGGCGACGCCGAAACCGACGCCGCCAACGCTTACCTGCGCACCTTCCTGCCCTCATCGGTGCTCGTCACCGGCTTCGACATCATCTTCTTCTGGGTCGCGCGCATGATCATGACGACGACCTGGTTCACCGGCCGCATCCCGTTCCACGACGTGTACATCAACGCGATCGTGCGCGACGAGGAGGGCCAGAAGATGTCGAAGTCGAAGGGCAACGTGCTCGATCCGCTCGACCTGATCGACGGCATCGACACCGAGGGGCTGGTCGCCAAGCGCACCGCGAACCTGATGGATCCGCGCCAGGCGGAGTCGATCGCGAAGCGCACGCGCCGGCAGTTCCCGAACGGCATCCCGTCGTTCGGCGCGGACGCGCTCCGCTTCACGTTCGCGAGCCTCGCGACCTTCGGTCGCACGCTCAACTTCGACCTGAACCGCTGCGAGGGCTACCGCAACTTCTGCAACAAGCTGTGGAACGCGACGCGGTTCGTGCTGATGAACGTCGAGGGCAGGGAGGTCCAGTCCGGCCCGTTGGTCCCCGCCGAGCTCTCGTTCATCGACCGCTGGCTCCTCGGACGCGTGCAGCAGGCGAAGGCGGATGTCATCGAAGGTCTCGCGGGCTACCGCTTCGACCTGGCCGCCAAGGCGCTCTACGAGTTCGTGTGGGACGAGTACTGCGACTGGTACGTCGAGCTCGCCAAGGTGCAGCTCGCGCAGGCCGACGCGGCTGGTGACGCGGCCGCGGCCCGCCGCACGCGCGCGGTCCTGGTGCGCGAGCTCGAGGCGACGCTGCGCCTTGCGCACCCGTTCATGCCGTTCATCACCGAGGAGCTGTGGCAGACGGTCGCGCCGCTCGCCGGCAAGAGCGGCGAGACGATCTCGCTCGCGCCGTTCCCGACGCCGAACGACGCCCTCCGATTCCCGCTCGATTCAGCGCGCGTCGGGACGTTGAAGCAGATCGTCGATGCGACTCGATCCCTTCGATCGGCGATGGGCCTGGCGCCCGGAGTCAAAGTCGATCTCCTGGTGACCGGCGACATCGCCGCCTATGGGGTGGGGGAGTTCAAGCCCTACGTGATGGCGCTGGCGCGGCTGTCCGATTTCCGGATCGTCGATACCTTGCCCGCGCGCGACGCACCCGTCGAGATCGTCGACAAGCTGCGCATCATGCTCGACGTCAAGGTCGATCCCGCCGCCGAGCGCGAGCGCCTGGCGAAGGAGCGCGCTGCGACCGAAGGCGACGTGATCCGCGCGAAGGCGAAGCTCGGCAATGAGAGCTTCGTCGCGCGCGCGCCGGCCGCGGTGGTCGAGCAGGAGCGCGTCCGGCTCGCCGGCTTCGAGGCGAAGCTCGCGAAGCTTGACGAGCAGCTGCGCCGCCTGTCGGGCTAGCCGCGCGATGCGGATCGAGCGCGTCTGCGTCTACTGCGGCGCGAACCGGGGCCGCGATCCCGCGTATGCGCGTGCCGCGCAGGCGATGGGGACGACGCTCGCCCGACGCGGGATCGGCCTCGTCACCGGAGGCGGTCGCGTCGGCCTGATGGGCGTCATCGCCGATGCGGCGCTCGCGGCCGGCGGCCAGGTCGTCGGCGTGATCCCGGAGGCGCTGATGAACAAGGAGCTCGCGCACACCGGCTTGAGCGAGCTGGTCGTCACGCCGTCGATGCACGAGCGCAAGGCGCGGATGGCGGAGCTCGCCGACGGCTTCGTCGCGCTCCCCGGCGGCCTCGGCACCTACGAGGAGCTGTTCGAGATCTGGACCTGGGCGCAGCTGGGCTGGCACCGCAAGCCGTGCGGCCTGCTCAACGCGGCCGGGTTCTACGACCAGCTCGTCGCGTTCCTGGACGGCGCGAGCGACGCGCAGTTCCTGAAGCCCGAGCACCGCGCGATGCTCGTCGTCGACACCGACCCCGACCGACTGCTCGACCGCTTCTCCGCGTACGAGGCGCCGACGGTCGCCAAGTGGATCGGCCACGACCAGACGTGACCCGCGTCCGCGACGGAACGGCGCCGGCGTGATCGGGGACCTGGTCGCGCGGACGCGCCGCACGTTTCGCGCGCTGCGCCATCGCAACTACCGGCTCTTCTTCACCGGCCAGGGCCTGTCGCTGATCGGCACCTGGGCACAGCAGGTGGCGATGGGCTGGCTCACCTGGCGCCTGACCGAATCGGCGGTGCTGCTCGGCGTGGTCGCGTTCTGCGCCAACGTCGGCATGCTCGCGCTCGGGCCGTTCGCCGGCGTGATGGTCGATCGCGTCAACCGTCGCAATGCCCTTCTTCTGACGCAGTCGCTGCTGATGCTGCAGGCGGTGACGCTCACCGTCATCACGGCGCTCGGCGTGGTGCAGGTCGGCCACCTGATCGCGCTCGCGCTGTTCCTGTCGGTCGCGCAGACCTTCGACGTCGTGCTGCGCCAGTCGTCCTACGTCCTGTTCGTCGACGATCGCGCCGACCTCGCGAATGCCATCGCGCTCAACTCGATGATGGTCAATGCCGCGCGCGTCGTCGGTCCCGCGCTCGCCGGCCTGCTGCTCGCGGTGACGAGCGAGGCGGTGTGCTTCGGGATCAATGCGCTGTCGTTCCTGGCCGTGCTGTTCGCGCTCTCGCGCATCCGCTGGCCCGCGCACGTCCGCGCCCATGCGGACGCCGGCTGGTGGCCGCTCTTCGTCGAAGGTGCGCGCTATGCGCTGGGTTTCGCGCCGGCGCGCGCGCTGTTGGCGCTGGTCGCGCTGATGTCGTTCACGATCGTGCCGTACAGCTCGCTCATGCCGATCTACGCGAAGGTGCACTTTGCCGGCGGCCCGCAGACGCTCGGCTTCCTGCTGGCGGCGGCAGGCAGCGGCGCGCTGGTCGCGATGGTGTGGCTCGCCGGCCGCGGATCGGTGCGGGGGCTCGGACGCGTGATCGCGAGCGCGGCGCTCGCGAGCGGCGCCGCGCTCGCGGCGTTCTCGCACCTGTCGGTCTTCTGGCTCGCGCTCGCGCTGATGGTTCCGATCGGCGGAGGCGTCACGCTCGCCGCCGCGTCGTCGAACACCATCCTGCAGACGATCGTCGATGACCGGTTGCGCGGCCGCGTGGCCGGCTTCTACACGCTCGCGTTCCTGGGTGTCGCGCCACTCGGCCACATCACCGCCGGGGTCCTCGCCGGCGCGATCGGCGTGCAGAACGCGTTCCTGATCAACGGGGTCGCCTGCCTCGTCGGCGGGCTCGCGTTCCTGCGGCTCCTGCCGCGCCTCGCCGTCGACATCCGGCCGATCTACCGACGCCTGGGCATCCTGCCCGACGAGTGAGGCGGGCGGCGGGCGACATACCCCGTCACCTCCTCGCGGTCGTGGTAGAGCTGGCGAAACGCGAGCGTCGCCTCGACCCCGGCGGCCGCGAGGCGCTCGCCGATCAGCGCCGCGCAGCGCGCGACTTCCTCGTGGCGCTTCTTCATCGGCAGCTTGAGGTTGAAGATGGCGCTCTCCGCATTGCCGGACGCGATCCACTCGCCGACCAGCGCGGCGACGCGGACCGGACGCTCGACGATGTCGCAGGTGAGCCAGTGGACGGGCCGGCGCGGCCGCCACTTGAGCCCGTCCGCGCGCACGTGCTCGACGTTGGTGTCGCGGGCGAGCGCGGGGGCGAGCGCGCCGTTGTCCACCGCCGTCACCTGTAGCCCGCGGTCGACGAGCAGCCAGGTCCAGCCGCCTGGCGCGGCGCCGAGGTCGACGGCGGATTGTCCTGCGTGCAGCAGCTCGCTCTCGCGCTCGCCCAGGAACACCGCGATCGCTTCGGCCAGCTTGTGCGTCGAACGCGACGGCGCCTCGCGCGGCACGCGCAGGCGGGGAATGCCGAGCGGCCAGCGGCTGCCCGTGGACGGATCGCTGGTGCCGACGTAAGCGGTCGCGCCGTCGACGAGCAGCACGTGCGCGCGAAGCGTCGTCGTTTCGGCGACGAGGCCGCGCTCGCGCAGCGCGGCGGCAAGGCGCGCGTCGAGCGCGCTCGCGAGCGTCGACAGCGCCTTGCCGTCGTTGGTATCCGGGTATTCGATCCAGGGCGCGAGCCACGGCGGTGCGTGCCCCGGGCGCTGCGCCAGCGCGACGAAGGCCGCGACCAGTGGCGCGATGCGATCGGGACGCGCGGCATCGCGCGTCGCGATCGCATGGGGACCGCTCCCGGTGAACAGGCTGCGGATGAAGATCGGGGGATGCTCGCGCGCCGCGCGGCGCCACGCGGCGACGTCGAGCGAGGGTGCGCCCGCGATCGAGATCGCCGGGCAAGGCGATGCGGGTGCATCGAGCGCGACACCGGCGGCGCGCGCGATGGCCGCCAGGTCAGCCCAAGCCTCGGCCTCGAAGCCCGCGCGGCATAGCGCGACGACGACGTCGGGCATGCGGTGAGTCCCGCGCGCCGCCGCCGCGCCGCGCGGCGGAATTACGCCCGCTCGGTCTCGGGCGCGGCCGACGGCGCGGCGTCCGCGGTGGGCGCGGCGTGCGCGCTCGGCGCAGGGGCGGACGGACGCTTCATCAGCAGCGCAGGCACCGGCTGGTGGGCGCCGAAGCCACGCCGCAGGGGCGCGGCCGGGCGCGAGCCATTGACGGCCGGTGCCGATGCGACCATCGGCTGGTCCGGGTTCTTCGCGTAGGCCGCCTCACGCTCGGCCTCGCGCGTCGCGCGCGACTCGCCTGCGGGACGCTCGTTGCGCTGGGTCCGCTCGGCGCGCGGCGCACGCGGCGTGCGCGGCACCAGGGCGCTCGGCGTGCGCTCGGCGCGCTCGCGCGGCGCCTCGCCCGCCGGACGTCCGCGCTCGCGGCGCTCGCGACGCTCGCCCGCCGGGCGTGCGAGATCGATGCCTTCGGGCGTCGAGATCGGGATCGTCTTCTTCAGGAGCTTCTCGATCTCGGTCAGGTATTTCATCTCGGCCGGATCGACGAGCGAGATCGCCTCGCCGGTCGCGCCCGCCCGGCCGGTGCGGCCGATGCGGTGGATGTAATCCTCGGGAACGTGCGGCAGCTCGTAGTTGACGACGAGCGGCAGGTCGTCGATGTCGAGGCCGCGCGCGGCGACGTCGGTTGCGACCAGGATTTCGAGCTTCGCGTCCTTGAAAGCGGCCAGCGCCTCGAGGCGCGCGGCCTGCGTTCGGTCGCCGTGGATCGCGGAAGTGACCAGGCCGTCTTTC
>DATLIR010000147.1:0-8125 GCA_035539315.1 Casimicrobiaceae bacterium
GTCCACGAACACTACGGCCGGGCGCGAGGCGCCGGCCCGACGACGTCGTCCATCACCAGAGGAGGAACGCATCATGCCCTTGAAGACACCGCGCGTGGCCCTCGTCACCGGGGCGAACATTGCGATCAACGGCGGGCAGCATATGTTTTGATGGCGCTTGGATGAACAAAAATGCGGACGGCGGCCGAGCGGCCGCCGTTCCATTTTCTACACCATCGAGCACGCCAGGTGTCGCGAGCGCGCGCATAAAAAACGCCCCGCATTGTGGCGGGGCGTGAAGCGTATCGTTCCAGGAGGAGGGGAAGCGATACGTGTGCGACTGGCGCCGCACGTCGCCATTGTCGCGCCGTCTAGGTTTTTCCGTCTAGCGCGCCGGCGCGACAATGGCGACGTGCGGCGCCAGTCGCACACGTATCGCTTCCCCTCCTCCTGGAACGATACGCTTCACGCCCCGCCACAATGCGGGGCGTTTTTTATGCGCGCGGCGACGCGCGACGCCGCCTTGCGCTCGGTGCTGTAGAAAATGGAACGGCGGCCGTTCGGCCGCCGTCCGCATTTTTTTCACCCGAGATCCATCAGAACATATGCTGCCCGCCGTTGATCGCAATGTTCGCCCCGGTGACGAACGCCGCCTCGTCGCTGGACAGGTACGCCACCAGCCCGGCGACTTCCTCGGGCTTGCCGAGCCGGCCCATCGGGATCTGCGGGATGATCTTGCTGTCGAGCACGTCCTTCGGAATCGCCATCACCATCTTCGTTCCGATGTAGCCGGGCGAGATCGTGTTCACGGTGACGCCCTTGCGCGCGACCTCGAGCGCGAGCGCCTTGCTGAACCCGTGCATGCCGGCCTTCGCGGCCGAGTAGTTGGTCTGCCCGAACGCGCCCTTCTGGCCGTTCACCGACGAGATGTTGATGATGCGGCCCCAGCCGCGCTCGAGCATGCCGTCGCACACCTGCTTGGTCATGTTGAAGCAGGAGTCGAGGTTGGTCTTCATCACGGCGTCCCAGTTGACCTTGTCCATCTTCTTGAAGGTCATGTCGCGCGTGATGCCGGCGTTGTTGACCAGCACGTCGATCGGCCCGGCCTCGCTCGCCACCTTCGCCGCGCAGGCGGCCGACGAATCGTAGTCGGCGACGTCGCACGCATAGGCGCGAAAGCCGTAGCCCTGCTTGTTCATGGTGTCGAGCCACTCGGCGGCCTTGGTGTTGCCCGGCGAGTAGGTGGTGACGACCTTGTAGCCCAGGGCGGCGAGCTTGATGCAGATCGCCTCGCCCAGTCCCCCCATGCCGCCGGTGACGAGGGCCACGCGCGGTGTCTTCAAGGGCATGATGCGTTCCTCCTCTGGTGATGGACGACGTCGTCGGGCCGGCGCCTCGCGCCCGGCCGTAGTGTTCGTGGACTATGCGTGCCGCTCGACCGCGAGCGCGACGCCCATGCCGCCGCCGATGCTCAGCGAGGCCAGGCCCTTGCGCGCGTGGCGGCGCTGCATCTCGTGCAGCAGCGTGACCAGCACGCGGCAGCCGGAGGCGCCGATCGGGTGGCCGAGCGCGATCGCGCCGCCGTTCACGTTGATCTTCGCGGTGTCCCAGCCCATCTCCTGGTTGACCGCGCAGGCCTGCGCCGCGAACGCCTCGTTGATCTCCATCAGGTCGAGGTCGGCCGCCTTCCAGCCCGCTTTCTCGAGCGCGCGGCGCGAGGCGGGCACCGGGCCCATGCCCATGATCGCAGGATCGACGCCCGACGACGCGTACGCGCGGACCGTCGCGATCGGCGCGAGCCCGAGCTCCTTCGCGCGCGCGGCGCTCATCACCATCACCGCGGCCGCCCCGTCGTTGAGGCCCGAGGCATTGGCGGCCGTCACCGAGCCGTCCTTCGCGAACGCGGGCTTGAGCCCCGCGATGCTGTCGAGCGTCGTTCCGTGCTTGGGAAACTCGTCGGCGGCGAACGCGAGCGGGTCGCCTTTGCGCTGCGGGATCATGACCGGAACGATCTCCGCGGCGAAGCGGCCGGCCTTCTGTGCGGCCTCCGCCTTCTGCTGGCTCGCGACCGCGAACGCGTCCTGCGCGGCACGCGTGACGCCGTACTTCTTCGCCACGTTCTCGGCGGTGACGCCCATGTGATACTGGTTGTAGACGTCCCACAGGCCGTCGACGATCATCGTGTCGACGAGCTTCGCGTCGCCCATGCGGAAGCCGTCGCGTGATCCGGGCAGCACGTGCGGTGCCGCGCTCATGTTCTCCTGGCCGCCCGCGATCACGATGTCGGCGTCGCCGCAGCGCACCGCCTGCGCGGCGAGCATCACGGCCTTGAGGCCGGAGCCGCACACCTTGTTGATGGTCATCGCGGGGATTGCGTGCGGCAGTCCCGCCTTCAGCGACGACTGCCGGGCGGGGTTCTGGCCGCTGCCGGCCGCGAGCACCTGGCCGAGGATCACTTCCGAGACGGCCTCGGGCTTGACGCCGGTCTTCTCGAGCAGCGCGCGGATCACGGTGGCGCCGAGCTCCGGCGCCGGCGTCCTGGCCACCGCGCCGCCGAACTTGCCGATGGCGGTGCGCAAGGCGGCGACGATGACGATGTCGGTCATGCGGGAGTCTCCGGGAGGCGCGGGCCGACATTCGTGCCCGCGATTCCTGCATGGTAACGCAGGCGGGGAGGGCGGGCCGCGGAGCTCGTGCCGGGCGATTCAGCCGCTCGGCTCGACGACGTAGCGTCCGGGCGCGGGACCAAGCGGCGGGTGGTCCGCATTGCCCGGCGACTTCGGCGCGGCGATGCGCGGTCCGCCGTGCGGCGCGAGCCAGCGCCACCAATGCGGCCACCAGCTCCCCGTCACTTCGTCGGCGCGCGCGAGCCAGGCCTCGGCATCGTCGGGCAAGAGCTCGTTGACCCAATGGCTGCGCCGCGGCGGGTCGGGCGGGTTGACGACGCCGGCGATGTGGCCGGACGCGCCGAGGACGAACGTGACGTCGCCTGCGCCGCAGAGCTCGGTGGTGCGCCACGCCGACTTCCACGGCACGATGTGGTCCTCGCGCGACGCGTAGACGTAGAGCGGCATCGTGATGCGGCCCAGGTCGATCGTTTCGCCGACCATCGTCAGCGCGCCAGGCTCGACCAGGCGATTGCCGATGTAGAAGTCGGCGAGGTAGGTCGCGTACATCGGTCCGGGCAGGTTGGCCGAGTCGCCGTTCCAGTACAGGAGGTCGAACGCCGGCGGCGTCTTCCCCTTGAGGTAGTTGCGCACGACGTAGCTCCACACCAGCTCGTTCGCGCGGAGGCTCGCGAACGCGCCGGCGAGCTCTGAACCGTGCATGCGGGCGCCGGCGCACAGCGCAGGCTTGCGCGCGGCGAGGAACTCGGGCGTCACGTAGACGCCGATCTCGCCCGGGTCGGCGAAGTCGAGCATCGTCGTCAGGAACGTGGCGCTTTCGACGCTGCGATCCTTGCGCGCCGCGAGCACCGCGAGCGCGCACGCGAGCAGCGTGCCGCCAACGCAGAAGCCGAGCGCGTTGACGGTGCGGCTGCCCGAGACGTCCTTCACCGCGTCGAGCGCCGCGAGCACGCCGTCGGTCAGGTAGTCGTCCCAGGAGAGGTGGCCGAGCTCGGGCGGGATGTTGCGCCACGAGACCATGAACACCGTGTGCCCCTGGGCCACCGCATGGCGCACGAACGAGTTGGCCGGTCGCAGGTCGAGGATGTAGAACTTGTTGATGCACGGCGGCACGATCAGGAGCGGGCGCCGGTGCACGGTCGGCGTCGACGGGGCGTACTGGATCAGCTCGACGAGCGCGTTGCGGAACACGACCTGGCCGGGCGTCGTCGCGAGGTCGCGGCCGACGACGAACGCCGACTCGTCGCTCATCGAGATGCGGCCGCGCCCGACGTCTCCCACCAGGTTCGCGAGGCCGTTGACCAGGCTCGCTCCTTCGGTGCGCACCGCCTCGGCGATCACCTCGGGATTGGTCGCGGCGAAATTGGTCGGCGCCATCGCGTCGACGAACTGGCGCGTCATGAACGCGAGCCGGCGCTTGTCCCGGTCGGGCAGGCGGCTCGCGGCGGCCAGCTCGCGCAGGTAATCGCCGTAGAGCAGGTAGCTCTGCTTGAGCCACGCGAACCACGGTTGTTCGCGCCAGGCGGCGTCGTCGAAGCGCCGGTCGCCCGCCTTCGGCTCGACGATCGCGGGGGGTGCGCTGCCCGCGGCGATCAGCGCCTGCCACAGCGCCTGGAATTGCTCGGCGTAACGCTCGGTGATGGTCGCGGCGACGACCGGATCGACCGCGAACTCGGTCGGGACCGCGGAGGGCGCGCCCGGTGCCGCGTGCGGGAGCGCGGTGCGTGTCCACCAGTTCGACCACTCCTGCGCGATGCGCGACCAGTCGTCGGCGAGGTCCGACCACACCGGAAAGGCGGGCGGCGTCGCGGCGGAGGCGGGTGCGGCGTGGGGACGGCTCATGCGGGGCGGGACGCGGCGCGTCGAACTCGTCCCGATGGTATCGTGCGACGGCCGCTCCTCACAACGTCGGGCGTCCTGCGATGCACCTCGTGATCATGGCGTGGCTGTTCGTGATCGGCACGATGGCGCTCACCTGGTCGTCGGCGCTGGGCGGGCTCGCGTTCTTCGCCGCCGCCGGCGTCGCGCCGGTCGCGTTGTACGCGTGGGTGAAGCTCACGCACCTGCGCACCCGGCGTGGCGCGCGAGCGCGGGTGTCAACGCTCGAGGAGCGCGTGCACCACGGCGATGACGCCGATGCCGGCGGCGATCAGCGCTGACTGCTTCGCCGTCTCGAGCGGCTCGGGGCGCCGGTGCAGGCTGGGGATCAGGTCGGCGACCGCGACGTAGAGCAGGCTCGCCGCCGCGAGCGCGAGCACGTAGGGCAGCACCTGCTGCATGTCGGAGAGCGCGAACCAGGCGCCGAGCGCGCCCGCCAGCGTGGCGAGCCCGGTCGCGACGTTGACGCCGAAGGCGCGCGGCCGCGTATAGCCCGAGTGGACGAGCACGGCGAAGTCGCCGACCTGCTGCGGCAGCGCGTGCGCGACGATCGCGACGGTTGCAGCGAAGCCGAGCGCCGGGTCCGCGAGGAACGACGCCGCGATCACGATGCCGTCGCAGAAATTGTGCACCCCGTTGCCGACCAGGATCATCAGGCCCGAGCGGCCGCCGTCGTGGCCGTGCAGCGCGTGGTCGTGCTCCGTTTCGTCGGCCCGGTCGTCGTGCTGCTCGTGGCCGTGGCTGTGGCGCCACAGCACCATCTTCTCGAGCAGGAAGAACGCCAGCAGGCCGGCCAGCATGACGAGCATCACCTCGCGCGCGCTGCCGGTCTCGAGCGCGTGAGGCACCAGCTCGAGGAACACGGCGCCGAGCAGCGCGCCGACCGCGAAGCTCACCAGGCGCGAGATCCAGGCCGGCCCGAGTGCGAGCGTGAAGCCGGCGACCACGGTCGAGATCACGCCGCCGGCGAGCGCGGCGACGACGATGAGGGCGAGGGTCGGCAAGCGTACCGGGCGGCGTCGAAGCCCGCGGCGCGAAGGGGGCTCGCAGTATAGCGAAGGCGCGCTCTGGGTTCCGTGGGTCCGTCTTCAGCCGGACGGCGTGACCGGAATCGAATTCGTCGGGCTGAAGCCCGACCCACAGCACTCGGTGTTGTCGGGCCGAAGCCCGACCCACAACACTCATTCGCCCCGGCGTGGCGCGATGGCGATGGCGGTCGCCATGCGACCGGAGCTGCGTTCGCGCCGCCACGAATGAAAGCGCGCGGCGTCGGTGACCGTGCACCAGGTTCCGCCACCGATGTCGTGGACGCCCGCGCGCGCGAGCCGCCGGCGCGCAAGGCCGGGCAGGTCGGCGAGCCACTTGCCGTCGGCGTGGGGCGTGAAGCAGGCTTCGTCGGCGGGTTCGCGGGTCGCGTAGGCGTCGAGCACGTCGCGGCCGACCTCGAATGCGCGCGGCCCGATCGCCGGACCGATCCAGGCAACGATCTCGCGTGGCGCGACGGCCATGGCGTCGAGCGTGGCTTCCAGGATGCCTGCCGCGAGGCCGCGCCACCCCGCGTGCGCCGCGGCGACGACGCTGCCCGAGCGATCGGTGAACAGGACCGGCAGGCAATCGGCGGCGCGCACCGCGAGCGCGATGCCGGGCGTACGCGTCAGCGCGGCGTCGGCGTCCGGGGGATCGGCGCGCGCACGCTCGTGGTTCGAAGGGTCGATCGCGGCGACGGCCCTGCCGTGCACCTGGTGCAGGTAGACGGGCGGCGCCGGCAGGAACGAGGCCAGGCGCGCGCGGTCCGCTGCGACGTGCGACGGCGAGGCGGCTTCGCCCGCACGCGACGGCCCCGGGTCGAACGCACCTGCGATGCCGCCCGCCTTGGTCGTCGACAGCGCTATCACGTGCGCGGGTGCCGCCCACGCCGGAACGATCCAGTCGAGCCCGGCGGCGTCGAGGCGTGCGTGCAAGGCCGAGCGTGCCGGCGGGGTCATCGCGCCGTCGACCGCAGGGCCACCAACAGTGCGGCGAAATCGGCGGGCGCCGGCGACTCGAACGCCAGCGCGCGCCGCGTGACCGGATGCGCGAAGCCGAGCCGGTGCGCATGCAGCGCCTGTCGCCCGAACGCCGGGACGCCGGCCGTGGTGCGCCGCGCGCCGTAGGTCGGGTCGCCCACGAGCGGATGGTCGATGGCCATCAGGTGCACGCGGATCTGGTGCGTGCGTCCGGTCTCGAGCGTGCAGCGCACGAGCGTCGCCACGCCGAAGCGCTCGACCGGCGCGACATGCGTGCGCGCCTCCTTGCCGCGCTCGACCACCGCCATCGACGTGCGGTGGACCGGGTGGCGTCCGATCGGCGCGTCGATCGTCACGGCCTTCGCGACGTCGCCGCGCACGACCGCGAGGTACTCGCGCTTCACGCCGCGCGAGGCGAGCTGGCGCACGAGATCGGTCTGCGCGACCGGCGTGCGGGCGACGACCATCAGGCCGCTGGTGTCCTTGTCGAGCCGGTGCACGATGCCGGCGCGCGCGATCGTCGCGAGCTCCGGATAACGGTGCAGCAGCGCGTTGAGCAGCGTGCCGTCGCGGTTGCCGGCGCCCGGATGCACGACCAGTCCGGCGGGCTTGTCGACGACGATCGTCGCGTCGTCCTCGTGCACGATCGCGAGGTCGATCGCCTGCGGCGCAGCGGCGACGGCGACGTCGGCCGCGTCGGGCTCGACGTCGATGCGTTCGCCGCCCGCGAGCTTGCGGCGCGGCGCGGCAGCCGCGCCGTCGACGATCACGCGCCCGGCGTCGATCCAGCCTTTGAGCCGGCTGCGCGAATGCTCGGGGAGCAGGCGCGCCAGCGCCTGATCGAGGCGCAGGCCGGCGCATTCCGGCGGCACCGTGAGCGCGAGGCGAGGCGCCGCGGCGGCTCGGCTATACTGGTCGTTCTGCAACGTCTGTCGGTCCGATGGCCGCTTTGGTCCGTTCGCTCGCGCTCGTCCTCTTCGCCGCCCTCCTGGCGAGCGGCTGCGGCCTCCTGCCCGAAGTCAAGGACGAGACCTCGACCTGGTCCGCCGACCGCCTCTATCGCACCGCGCACGATTCGCTGCTCGAGGGAAATTATACGCGGGCGGTGAAGCTGTTCGAGACGCTCGAGGCGCGCTTTCCCTACGGCCGCTACGCGCAGCAGGCGATGCTCGAGAGCGCGTACGCGAGCTACCGCGCGGCCGAGACGCCGACCGCGATCAGCTCGCTCGACCGCTTCATCCGGACCTATCCCAACCATCCGAACGTCGACTACGCCTATTACCTGAAGGGCGTCGTCAACTTCCGCGAGGACCAGGGACTGTTCGGCTACATCTACGAGTTCGACCTCTCCGAGCGCGACCCCAAGTCGATGAAGGACGCGTTCGCCGCGTTCAAGGAGCTCGTCGCCAAGTTCCCCGACAGCCGCTACGCCGAGGACTCGCAGACGCGCATGGTGTACCTGTCGAACGCGCTGTCGATGTTCGAGGTGCACGTCGCGCGCTACTACTACAATCGCGGCGCCTATGTCGCGGCGGCGAGCCGCGCGCAGGCCTCGCTGATCAACTACCCGCGCACACCGGCCAACGAGCACGCGCTCGACGTGCTGGAGCGCTCGTACGACAAGCTCGGCCTGGT
>DATLIR010000148.1:0-5662 GCA_035539315.1 Casimicrobiaceae bacterium
TTGTCCCGCTGCGCGGTCCAGATGCGCGGGTCCGGAAAGCGCGTCGCCTCGTCGTAGGCGCGCGAGACGTCGAACGGCAGGCAGTGGTCGAAGATCACCCAGTGGCCGAAGCGCGGCTTCAGCCGCTCGTAGGTCTCGCGGTAGACGGTGCGCAGATCCTTGCCGGCGTGCGCGCCCTCGCGCACGGCCGCGTACATCTCGGTGACGAACGAGCGCGTGCCGTCGAGCCCGGCTGCGACCTCCGCCGCATTCATCAGCGCGGCGCCGCGCCCAGGAACGAGCTTCTGCGGACGCAGCGCCGCGATCGCGTCGAGCGTCGCCGGCCAGTCGCCGAGGTAGGCGTCTCCGGTGTACGGCGTCGCGTCGAACTCGACCAGGTCGCCCGAGAAGAGGATGCGCTCGTCGGGCAGCCACACGACGGTGTCGCCCTTGGTGTGCCCACGCCCGAGCTGCATGAGCTCCACGCGCAACCGGCCCAGCATCAGCGTCAGGCGCTTCTCGAACACGATGGTCGGCCAGGTGAGCCCAGGCACCGATTCGACCGCGCGGAACAGCCGCGGGAACCGCTCGATCTCGCTCTTCATGTCCGCTTCGCCGCGCTCGACGATCAGGTCGTACGTGTCGCGGCTGGCGATCACGTGCTCGGGCCGATAGCCCGACGCGCCCAGCACGCGCACTGCGTGGTAGTGCGAGAGCACGACGTAGCGGATCGGCTTGTCGGTGACCGCGCGGATCCGCCGGATCACGTCCTGCGCCATCACTGGCGTGGCCTGCGTGTCGATCACGATGACCGCGTCGTCACCGATCACGATGCCGGTGTTCGGATCGCCCTCCGCGGTGTAGGCATAGGCATGGTCGGAGAGCTTGTCGAACGAGACCTTCTTCTCCTCGACGTCGGCGTGCGATGCGAAGACCTTCGTGTTCATGGCGCAACTCCTTGTGGGGCGCGCAGGCCCAGCGACGCCGCGACGGCGACGAGCTGCGCGTGCGTGCGCGGCGGCAGCGGTAGGGCGGAACGACGCTGCGCCGCCATGCGACGCTCGGGCTCGCCGGGCAGCGACACCGGATCCGCGCCAGGCGCCGGCGGCGAGGCCCGCACCCAGGCCGCGAGGTTGGCGATCTCGTGTGGCAACGCGTCGGCGGTGCCCAGGCGCGCCGGATCCACGACAAACGTGGTCATGTTGTTGAGCATGGGATGCCGGGTGCCGCCGTCCTGTGCATGGCCGCCGGAAAGCGCGCCGCCGACGATCTCGCACATCAGCGACAGCGCCCAGCCCTTGTGCCCGCCGAACGGAAGGATCGCGCCGTACGGCGGCTCCCACATGACGCGCGGATCGGTGGTCGGCGCACCGGCGGCGTCGAGCAGGAGCCCGTCGTGCATCGCGCGGCCCTCGTCGACGGCCACGCGCGTCTTGCCGAGCGCCACCGCAGCGGTCGCGTAGTCGAGCACGACCGGATGCGGCGCGTTCGGCACGGCGACGCAGAACGGGTTGGTCGAAACGCGCGCGTCGGTCCCGCCCCATGGCGCGACCAGCGGCCGCGAGCGCACGTTGACGAAGTGCAAGGAGACGAGACCTGCGTGCGCGCATTGCTCGCCCCACTGCCCGATGCGCCCGAGGTGGTGCGTGTTCGACAGCCCGACCACCGCGCAGCCGTGCGCGCGCGCACGCTCGATCGCGACCGCCATCGCGCGCTCGCCGATGGCCTGGCCGAAGCCCTTCTCGCCGTCGAGCGCCACCACGGCGCCGGCGTCGACGACGACGCTCGGCTCGCGGCCCGGCACCGCGTGGCCGCCGCGCACGTTCTCGACGTACTGCGGCACCAATCCGATGCCGTGCGAGTCGTGGCCGTACAGGTTGGCTTGCACCAGGCCGCGCGCGACCTGGCCGGCTTCGCGGGGCGCGCAGCCGAGCGCGACGAACACGTCGATGGCCCAGGCGACCAGCGCCTCGGGCGCGATGCTCACGACGCCGGCCGGGGGACTCGTGTCGTGCGGGGCGCTGCGTGGCGCGGCGAGGGGAACCGAGTCGTTCATCCGGCGGGGGCGCGGCGGCATGCCGCGCGACGCGTCGAGGTGGCGCCGTGCGAGAGGCACGGCGTCAGCCCCGGCGTCGTCAGGATAGCACTGCTGCCCGCGGCGCCACGCGACGAACCGGCGCCCGGACGGCATGCGCGGCCGCTAGCCGCCGTACTTCCTCAACAGCGCCTTCGCGTCGTCGACCAGCGCCTGGCCGTTCGCGCCCTTGGCGTTCACCTCGCCGATCCATTCGCGCGTCACCGACTCGTTGGCCTTGACCCATCGGTCGTACTCGGCCGGCGTCAGCGTGTCGAACACGCCGTTGGCCTCGCGCGCGGCCTGCTTCGCCGGCTCGGTCGTCGCGTCGAACACCTTGCCGATGTGCTTCGACAGCTCGAGGCCCGAGTTCGCGTCGATGACCGCCTTGAGGTCGGCGGGCAGCGCCTCGTACTTCGCGGGATTCATCGCGATCACGAAGATCGAGTTCGAGGTCTTCGCGAAGCCCGGCGCGGTGTCGAGGTGGTACTTCGCGACCTCGTGCAGCTTCATCGCCGGCACCACTTCCCACGGCGCCATCGCGCCGTCGATGACCGACTTCGCGAGCGACTCGGTCACCTGCGGGACCGGCATCTGGATCGGCGTCGCGCCGATCGCCGTCAGGAACTTCGTGGCGATGCGCGTCGGCGCTCGCACCTTGAGCCCCTTGAGATCGTCGAGCGACGTCACGCGCTTCGCGGTGAAATGCAGGAGCGAGCCGTCGTGCACGTGCGCCGCGAGCAGGCGCACCCCGCGGAACTCGTCGGCCGAGTTCTTCTGGATGTACTCCCAGAACGCCGGGCTGCCGCTCTCGGCATTCTTCGCCATGAACGGCAGCTCGAAGACCTCGGACTTGTTGAAGCGCCCGGCCTGGTAGGTCGGGATGGTCCAGATGATGTCGGCGACGCCGTCGCGCGCCTGGTCGAACAACTGTGCCGGCGCGCCGCCGAGCTGCATCGACGGGTAGATCTGGCACTTGAGGCGGCCGTTGCTCTCCTTGCCGATCTTCTCGCACCATGGCTCGAACACCTGCGCCTGGATCGTGCCCTTCGGCGGCAGGAAATGGTGGATCTTGAGCGTCACCTCCTGCGCGAGCGCGCTGCCGGCGGCGAGCGCGGCGGTCAGGACGGCGGCGAGCGATGCGATGCGCATGGCGATTCCTCCTCGTGGTCGCGGGCCCTTGCGTGGAGACCCGCTTCAGTGGTGAACCCTGGACGACGTCATCGTGCTTTCGTCGAGCATTTGCGAGGTGCGCGTCAGGCGACCAGCCGGCGGATCCGCTCGGGCACGTCGCACGCCTGGATGCGGGCCGGGTCGTCGGGGTGGCGCCGCGCGAACACGCGTACTTCGCGCCCGTCGACCAGCAGCGTGTCGCCGCGCTTGACGACGTGACGCATCACGAAGCTTCGTCCGCGCCACTCGTCGATCGACGTCTCGACGGTGAGCCGGTCGCCATAGGTCGCCGGGCGCTCGAAGTGGGCCGACGCGTCGACCAGCGGCGTCCCGATGATGCCGTCTCCGCCTTCGGTCTCGTGCCAGGCCGGGACGCCGGCGGCGGCGAAGAAGTGGCGCGCCGCGGCGTCCATCCAGCGGAAGAAATTGGGATAGAACACGATGCGCGCCGGATCGCAGTCGCCGAATTCGACGGTGAACTCAGTCGTGTGACGGAACGGCATCGCGCCAGGCCGCAGGTCAATGGCGGTCGCGCACCGGCGTCGCCGCCGCGGACTTGCCCATCCAGCGGATCGGCTGCACGGCAACCGGCCGCGGCGGCACGCCATGGCGCCCGAGCGCCTGGTCGAGCCCGCGCCCGCCCTCGTCGGCGAGCGCTGCCTCGCGCGCCTCGCGAATCGCCTGCGCGCGCGCCGCGGGCGACGCGAAGGTCCCGCCGCTCGCCAGGTGCTCGAGGAGGTGCGCGAGGTTGCGCTTGCCGCGCAGGTTGGTGGCACCGTAGCCCTTGACCAGCCGCCCGGCGAGCGCGATCTCGTACCCGCACTGCCAGTCGCTCACGAGCGCCGCGACCACCGCCGCGAGCCAGCGCTCGATCCCGGCCTGCTCCTCGGCGTAGCGCGACCCGCGGCGCCGCAGCCCGCGCAGGCTCGCCAGCGCCCGCAACACCAGCATGCCGCCGACCGCGTCGGTGCGCAGCGTGAGCGGCATCGCCCACGCGGAGCGGCCGCGCGCCATCCGGCGCCGATCCCAGGCCACGAGGCGCTCCGCGAGCGACCGAGGCAACACGCCTGCGATCTCCGGTACCCCCGGCTTGAAATAGTCCGCGACGCGCACGACGTCGTCGTCGCGCGCGCCCACCTCGCGCCGCACGCGCGCGTGGCGGCTCGTGCGGCCCTTCAGGTCGGCGACGCGCACGATGTCGTCGAACGCCATCCACAGGGCGAGGAAGCGCGCCGCCTCGCGCGTCGCGGCGGCGCCGTGTCCGCCGCGCGGATCGGCGGCGGCTTCCGCCGCGTGCACGCGCGCCACGCGCTCGAGGTACAGGCGCGCGTAGGCGTCGTCCTGGAAGTCCGTCACGCGCGCGACACCGGCTGCGACGATGGAGCGGCACGGCATGGGCAACGCCGCGATCGCGTCCCCGTGCGTCCCGCCGACGGCTTGCGGCGCGACGATCGGTGCGACGATGGCGTCGGTCGCGGCAGCCAGCGCCGAGCGCGTCGCGTCGAAGCCGCGCGCGAAGCCGCGGCGGCTGGCCTCGGCCCCCGTGCCGGAACCTTCGATCGCCGCGAGGCAGGCCTCCGGTCCGAACGGCAGCGCGCCGGTCGCCGCGATCGCTCCCAGCATCACTGCGCTCACCACGGTGCCGGATTCGCGCGCCGCGGCGTCCATGTCGAACCCGGCGTAGCGCCGGCTCTGCGCGCGCGCCACCTCGACCAGCCGGTCGGTCGCGTAACGTCCGTCGCCCAGCGACATCTTCTCGGCGGTCGTGAGCGTCCGGCTGGTCGAGCTGACCAGCGTGGTGCGCGCCGGGTCGACGAAGCCCGCCTGCACCATCCGGCCGGCTTCGAGCAGTTCGGAGGCCACCAGCACGTCGATCGCGCCGGGGACCGGCAGGAGCGAGAGCACCGGCTCGCGGCCGGCGAGCGACGCGCGCGGCATCGGGAACACCTCGATGTAGTAGGTGGTCGCCCCGGTGCGCTGCGCGACCCCCGGGATCGACGTGCTCTGCGCCGGATAGCCCGCGCGCGACGCCGCGTCGACCAGCCATTCGGCGAGCACGCCACCGCCCTGCCCGCCCAGGGCCGCGACGAGCACGGTCACCGGCTGCGTCGACGCTGCGGACCGGGCGCTCACGCGGGGCTCCTGATCACGCGCGCGAACGCCGCGCGCACGGCGGCCGCGGCGCGATCGCGCCAGTTCGCGTGGCGGATCACCTCGGCGCGGTAGAACGACGGGCACAGCGTCGCCGCATGCGCGTTCTCGCCGCACAAGCCGCAGCCGACGCAGCCGTCGAGTACCGTGGCGACCGGGTCGACCTTGAGCGGATCGCCGCTGTCCTTGAGCGACAGCGTCGGGCAGCCCGACAGCCGGATGCACGAGTGGTCGCCCGAGCAGGTGTCCTCGTCGACGCCGTACTTGACGCGCATCGTGCGCCTG
>DATLIR010000149.1:0-5056 GCA_035539315.1 Casimicrobiaceae bacterium
TGCTCCTTGTCGTCGCTGCCGTCGTCGCCCTCGGTCATGAGGCCGACCACGCGCACGACCGAGGGGAAGATCGCTTCGTAGGCGCGGGTCGCCGGCGAAAGCAGCGGCTTGTCCTCGATCGACTGGCGCATCGCCGCGTCGATCTGCTCCATCGTCAGTGGCGCCTTCATGCGCAGGGCCGGGTTGCCGTACCAGAGGGCGATCGCCAGGACCGCCAGGGCCAGCGCCCAAACCTTGCGCTCGTGCCGCGTCAGCAGGGCGGCCAGCCGGCTGCGCCGGGTGGGCGCGGCGGCCACCCGGGGCGGAGCCGCGTCCGGACCCGCCTCCGGCGCATCGGCGGGGCGCCGCGAACGGCTGTAGAGCGGCGTTTTCTTCATGGTTGGCATCCGGCAACCGTGCGGCACACGCAAGACGCGGGCCGCAACTCGCCGATACGGTAGCACGCTGCCCATGACCTGTCATGGTGCCGGGCCGATGCATCATTGCCGGCGTGTGGATCGACCCGCATTGCCACCTCGACGCGGCCGATTTCGACCCCGATCGGGATGCCGTCGTCGCCGCGGCGCGCGCCGCGGGGGTGGCGACGATCGTTCTGCCCGCCGTCGACGCCGGCAGGACGATCGTCGTCACGCCGGCGGCCCGGGCGGCGGCGACGACGGCGTCCCGGTCGGCGTCGAAGTCGGCCGCGTCGAGGTGGCAATGCGTGTCGATCCACACGCCGGCAATGATGCATCGGCCCGGCGCGATGACAGGTCATGGGCAGCGTGCTACCGTATTGGCGACAGGCGGCCCGCGTCTTGCGTGTGCCGCACGGTTGCCGGATGCCAACCATGAAGAAAACGCCGCTCTACAGCCGTTCGCGGCGCCCCGCCGAAGCGCCGGAGGCGGCTGCGGCCGCGGTCACGCCCGCGGCGGCCCCGGCGCCCACCCGGCGCGGCCGGCTGGCAGCCCTGCTGGCTCGCCACGAGCGCAAGGTCTGGGCGCTGGCGCTGGCGGTCCTGGCGCTCGGCATGTGGTACGGCAACCCGGCCCTGTCGATGAAGGCGCCGCTGACGATCGAGCAGATCGACGCGGCCATGCGCCAGTCGATCGAGGACAAGCCGCTGCTCTCGCCCGCGACCCGCGCCTACGAGGCGATCTTCCCCTCGGTCGTGCGCGTGGTCGGGCTCATGACCGAGGGCGACGACGGCAGCGACGACAAGGAGCACGGCGTGGTCGAGCGCGGCGTCGGCACCGGCGTCGTCATCATCGACAACGGCACCATCCTCACCAACCTGCACGTCGTCAGCGGCGCAAAGAAGATCCGCGTCACCTTCTTCGACGGCTCGCAGTCCGATGCCGCCATCGTCAACACCCAGCCGGAGAACGATCTCGCCGTCCTCAGGGCACGCACCATCCCCGACGACTTCGTCGCGGCGACGATGCGCTCGACCGCCGACCTCTCCCCGGGCGACCAGGTGATCGCCGTCGGCTTCCCGTTCGGCATCGGCCCGTCGGTTTCCTCGGGCGTCGTCTCCGGGCTGAAGCGCCAGTTCCGCTCGCCTGACGGCCAGCAACTGCTCACCAACCTGATCCAGTTCGACGCCGCCGCCAACCCCGGCAACTCGGGCGGCCCGCTGGTGACGATGGACGGCGAGGTGGTCGGCATCGTCACCGCGATCCTCAACCCCAACCGGCAGCGCGTCTTCATCGGCATCGGCTTCGCCGTGCCGATCGAGAACGCCGCCGCCGCCGCCGGCATGCCGCCGTTCTGACCCCTTCTAAGCCCACCCCATGACCGAATCGACGACCGTCTCTGGCGAAGCCTCCGGCCTGATGGAGCGGGTGCTCTACGAGGTCAAGCGAGTGGTCGTCGGCCAGGACCACTTCCTCGAGCGGGTGATGGTGGCGATGCTGGCGCAGGGCCACCTCCTGGTCGAAGGCGTCCCCGGGCTGGCCAAGACGCTCACCGTCAAGACGCTGGCGCAGACCCTGCGCGGCACCTTCAAGCGGATCCAGTTCACGCCCGACCTGGTGCCGGCCGACCTGGTCGGCACGCGCATCTTCAATCCGCGCACCGGCGAGTTCTCGACCTCGCTCGGCCCGGTGTTCACCCACCTGCTGCTCGCCGACGAGATCAACCGCGCGCCCGCCAAGGTGCAGAGCGCCCTGCTCGAGGTGATGCAGGAGCGCCAGGTGACGATCGCCGGCGAGACCCACAAGGTTCCCGAGCCGTTCCTGGTGATGGCGACCCAGAACCCGATCGAGACCGAGGGCACCTACCCGCTGCCCGAGCGGATCCTCTACGAGGTCAAGAAGGTCGTGGTCGGCCAGGACGCGTTCCTCGAACGCGTGCTGGTAGCGATCCTCGCGCAGGGCCACCTGCTCGTCGAAGGGGTGCCGGGCCTCGCGAAGACGCTGACGGTCAAGACGCTGGCGCGCACCATCCGCGGCACCTTCCGGCGCATCCAGTTCACGCCCGACCTGGTACCCGCGGACCTCGTCGGGACGCGCATCTACAACCAGAAGACCGGCGAGTTCGCCACGTCGCTCGGTCCGGTGTTCACCAACCTCCTGCTCGCCGACGAGATCAACCGCGCGCCGGCGAAGGTGCAGAGCGCGCTGCTCGAGGTGATGCAGGAGCGCCAGGTGACGATCGCGGGCGAGTCGCATCGCGTTCCGGACCCGTTCCTCGTGATGGCGACGCAAAACCCGATCGAGACCGAGGGCACCTATCCGCTGCCCGAGGCGCAGGTCGACCGCTTCATGATGAAGGTGCTGGTCGGCTACCCGAACGAGACCGAGGAGTTCGTGATCGTCGAGCGCGTGACCGGCACGACGCAGGACGTGCTGCCGGTCGCGACCACCGACCAGCTCGCGGCGCTGTACCGCGAATGCCGCTCGGGCTACGTCGATCCCGCGCTGATGCAGTATGCGGTCAAGCTCGTCGCGGCCACGCGCGAGCCGGAGCGCTACGGCATCAAGGACATCGCCCGCTACATCACGTTCGGCGCGAGCCCGCGGGCCACGATCGGGCTGGTCGAGGGCGCGCGCGCGCTCGCGTTCCTGCGCGGCCGCACCTATGCGCTGCCCGAGGACATGATCGACATCGCGCCCGACGTGTTGCGCCATCGGCTGTCGCTGTCGTACGAGGCGCTCGCCGACGGCATCTCGGCCGACCGGCTGATCCTCGAGATCCTGCGCAACGTCGCCGCGCCCGACAAGCCGCTCGAGACCCATGTCGCGCTCGAGCGATCCTGAGACGCTGCTGCGCAAGCTCGAGTGGACGGTCCTGCGCCGTCTCGACGGGCTGCTGCAGGGCGACTACCGGACGCTGTTCCGCGGCTTCGGGCTCGACCTCGCGGATCTCCGCGAGTACCAGTACCACGACGACGTCCGCCACATCGACTGGAACGTCACGGCGCGGCTGCAGGTGCCGTACGTGCGCGAGTACGTCGAGGACCGCGAGGTCAGCGCGTGGTTCCTGCTCGACCTGTCGGCCTCGGTCGACTTCGGCAGCGCGACGGTGCGCAAGCGCGCGGTGTCGCAGGACTTCGTCACGGTGCTGGCGCGACTGCTCACGCGCCATGGCAACCGGATCGGCGCGATCCTGTACGGCGACCGCGTCGATACGGTGATCCCCGCGCGCGGCGGCCGCCGCCAGGTGCTGCAGCTGCTGCACCGGCTGTCGACGCGGCCCGAGTCGCGCCGCTCCGCGGGGACGCGGCTCGCGGATCTTTTGACCTCCGCGCTGCAGATCGTGCCGCGGCGCTCGCTCATGTTCGTCGTGTCGGATTTCATCAGCGAGCCGGGCTGGGGCAAGCCGCTCGGGCAGCTCGCCAAGCGGCATGAAGTGATCGCGGTGCGCCTCTACGACCCGCTCGAGCGCATGCTGCCCGACCTCGGCATGGTGATCGTCGAGGACGCGGAGACCGGCGAGCAGCTGTTCGTCGACACGCACGACCGCGGCTTCCGCAAGCGCTTCGCCGCAGCCGCCGAGCGCCGCGAGTCGGAAGTGCGCGACGGCTTCGTCGCCGCCGGCGTCGACGCGCTCGAGCTCGCCACCGACGACGACATCGCCGGCGCGATCATGCGCTTCGCCGACCTGCGCAAGCGCCGCTCGCAACTCGCCGTCGGCGGCGGGCTGCCGCGCCACCTCGAGGCACGCCGTGTCGTTCCAGTGGCCTGAGCTGCTCTGGGGCCTCGCGCTCCTGCCGCTGCTCGCGCTGTTCTACGCGTGGCTGCAGCGGCGCCGCAAGCGCCTCGCCCTCAAGTACGCGAACCTGTCGCTGGTGCGCGACGCGCTCGTCCGCGGCGCCGGCTGGCGCCGCCACGTGCCGCCGGTGCTCCTCCTCGTCGCGCTCGCGCTGATGGTCGTCGCGACCGCGCGGCCGGAAGGCGAGGTGCTGCTGCCGACCAAGCAGGAGACGATCATCCTCGCGATGGACGTATCGGGCAGCATGCGCGCGACCGACGTTCAGCCCTCGCGCATCGCCGCGGCGCAGGAGGCCGCGCGCGCGTTCATCGGCGACCAGCCCAAGACGACGCGGATCGGCATCGTCACCTTCGCCGGCACCGCCGCGCTGGTGCAGCCGCCGACCCATTCGCGCGAGGACCTGCTCGCCGCGATCGACCGCTTCCAGCTGCAGCGTGGCACCGCGGTCGGCAGCGGCATCCTGGTGTCGCTGAAGACGATCCTGCCCGACGTCGAGTTCGACCTGCGCAGCGCGAACCCGCGCCCGAAGACCGGCGAGGGCCCGCGCCCGCTGATCGGCGGCGACGCGCCGAAGGACGCGCCCAAGTCGCCGCCCAAGCCGGTCGAGCCGGGGTCGCACGGCACCGCCGTGATCATCCTGCTGACCGACGGCCAGACGACGACCGGGCCGGACCCGATCGAGTCGGCGAAGATGGCGGCCGAGCGCGGCGTGCGCGTCTACACGGTCGGCATCGGCACGCCCAAGGGCGAGATCATCGGCGCCGAAGGCTGGTCGATGCGCGTGCGCCTGGACGAGGACGCGCTCAAGAACATCTCGAACCTGACGCGCGGCGAGTACTTCTACGCCGGCAGTGCCACGGA
>DATLIR010000150.1:0-8313 GCA_035539315.1 Casimicrobiaceae bacterium
CAGTCGACCTGGCGTACGACCCCGGGAAGCACGGGCAGGTCGGTCGCGCCGGGGTCGACACCGGCCTGCGTGAGCAGCGTCGTGACCTGCCCGCGGTGATGCACCGCGTGCTGGAAGAGATGCGTGGCGGCGATCCACGCGGGCAGGCGGCGCAGCTTGCCGTCGGACGACGCGCGGTACGCCAGGGTCGAGTCGAGCCACGCCGGCGCGAGCGCGCCGGCCCAGGCGAGGATGTCGCGATCCGCCTGCTCGCGCTCGTGCGCGAGCGCGTCGAAGTCCGGGTGCGCATCGGCGCCGTACGCGGCGACCGCGTGCGCGGCGCCGGTGAAGCGCCCGAGCCAGATGCGGTCGCCCCACAGGATGTGGGCGAGCGTGCGGTGGATCGAGCCGAAGAAGGCGCCGCGGTCGCGCTTGCGCTCGTCGTCGGGCAGGCTCGCCGCGGCGGCGTACAGCCGCTCGTTCATCCAGCGGTTGTAGCGCGCGAGGAGGCGGCAATACTCGACGTCGATCACGCGGTGGCGGGGACCGCCACGGGCGCCTCGCCGCCGCGCTCCTCGAGCTCGCCGACCTCGATCGACGCCGCGAGCTGCGCGAGCCGCGCGACCACGCCGTAGGCGTAGAAGCGGTTCGGCGGGCAGCCGACCGGGGCCTTGAGGTCGGGGAGGCAGGGCGACTCGAAGGCGAGCGGCACGAACTCCGCGCCGGGCGCGTTCAGGTTCTCGTCGCGGCCGCGCGACGCATGCACGCGGTAGAAGCCGCCCACGACGTAGCGGTCGATCATGTAGACGACCGGCTCGGCGATCGACTCGTTGATCGCCTCGTAGGTCGGCACGCCCTCCTGGATGATCACCGAGGTGACCTCGAGGCCTTCCTTCACCACCGCCATCTTGTTGCGCTGCTTGCGGTTGAGGCCCTGCACGTCGGCCGCGTCGCGCACGGTCATGATGCCCATGCCGTAGGTGCCGGCGTCCGCCTTCACGATCACGAACGGCTTCTCGTCGATCCCGTACTCGGCGTACTTCGCGCGGATGCGGCCGAGGAGCCAGTCGACGTTCGACGCGAGGCACTCCTCGCCCGCGCGCTCCTGGAAGTTGATCTCGCCGCACACGCCGAAGTAGGGGTCGACGAGCCACGGGTCGATGTCGACGAGCGCGCCGAACTCGTTGGCCACCGCGTGGTAGGCCTCGAAGTGATGCGACTTCAGCCGGTTGTGCCAGCCGGCCGCGAGCGGCGGGGCGATCGGCTGCTCGATGCCCTGCAGGATCGCCGGCGGGCCGGACGACAGGTCGTTGTTCAGGAGCACCATGCACGGGTCGAAGTCCGCGACGCCGACGCGCCGGCCGCGACGCACGATCGGCTCGAGCGTGAGCGACCCGCCGTCGGGCAGGGCCACCTGCGTGGGCGCAGTGATCTCGGGGATCAGCGTGCCGATGCGCACGCGCAGGCCCGCCTGCCGCAGGATGTCCTCGAGCGCGGCGACGTTGCGCAGGTAGTGGGCGTTGCGCGTATGGCTCTCGGGGACGAGCAGCACGCCGCGCGCATCCGCGCACACGCGCTCGACCGCCGCCTGGATCGCGTGCACGCACAGCGGCACGAACGACGGATTGAGGTTGTTGAATCCGCCCGGGAACAGGTTGGTGTCGACCGGCGCGAGCTTGAAGCCCGCGTTGCGCAGGTCCACGGACGCGTAGAAGGGGATCGCGTGCTCGTGCCATTTCGAGCGCAGCCACCGCTCGATGTCCGGCATGCGGTCGAGGAAGGTCCGCTCGAGCGCCATCAGCGGACCCGCGAGCGCGGTCGTCAGGTGCGGCACCATGCGCTGGGCGTCGGGCATGCAACGATTCTATCCCACCCCCGCGCGACGCCCCGCGCTTCCGGGCGTCGGTCGCCGCGTCTCCCGGTGCTTGGTCGACGGGACGCCGGAACGGGCGCCGGCCACCCGGCCCCGTTCCGCACGTCCTTGCGTCGAATCGCCCGCCACGAAAAAATCGGGGTGCCGGTGAGGGCACCCCGAAAAGCCACTGAGGAGAAACCATCGAGGAGGAGGCCCCGACGCTTACCCGCGGGCGGGCCAAATCCGCCCGCGGATAACCTTCCGGCGAGCTACATGCGGTACGCCGACTCGCCGTGCGACCGGATGTCCAGGCCTTCGCGCTCTTCCTCTTCGCTCACGCGGAGGCCCACCACCATGTCGACGATCTTGTACGCGATGAACGCGACGACGCCCGACCAGACGATCGTCGTGAGCACGCCCTGCAACTGGATCCACACCTGCCCGCCGATCGAGTAGTCGGGCGAGACCTTGCCGGCCACGTAGTCGTAGATGCCCTGCCCGCCGAGCGCCGGCGACGCGAGCACGCCGGTCATCAGCGCGCCGAGCATTCCGCCGACGCCGTGCACGCCGAACACGTCGAGCGAATCGTCGGCGCCGAGCATCTTCTTCAGGCCCGACACGCCCCACAGGCAGACGAAGCCCGCCATGAGGCCCAGCACGATCGCGCCCATCGGTCCGATGAAGCCGCACGCCGGCGTGACCGCCACCAGGCCGGCCACCGCGCCGGACGCTGCGCCCAGCATCGACGGCTCGCCGCTGCCCATCCATTCGCCGACCATCCACGCGAGCACCGCAGCGGCGGTCGCGAGCAGCGTGTTGACGAACGCCAGCGCCGCCACGTCGCCGGCCTCGAGCGCCGACCCGGCGTTGAAGCCGAACCAGCCCACCCACAGCAGCGACGCGCCGATCATCGTGATGGTCATGTTGTGCGGCGCCATCGCTTCGCGGCCGTAGCCGATGCGCTTGCCGATCACGTAGGCGCCGACCAGGCCCGCGACCCCCGCGTTGATGTGCACGACCGTGCCGCCGGCGAAGTCGAGCGCGCCCTTCTGGAACAGCCAGCCGGCCTTCGCCACCGCGGCTTCCGCCGCCTTGGCGTCGGTGAACGCATCGGGGCCCGGCCAGAACCAGACCATGTGCGCGATCGGCAGGTACGCGAACGTGAACCAGAGGACCGCGAACAGCAGCACCGCCGAGAACTTCACGCGCTCCGCGAACGAGCCGACGATGAGGCCGACGGTGATCGCGGCGAACGTCGCCTGGAAGGCGAAGTACAGGTACTCGGGAATCGGCGTCGCCTTGCTGAACGTGGCCGCCTGCGCGAACGTGCCGGTGCCGTCCTTCAGCGTGAAGATGCCGTTCAGGAACAGCCGGTCGAATCCGCCGATGAACGCGCTGCCCTCGGTGAACGCGAGGCTGTAGCCGTAGATCGACCACAGCACCACGATCAGCGAGAAGATCACGAACACCTGCATCAGGATCGACAGCACGTTCTTGCTGCGGACCAGTCCGCCGTAGAACAGCGCGAGGCCCGGGATCGACATCATGATCACGAGCAGCGTCGCGACGATCATCCACGCGTTGTCGCCCTTGTTGGGCATCGGCGCGGGCGCCGCGGTCGCGGCGGTCGCCGCTTCCGCAGCGGCCGGCGCGGCGGCGGGCGCCGCTGCTGCGGGCGCCGTGGCGGCCGGCGGAGCGGCCGGCGTCGCGGCCTTGTCCTGGGCGAGGACGGCCGGTGCGGCGAAAGCGAACGCGCCGGCGAGCGCGATCAGGGTGACGAGCTTCTTCATGGCGGCTCCTTACAGCGCTTCCGCGCCGGTCTCACCGGTGCGGATGCGCACGACCTGCAGGAGGTCGAAGACGAAGTTCTTCCCGTCGCCGATCTTCCCGGTGTGGGCGGCCTTCTCGATCGCCTCGATGGTCCGGTCGACCAGGTCGTCGCGGATGGCGGCCTCGATCTTGACCTTGGGCAGGAAGTCGACGACGTACTCGGCGCCGCGGTAGAGCTCGGTGTGGCCTTTCTGGCGACCGAAGCCCTTGACCTCGGTGACGGTGATTCCCTGCACGCCGATTCCCGAGAGCGCCTCGCGGACCTCGTCGAGCTTGAACGGCTTGATGATGGCGGTGACGAGCTTCATCGTGGCTCCCGGGTCAGAACGTCTTCTTGACGTAGACGACGCCGCGGTCCTTGGACGTGTCGTAGCCGGTGAGGTCGGTGTACGGCGCCGACTTCGCGTCGTTGCCGGAGTAGTACGCACCGACCTCGAGGCCCTTCAGCACGCCGTCGGGGATCGTGTACGACGCGCCGAGCTTCCAGTCCGAGTACGACAGCTTCGCGTCGCCGGACAGGTCGTGCTTCACGTCGAGGTAGCCGTAGTGGCCGAGCAGCGCGAAGCCGGTCTCGCCGACCGGATAGGTCGCCGACAGGTCGACGTAATAGGTGCCGTCGGTCTTCTGGCCGTTGGGTCGCAGGCCGAAGTAATCGTCGACGTTGTAGCTGAACTTGAGGCTCGCCCACTTCCAGCCGAGCGCGGCGTAGACCTCCCACGTGTCGGCCGAGATGACGCCCGGGTTCTTCGAGCCGGGGTAGTAGTAGTAGAGCGTGCCGACGTCCCAGAACCAGTCGGACCATGCGCCCGGGAAGTTCTGCTTGAAGCCGCCGTAGAAGTCCCACTCCATGCTGGAGCGGTTGTAAGCGCCGAAGTCCTCGAGCCAGCTGATGTTCGACGCCCAGGTGCCGGCATAGAAGCCGCCGGTGTGCGCGATGTCGAAGCCGCCCTGCACCGTCGGCTTGCCGGCTGTCTGCGCGATGCCGCGGAAGATGTACTCGCTGCCGAGCAGCACGTTGGCGGTGACCGACCAGTCCGGCGTGGGCGGGGCGGCGGCGGGGGCTTGCGCAAGGGCGGCGGACGACGCGACCGTCAGGGCTGCGGCGAGCAAGGTGCGCTTCATGGAGAATCCTCGGTGGACGAAAGGAGAGCGGCTTTCCGATACCCCCGTCAGCATTTCGTGTGCCACCGCAGCAACTCGTTGTCAAACAACAACTTGCGCGTAGAAACACGGGCTGGGCCGATCGCACGATCCCTGTGCTAGCACCAATTCGGTGCGTCAATTCCTGGATTCGCACCAAGCGAGCGCGCCTCGGACGGGGCTGCAGGCTTGGGGGTTCGCTCGCGCCGTTTGCTTGACTGGCCCGCAGCGTTTCGCGCCCGCCGGAGACACCGATGATCAGCACCGCCCCCCTCGACGACCTCGCCCGGCGCATCGGCCGCGCGATCGAAGCCTCGCCCGCCAAGGACATCGAGAAGACCGTCAAGGCGCTGCTGCAGGGCGGGCTCGCGAAGCTCGACGTGGTGCCGCGTGCCGAGTTCGACGTGCAGGCGAAGGTGCTCGCGCGGACGCGCGAGAAGCTCGAGGCGCTGGAGCGGCAGGTCGCCGAGCTCGAGGCGCGGAGCCCCGCACCTCGCTGATCGACGTCGATCCGGTCGACTGCGGGCGCTCGCGAGCCGTGCTTCGGCCGTTCGGATGAAGGCCCGCCCTATTCGTCGCGCGCTAGGCTGATCCACCGCCGCCACGAAGGCGGCCGCCGCGTCGAAAGGGCTTCGCGTGAGCGTCGCCGTCGTGCGCAGCCGCGCGCTCGCGGGGCTCGCCGCCCCGCCGGTCGAGGTCGAGGTGCATCTGGCCGGAGGGCTGCCTGGCGTGAATCTCGTCGGGCTGCCGGAAGCCGAGGTACGCGAGGCGCGCGATCGCGTGCGCGCCGCGCTGCAGAACGCGAACTTCGACTTTCCGTCGCGCAAGGTCACCGTCAACCTCGCGCCCGCGGACTTGCCGAAGGAGTCGGGCCGCTTCGACCTGCCGATCGCGCTCGGCATCCTCGCCGCGAGCGGGCAGATCCCGGTCGCGGCGCTCGATCGCCACGAGTTCGCCGGCGAGCTCGCGCTGACCGGCGAGTTGCGCGCGGTGCGCGGCGCGCTCGCGATGGTGCTCTCGGCGCGGCACGACGGTCGCGCGTTCGTGCTGCCGCAAGCGAGCGCCGCGGAGGCGGCGCTGGTCCCCGATGCGGCGGTGCACCCCGCGCGAACGCTGCTCGACGTCTGTGCGCACCTGTCCGGCGACGCCCCGTTGCCGCGGCTTGCGGCCGCGGGCGCGAGCGCTTCGCCGCCGTCGTCGTCCGACCTCGCGGACGTGCGCGGACAAAGGCAGGCCAAGCGCGCGCTCGAGATCGCGGCGGCGGGCGGGCACGCGCTACTGATGTGCGGCCCGCCCGGCGCCGGCAAGTCGATGCTCGCGCAGCGGCTGCCCTCGCTCCTGCCGCCGCTCGCCGAGGACGAGGCGCTCGAGGTCGCGGCGATCGCGTCCCTCGCCGCACGCTTCGACCCGGTGCGCTGGCGCGAGCGACCCTTTCGCGCGCCGCACCACACGGCGAGCGCGGTCGCGATCGTGGGCGGCGGCAGCCCGCCGCGACCCGGCGAGATCTCGCTCGCCCATCGCGGCGTGTTGTTCCTCGACGAGCTGCCCGAGTGGGAGCGGCGCGTGCTCGAGGTGCTGCGCGAGCCGCTCGAGTCCGGGGCCGTGCAGATCTCGCGCGCGGCGCGGCAGGCGACGTTCCCGGCGCAGTTCCAGCTGGTCACGGCGATGAATCCGTGTCCCTGCGGCTGGCTCGGGCACCGCAGCGGCCGCTGTCGCTGTTCGCCCGACCGCGTCGCCGGCTACCGCGCGCGTCTCTCCGGGCCGCTCGTCGACCGCATCGACATCGCGATCGACGTGCCCGCGCTCGCGCCGGACGAGATCGCCGGGGCCGGCGTCCCGGACGAGGAGACCTCGGCGCACGTGCGCGATCGCGTGATCGCGGCGCGCGATCGGCAGCGCCTGCGACAGGGCGTCGCGAATGCGCGTCTCGCGGTCGGCGACCTCGCGCGGCATTGCTCGCCGGGTCCCGAGGGGCGGGACCTGGCGATGCGCGCGATGGCGCGACTCGCGCTCTCGGCGCGCGCGTACCACCGCATCCTGAAGGTCGCGCGCACGATCGCCGACCTCGCGGGATGCGAACGCATCGCGACGGCGCACGTCGCCGAGGCGATCAGCTATCGGCGTTTCGACGCCACACGGGTCGCGTCGTGACGCGCTCGGTCGTGCCGGCCGCCGCGCTCAATGCGCGCGGAAGCGCTCGCCGGCCTCGATGCGCGGCGCGAGCACGTTCTGCGACGGCGGCAGCGGGCAGCTCGTGTAGGCCGAGAACGCGCAGGGCGGGTTGTAGGCGCGATTGAAGTCGATCGTCCACACGCCGTCCTTGGGCCGCTCGAGGTAGAGGAAGCGGCCGGGCGGATAGGTGGCGTCGCTGCTCGTGCCGTCGCGGAAGATGATGAACAGATTGCCGCCGTCGTCGACCGCGTCGAGCGAATGGCGCTTGCCGTCGAGCGTGAACGCGATGTTGCCCGCCGCGTCCTCCTGAGAGATCTCGTTCAGCACGTTGGCGATCGTGATCTTGGTGCCCTTCGCGTAGGGCGTGAAGGTCGCCGACAGCGCGAGCGCGGGGCGCGGGTCGAACCAGACGCGGCCCGCGAAGCTCGCGCGGTGCGCCGACGCGTTGTCGGCGACGCGCAATATTGCCTGGCCGTCGTCGCGCCGGATCACCTGCAGCGAGAGGCGGCCGCGGGACACCCAGCCGGCGCTTTCGGGATCGGTCGTGAGCGCGACCGTGGCGAAGGTCCGCGCGTCGTCGTCGGCCGCATGCATCGTGACGCCGGGGACTAGCTCGAGGCGCACGTGGCGCTCGCCGACGTGCACGGTGCCGAGCCGCGGCGGGGCGATCGCGGCGTCGATCACCACGTCGTTGTCGCTCGCCGAGCCGACGCGGTTGGGGCCGTAGCGCAGCACGTGGCGGCCGACCAGCGTGAGCCAGCCATTGTCGCGGCGCAGCGACTTGTCGGCCTTCGCGCGCCACGCGGCGAGGTCGTCGCTCCAGGCGCGGGAGCCGGGCGTCGCCGCCGGCGTGGCGGCGAGGACCGCGGCCGCGGCGAGGGCCGCGAGGACGAGCGCGACGAAGCGGAAGCGCGTGGCGTGGCGGTAGGCCATGGCGGCGTGGTGGTGGTGGGTGGGTCGGGCTTCAGCCCGACGAATTACCCGCATGGAACCCGGTCGGGCTGAAGCCCGACCCCCGGAGGGAGCCACCGGGAATGGTCGTCCGAGTCGCCCCGGCCCGCAAGGGGGGCCGCGGCCGCGATGCTAGGCTTGGACGATGCGCCCGTCCGTCCTGCGCGACGTCGCGCCTTTCCGATGATGGAGGGTTCGGGCGCGCTCGCCGGCCTGTTCGCGTCGAGCTTCCTGTCGGCCACGCTCCTGCCGGGCAATTCCGAGGTCGTGCTCGGCGCGATCGTCGCGACGACGCCCTCGCTAGCGTGGCCCGCGATCGGGGTCGCGACGCTCGGCAACACGCTGGGCGGCCTGACGAGCTTTGGACTGGGGCGGCTGATCCCCGC
>DATLIR010000151.1:0-5331 GCA_035539315.1 Casimicrobiaceae bacterium
TACATCGTGCGGGGCTTGAAGTACTGGATGCGGTCGATCGACTTGACCGACAGCTCCTTCACGTCCGCGCCCTGCAGCAGACGCAGCGGCACGTCCGCACCGGCCGCGCGGCCGGACCAGACCTTGCGATAGAACTCGCCCCGCGAACGCACCGCCTCGCCCCCGACGCCGAGGATGATGTCGCCGGCCCGCACGCCCGCGTCGTCGGCAGGACCGCCAGGCGATACGCGCGACACGACCAGTCGGCCATGCACCTCGTCGGCGGCCACGCCGAGCCAGGGGCGCTGCGGTCCCTTGCGGTGTCCCTCGGCCACGAGGTCGGGCAGGATCGCCTTCAGCGAGTCGATCGGCACGAACAGGTTGCCGGGCAGGCGCGCATCGTCACCGGACGCGTCGGGCACGATCAGCGACCCGATGCCGACCAGCTTGCCGTCGCGATCGATGAGGCCGGCCCCGCCGAAGTTGAGCGTCGGCGGGCTGGTCCACAGCGCGTCGTCGAGCATGTATTCCCAGTTGCCGGTGAACGCGCGCTTCGAGACGACCCAGGCGAATGCGGCGTCGTCGGCGTGGCTCGCGATCAACACGGGGTCCCGTTCGACCGTGCCGTTCGACGAGCCGAGCGGGATCGGGTCGGCATCGATCGGCACGATCGCGCGCAGCAAGCCGAAGCCGCTCGCGTGATCGTAGCCGACCACTTGCGCGGGCAAGTCGCGACCACGGTGGTCGGTGATCGAGACCTGGTCCGCCTCCACGATCAGGTAGCCGATGGTGACGATCAGCCCGTCCTTGCCGATCAGGATCCCGGTGCCTTCGCGCTCGGCGCCCAGCGTCGCGGCGCTGCGGGCCCCGGGCACGGCACGCGTCGACACCTTGACGACGGCGCGAAACAGCTGCTCCGCATTGGAGAGCGTCGGGGCTTGCGCGCGAGGGCCGTCCGCACGCCCCGCCGGCGGATCGTTCGCGGCGAGCGCCATCGGCATGGCGACGATCGCCAGCCACGCCAGCACGGCAAGCGGCAACGACGACGACCTCGGGGTGGCCATGGCGGCCTCCGGTTTCCCTGGCAGACAGCGGCACCCGTCTGCGTCCTGGCGGTGCCGGTCCGCGAGCGCGACGCGCGGCACCGATCCACTATAACGCTCCCGGCGCGGCGTGCAAGCGGACCCGGCGCCGTGACGGTGTCGGCGCGCCCGCGGCGACCGCGTCGGCGAACGACGCACGTATATAATCGTCCGCTCGCGGCAAGGCCCGGCACAGGGACCGCGCGCTCCTGCAGGCTCCTCCTCCCGATGAAGAACGTCCCAGCCGGAAAGCTCGTCGACCTCGTCACCGCGATCATGCACGGCGCGGGCTCGTCCGCCGCGGAGGCCCGCACGATCGCCGCGCGCCTGGTCGACTCCAACCTCGTCGGCCACGATTCGCACGGCGTGCTCCGCGTCGCCAAGTACCTCGAGTGGGTGCGCGACGGCACGCTCAGGCCCAACACGGCCCCCGAGATCGTGTTCGACAGCGACACGATCGCGATCATCGACGGCCACCGCGGCTTCGGTCAGGTGACCGGCGAGTTCGCGACGCGCAGCGGCATCGCCAAGGCGCGCAGCAAGGGCATTGCGATGGTGGGTTTGCGCAACTGCGGCCACCTCGGCCGGCTCGGCGACTGGGCCGAGATGGCGGCGGAAGCGGGCTGCGTCTCGCTGCACTTCCTCAACACGTCGGGAGCGCAACGCGTCGCGCCGTTCGGCGGCAGCGACCGCCGCCTGTCGACCAATCCGATGGCGATCGGCGTGCCGCTCGCGCAGGGCGCGCCGGCGATCCTCGACATCACGACCTCGACGGTCGCCGAGGGCAAGCTGATGGTCGCGCTGAACAAGGGCGAGCACGTGCCGGAAGGATGGATCGTCGACAAGGCGGGGCGCCCGACCACCGACCCGAAGGACTTCTACGACGGCGGCGCGCTGCTGACGATCGGCGCGCACAAGGGATCGGGCTTGTCGATCCTCACCGATCTCCTCGCCGGCGCGGTCACGACCGGCCGCAGCTCGGATCCGGCCGACACGGTCCTGCGCAACAACATGCTGTCGATCTTCATCGACCCCTCGGTGTACGACGCGTCTGGCGTCGTTCTCGACGAGGCGTACCGCTTCGTCGAGTGGGTCAAGGCGTCGCCGCCGGCGCGCGCGGGCGAGCCCGTGCTGGCGCCCGGCGACGTCGAGCGGCGCACGCGCGCGACGCGCCAGGCGCAAGGCGTGCCGCTGGACGACAAGACCTGGCAGGACCTGATCGGTGCTGCGCAATCGGTGGGCCTCGACGCGGCGCGCGCCGCGGCGATGCTGGCCTGACGCGCGCCCCGCGTCCCTTGCTGCACTCGCCCTCGCGGCGCTGGTCGTCGCCGGCGCCGCACGCGGCGATTTTGCCGCGCGCGTCGTGCACGTCAGCGACGGAGACACACTGACGGTCGTCACGCGCGGACGCGAGGTCCGGATCCGCTTGTGGGGCATCGACGCTCCCGAGCACGGGCAGCCGTGGTCGCGCCGCGCGCGCGATGCGCTGGCCTCGCGCGCGCTGCGCCGCGAAGCGCTCGTGGCCGTACGGGGGACGGATGCCTACGGACGCACGCTAGCGCGCGTCCGCGTCGACGGCGTCGACCTCGCCGAAGCGCAGCTGCGCGACGGCTACGCCTGGGTCTATCGCCGCTATACGTCGGACGAGCGCCCTGGTCGCGCTCGAGGACGACGCGCGCGCCGCCCGGCGCGGACTGTGGTCGCGCGCCGATGCCGAGCCTCCCTGGCTCTGGCGCGAGCGGCAACCCCGGTGAGTGCGCGACGCCGGCGCCTCGACGTTCCGGCGTCGACCTCGAACGGTATCCTCGACGTTCCCCCCTGTCTGGACGCCCATGAACGCCACCGCGACACTGTTCCCCGGATTCGAGCGGCGCAGCATCGCCGGCGCCGGCGCGACGATCGCGTGCACGATCGGTGGTGCGGGACCGCCTCTCCTGCTGCTGCACGGATACCCGCAGTCGCACGCGATGTGGCACCGTGTCGCGCCAACGCTCGCGGCGTCGTACACCGTGGTCTGCGCCGACCTGCGCGGTTACGGCGATTCGTCGAAGCCGCCCTCCGATGCCACGCATGCGGCGTACTCGAAGCGCGCGATGGCGGCGGACATGGTGACGGTCATGCGCGCGCTGGGCCACCCGCGGTTTCGGCTGGTCGGCCACGATCGCGGCGCGCGCGTCGCGCACCGGCTGTGCGTCGACCATCCCGAGGCCGTCGAGCGGGTCGCGGTGCTCGACATCGCGCCGACGCTCGCGATGTACGAGCAGACCAGCCGCGCGTTCGCGACCGCCTACTACCACTGGTTCTTCCTGATCCAGCCCGCGCCGATGCCCGAGCGGATGATCGGTGCCGATCCGGATGCCTACCTGCTGACGAAGATCGGGGGGTGGGGCTCCGCCGGCACGACGTTCTTCGATGCCCGCGCGATCGACGACTACCTGCGCTGCTACCGTGACCCGTCGACGATCCACGCGACCTGCGAGGACTACCGCGCGTCCGCGTCGATCGACCTCGAGCACGATGCGGCTGACCGCGCTGCCGGCGTCCGGGTGCGTTGCCCGCTGCTCGCGTTGTGGGGCGAGCGTGGCGTCGTGCACCGGCTCTTCGATCCGCTGGCCGAATGGCGCAACGTCGCCGACGACGTGCGTGGCCGCGCCCTGCCTTCCGGGCACTATCTCGCGGAGGAGGTGCCGGAACGGACGCTCGCCGAGCTTTCGCCGTTCCTCGCGCACGGAGGTTGACCCCGCGCAATACGTTAGCGTTGCTCCGGCGTAACGTTACTCTCGGAGCCCGGCGGTGATGACCGGGCGGTCGACGCCGGGCGGGCTCTGGAAGGTGAAGGAGGGACCATGAGGACCCTGACCCGCTGGAATCCGCTTCGTGACATGACCCGCTTCGATCCCTTCGGCGACGTGGGCGCGTTGTGGAGCGATCTGCCGATGGCGGTGCGCACGCTCGAGCCCGAGCCGATGATGCGGCTGGATCTCACCGAATCCGAGACCGGCTACGTCGTCAAGGCCGAGATCCCCGGTGTGAGCAAGGAGGACATCTCGGTATCGCTCGAGGGTGGCACTGTCTCGATCACGGCCGAAGCCAGGCGCGAGAAGGCCGCGAAGGAAGGCGAGACGGTGATGCGCAGCGAGCGCTACTACGGTGTCGTCTCGCGGAGCTTCACGCTGCCCACCGAGATCGACATGGCCAAGTCGATCGCGGCGTATGAAGGCGGCGTGCTGACGCTCACGCTGCCCAAGGCTCCCGGGGGCACGAGCACCAAGCTGGCCGTCCACTAGGCTGCCTGGGCCGCGCTCGCGGCCGACGCCCGCCCTGCCACGGGGCGGGCGTCGCTATTTCCGCTGTCCACGAGAGCCGGTCGCCGAACCGGGCGATTCCGGGCTGCACGCGCCGACGAGGGCCGAGGGACCCACGTTTGGTATAATTTCGCGTTCGGCCAAGTAGCTCAGTTGGTAGAGCAGAGGACTGAAAATCCTTGTGTCGGTGGTTCGATTCCGCCCTTGGCCACCAGATTTGGACCCGGTTCGGGCTAACCGGTGGTTAAAGCCGATGTACGGCGCTTAACGCGCCGCCGGGGTTAGATCCGCGATGCGCAGCTTCCGCGCCGACCTGGCGCCGTGGCGTAATCCTATCTTGTGAACGTCTCGGCCTCGCGGAGGGCGCAAGAGAACGCGTCCAAGCGGTGGTCGACGTAGGCAGCTTCCGCCACGCATTGGCTTCGTGGTCAGGCTCGCTTAGCTCAATGGTGATGGGCGTGAACCACGGCGTGCCCTTTGCCGCGTCCGATTAGCCAGCGATTCACAGGGAACGCGAAGATGGCTGCAACCCCCAGCGCCAGGATCAGACTCCCCCAAAACAGCGGGCTCATGAGTCCGGCGTCCATCGCGCCTGGTATCGCCAGCATCATGCCGTTGTCGATCACCTCCATCACAGTGATCGACACCGTGTCGGCCGCGAAGGCAAGTTTGGCGGCACTCGCGAAGCTCATTCGACTTAGCAAGGGCCGCAGCGTGAGCAGATAGCCGAAAAAGAATGCGAGAACAACCGCAAGGACGATGGTCGCGCCATCGCTCCAACCCAGCGCAGTGCCGATGACCATGCCCAACACTTCGCCAATGCCACAGCCGGTAAGGCAGTGCAGCGTTGCGGACCATGCCGTACGGTTGAGCGAAGCTCCGTCCGCCGCGGTGGACGAGCCTGAAGGAACGGCGTGGTCGTGACCGTGGTCACCCATACGCCTGCCGTTCGCACTCATCACCGT
>DATLIR010000152.1:0-4982 GCA_035539315.1 Casimicrobiaceae bacterium
CGCCCCCTTCGCTGCGAAAGCGGAGCTCGGAGGTGATCGTCTCGCCCTCCGACGCCGGCCGCGCGCTCGGCGCCGCCGAGAAGATCCACACGATCTCGTCGCCGCGCGGCTCGATGCGCGTCGGCTTGACGCCGACCAGCCAGCCGATGTCCTCGATCGTGAGCGTCGGCCGGCGTCGGAGGGCGAGACGATCACCTCCGAGCTCCGCTTTCGCAGCGAAGGGGGCGTGCACAAGCTCTACGAAACGGTGCCGCCGCCGCGCATGGGTCCGCTCATGTCGCGCGACCTGATCGCGCGCTCGATCAAGGCGGCCTGCCGTCCACAGATCTCGCTGTCGCCGCCGGGCGCGCGCTTCGACATCGCCGACCTGCCGGCCGGGTCGCTTCCGGACGAGGCGCGCGTGACGCGGATGCTGGGTCCGCCGCACCGGCGCTCGCGCGACCCCGAGACCATCGAGTACCGGTACTGCCTGTTGCCCTGCGGCGACGACGCGTCCTACATGGCGCGCTTCCATTACGAGTTCGCCGCCGACCGCCGGCTGCTGCGCGCGGAGTTCACCTATTTCCGTTACGTGCTGACCGTCGACCGGGAGGCGGGGTACGCGACGATTTCGCTGCGGTTATGATGGGGTCGCTGGATGCCAGCGACCGCTCGAGCGCCCAGGAGCCACCATGACCGCCGTATCCCCGCGCGCCCTCGCCGCCGGCCTCACCGAGCTCTGGTCGCCGCGCGTCATCGCCGAGGTCGACGACGCCTACATCAAGGTGGCCAAGGTCCGGGGGACGTTCGGCTGGCACGCGCACCGGGACGAGGACGAGCTGTTCCTGGTCCTGCGCGGACGCCTGCGCATCGACATGGAAGGCGGCGCGGTCGAGCTCGGCGAAGGCGAGCTGTTCGTCGTGCAAAAGGGCGTGCGCCACAACCCGACCGCAGTCGAGGAGTGCCACGTCATGCTGATCGAGCGCAAGTCGACGTTGCACACCGGCGACGTCGTCAACGACAAGACCCGGTCGATCGCCGAGCAGCTGCGGCCGCTGTGAATCGGCCGCGCGTCGGAATCCTCGGGGCGGGCCACATCGGCCGGCGCTTCCCCGAGTGCGTGCGCGTCGCCCGGCGCCAGGACGCGATCGCTGGCGACCCCGAAGGCGTAGCGATGGCCTCAGGCCACGTCGAAGTGCGTCATCGCGGTCAAGAGCGCGACCCGCTTCGCGCGGAACTTCCCCGGCGTGTACTTCGCGAGCCAGGTGTCGTCCTCCGCGAGGAACAGGTTCGCCTCGGCATTGGGATCGGCCGCGGGCGCCGTGCCGCCGGCGGCGGCCTCGGCGAGCCTGCGCTTGGTCGCCTCGGTGACCGAGCGAAAGTAGTAGTGGTTGAACAGCCGGTTGAACTCGGTGAAGTAGATGTCCGCTACCCGCCGGTCGCCGCGGATGATCAGCATGTTCTCGTCGTTGTCGTTGGTCGAGGCATCGCTGAAGTTCGCCGACCCGGTGACGACGATCGGGTCGTCGGAGAGCGGATCCATCAGCAGGAACTTCGAATGGATGTAGCTCACGTGCACGTTGAGCTCGAGCGCGCGCGCGTTGGTCTCCTTGGTCCAGCGGTAGAGCGGCTCCCTGAGATACGAGCCCCACGCCTTGTAGCAGTTCTGCGAAGCGTTGATCGCGACGAAGGGCTGCGTGCTGTTCGCGTCCGGCTTGTCCTCCTTCTCGAGCAGGAAGAATGCGATCGCGCTCTGCGGCGTGTTGTCGGCCATCCGGTCCTTGAACGCCTTGCCGATGCCGAACGCCAGCGTGATGCCCGCGTGCGCCCGGGCCGTGTCCACCATGTCGGCGTAGAGGTTCAGCACGGCGCTTCCCTTGCGCGGACTGAACACCGTCGTCACCCCGGCGGGGATCGATGCGACCAAGGTCGGCACGGCGTTGAGCGCCTCCACCGCGGCGCGGTGTGCGGCGTTCTTCTGTCGCTTCGTGGTCGAGTCGTCGCCTTCCACCGAGCCTGGATCGCCCGCGAGGAGCTCCCAGTACGCCTTGAACGATGCGGCGACCGCCGCATCGCGCACGCGGTGCCCGACGTTGGTCTGCCCGTGGACGCCGCCGACCGACAGGTTGGTCGAGCCGGTCCACACCTCGGCCGGCGTCCTGGCGGCGGCGCCGGCGAGCCGAACCATGAACTTGTTGTGCTGGATGTCGTTCTTCTTCGCCTCGCGTTTCGTCACCACGGCATCGGGAATGCCGGCCGCGGCGATCATCTCGAGGTTGTCTTTGCGGGGGAAGCTCTCGTGGAACACGCCCTTCTTGTCGGTGTATTCGTTCACCTTGGCGTCGACGACGAGCCGCACATCGACGCCCCGGTCCAGCGCGGCCTTGAGCGCGTCCGCGGCGGGACGCCAGCGAAACTCGTAGAAGCAGCCGAGCAACGCGTCGCCGGCCGGCGTGTCGTCGATGAACCTGAGCAGCGCTTCGCCGAGGCCGCGAGACAGCCACGCATAGGCCTCGGCGCGCTTGGCCGGCGTGGGCTGGTCGTCCGGGCTCTTGTTCTTGAACTTGCGCGTGTACGCCTGGCTGCTCGCGACGCCGCGGTTGAAGTGGACGTCGTGGACGCCCGTACCGAAGGCGGGCTCCGTGCGCACGCGAACCGTGATGGTCGGCGCCGTGCGGTCGAGGTTCTTGGGCTGGCCCTTGAGCGGATGGAAGACGTACTCGTAGACGTGATCCTCCTTCGCGGTGAAGTCGTCCCACACGAAGCTCTGGATCGGGTGGTCGTAGGTCGTGACCAGCGTCCCGTCGTCGGGCTCGGGGATCACGCTCGGGAAGACCTTGAACCCGTACATGAAATAGCGCTCGTTCGCCGACGCGTCGACGCGCTCGACCGCGTAGCCCAGGAGATCGGCCGACGCGGCCGGCGTGGCCGCGATCGCGAACGAGACGGTGTGGACGCCGGTCACCGCGAACACCTGGTGACCGCCGACGGACGGGGATCGGAAGCGCATGGGACCTCCCTCGCGAGCAGGCGGCCGAGCGGCGGCTCGGGCACCGCCCATTCCACGCAAAGATACGCGCAAGCTCGACCGCGCCGTAGCGACCATTCCCGATCGGGCGCGCCGACGAGTCGCATGGCGGCAGCGGCGTCCTGTCGGCCGGCGCGGGGATTGCCGTCATGGCGCGCCGGCGGCAAGCTGTCGCCGTTGCCATGATCCGCCTGCGCGACATCGACCACCTGGTGCTGCGCGTCGTCGACGTCGACGCGATGGTGCGGTTCTATTGCGACGTGCTCGGCTGCACGGTCGAGCGGCGGCGGGACGACATCGGTCTGGTGCAATTGCGCGCCGGCAACGCGCTCGTCGATTTGGTGCCGGTCGGCGGACCGCTCGGACGCGCGGGAGGCGCGGCCCCGGGCAAGGAAGGACGCAACCTCGACCACTTCTGCTTTCGCGTCGAGCCGTTCGACGACGCCGCGATCCGCGCTCACCTCGCGCGGGCGGGCGTCGCGGCGGGCGCGACCGTGTCCCGATACGGGGCGGACGGCGAAGGGCCGTCGCTGTACCTCAACGATCCCGAAGGCAACACGGTCGAGCTCAAGGGGCCTCCATGGAGCGGCACGGCCGACACGCTTCCGCAACGCGCCCCGGCCGGTTGACCGTCGGAAGCCCCTTGACGATACTTTGGCTCGCGCGTCGACGGACGCTCCACCCGGCGACGCGCCATGCCATGAATCCGCGCCGCCGCGCCTTCGTCGCCGGTTCGCTGGTCGTCCTGCCGGCGCTGCGTACATTCGCGCAGTCGGCCGACCACGCCGCGCACGGCGGCCTCTACGAACGCCTGCAGCAGCCGGGGCGCATCGACAAGCCCGAGCTCGCCGCGCAGCAGAACGTCTTCGACAGCATGGCGCCGAAGGCCGCGACGCCGGGGCGCTGGATCCCGCGCGCGGCGCTGCCGCTGCCGCGCAGCGAGATGGCCTGGGCGGCCGCGTTTGCCGACAGGATGCACCTGGTCGGCGGCTACGGCGAGCAGCGCGTCGACCGGCCCTACCACCAGGTCTACGACTCGTCGATCGACCGCTGGACCGTCGCGGCGGCGCTGCCCCGCGGCGCGAACCACGTCGGCGTAGTGTTCCTCGACGGCGAGCTCTACGCGATCGGCGGCTTCGTCGAGCAGAACCGGCGGCCGCACGCCGAGTGCTTCGTGTGGAACGCGCGAAGCGACGCGTGGCGCGGCATCGCCCCGCTGCCGGCGGCGTGCGGATCGGTCGCGTGCGTCGCGCTCGACGGGGTCCTGCACGGCATCGGCGGCGCGATCGGCGACACGTTTCCCGACAAGCGCTCGGTCGACTGGCACCTCGTGTACGACCCGAAGGCCGACCGCTGGTCGCGGCGTGCCCCGCTGCCCACCGCTCGCGACCATGTCGGCGCGCTGGTCGTCAACGGCGCGATCCACGTGATCGGCGGACGCGTCAACGACTTCAACACCAATTCGAACCTCCACCACGTCTACGATGCGAAGGCGGACAAATGGGAGCCCCGCTACCCGCTGCCGACCGCGCGCTCGGGACACGGCGCCGCGCTCTACCGCGGCCGCGTGTTCGTGATGGGCGGCGAAGGCGCGCAGCGCGTGTTCGGCCAGAACGAGGGCTACGATCCGGTGCGCGACGCCTGGGAGCAGTTCGCGCCGATGAGCACGCCGCGCCACGGCCTTGGCGCGGCGGTCGTCGGGGACGCCATTCATGTGGCAGGGGGCGGACCCGTGATGGGCGGCGGCGTGCAGAGTGCCGTGCACGAAGCCTTCACGCTCGCCTGACCTGCCGCGACGCCCGACGGGACTGCCCATGTGCCGGAACATCAGGACGCTGTTCAACTTCGACCCGCCGGCGACCGATGCGGAGGTCCGCGACGCATCGCTGCAGTTCGTGCGCAAGGTCTCCGGGTTCACCCGGCCGTCTCAGGCCAACCAGGCGGCGTTCGACCGCGCCGTCGACGAGATCGCCGC
>DATLIR010000153.1:0-2957 GCA_035539315.1 Casimicrobiaceae bacterium
ATCGCGGGGTTGACGGGGCGCGTCGCGCATCCGGCGAGGAGCATCACGACGACGGAGAGCGACAATAGCGATGAAGCGTTCATGTGGTCTCCGTGGTTTCCTGGGCGCTCACGCGTGTTCGCGGTGGCTCATTGTGTCCCGCCGACCGAAGGGAATGGGGAGGCGGCCCTGCGAATTCCATCCTTCGGGGCGGTTCTTCGCGTCGAATTCGCGGCAGCCCTCGAGGTTCACGTACCCCTTCTGGCCTCCGACGGGGAGAAGTAGCCTACCTGCGGGCCGATGCCGAGAGGCGCGACGTGAAATCCACGAACGGCGCCGACATGCTTGTAATCCGTGTCCGGATGTTCCCAGTCGTAGGTGAAGCCGCACGCGCCGGCGGCTGTGACGACCCCGCACGCTCAGAACACGAAGCCCAGCGCGCGCTCCAGGATCTGTTCCATCGACACCATCGTGAGCAGCAGCGGCGCGATCGGCAGCAGCGTGGCGACCGCGAGCTGGACGACGGTGTCGCGCGTGACTGGCACCATGCGCATGCCCTTGACGATCTCGAAGCTGTTGCCGAGGTCCGCGAGCGACTGGATGTCGGCGCTGCCGACCAGCGACTCGCCCGGCGGCGCGGGACCCCTGAGCCACTTGGCCTCGAATCCGTCCACATAGCGCCTCGCGAGGTGGCCGTAGTCGCGCAACGCTGCGCGCTTGGCGGCGGCGAGCGGGACGACGAAGACGAGCAGCGGTCCCACGACGAAGAAGACGGAGAAGCCGACGAACGCGGCGATCTCCACCGAGAACGCCGGCAGCTTCGCGCCTTCGTAGAAGATGCGGTTCGCGAGCGTGCCCGCCAGGATGGCGCCCTCCGCGAACAGCACCGGCGCGAAGGCGTGGCTCACGCGGGACAGGAAGCCGATGCCGCCCATCCGGTCGGGGTGCATCGGCGCGTACGCGAGCGGCAGGCGCGACACCTGCCACAGAAAGCGTGCCCAGACCACGAACCGGAAGTACCAGCGCAGCAACAGGAACTGGAACAGCGGAACGCTGACGAACAGGTACCACCAGCCGGCGAGTCGGGGGCGCAGCTGGCCCTCGGCGGGCGTCGCGTACCAGGTCGGGATGTCCAGCGCGAGGTACGAGCGCCACAGCACGAGGATGCCGACTCCGTAGACGATGGCGATCAGGATGACTTCCGCCGCCGTCGAGTTGCGCAGCCTCATCGCGCTTGCGACCGCCGCGTCGAACGCGGCGCGAACCTCGCGGGGCACGAGACCCTGCAGCTCGAACTGGGCGAGCACCGCGCGCATGCGCTGGTGCACGACCAGCTCGGCCACGATCAGGAACGGCAGCGCGACCAGGAAGCGTACCTGCGCGTCGATGTCGAGCAGGAACGGGACCGTCACCTTGGCGCCAAACGCGACGCCGTCGACGAGCGTAAGCACCAGCAGCGGGATCCACGCGAGCGACGTGATGACCACGATGCGGCGACGCAGGAGCTCCAGCGTGCCGCCGCTGAGGCGGGTACGCCGGAAGAGCTGGTAGAGCGGGCCGCCGAGGACGAGCGAGAAGTCGGCCGGCAGGCCGGCGCGGTCGACGGCAGGGGGCGGCGGGGAGGACATCGGGCGTCGATCGCGGGGCAGAGGGCGAACGTTACCCCACTTCGCGCCGATGAGGCGAACGTGCGATCCTCAGGGGATGGTCGCTCCTATCCTCGAGATCGCCGGCCTGACGATCGGGCTGCCGCGCGGTGCCGACCGCGCGCACGCGGTCCAGGGCGTCGGGCTGTCGGTCGCGCCGAACGAGATCGTGTGCCTGGTCGGCGAGTCCGGCTCGGGCAAGAGCGTGATCGCGCACGCGACGATGGGCCTGCTGCCGCGCGCGCTCGCGGTCACGGGCGGCTCGATCCGGCTCGCCGGCGAAGAGCTCGTCGGCGCCCCGGAGCGGCGCCTCGAGGCGCTGCGCTGCACGCGCATGGCGATGATCTTCCAGGAGCCGATGACGGCGCTGAACCCGGTCATGCGCTGCGGCGAGCAGGTCGACGAGGTGCTGCGCCGCCACACGACGCTCGGCGCTGCGGCGCGGCGCGCGAAGGTGCTCGACGGGCTCGCCGACGTGCGCCTGCCCGATCCGGCGCGCATGGCGACCTCGTTCCCGCACCAGCTCTCCGGCGGCCAGCGCCAGCGCATCATGATCGCGATGGCGCTGGTGCTCGACCCCAAGCTCCTGATCGCCGACGAGCCGACCACCGCGCTCGACGTGACGACGCAGGCGCAGATCCTGGCGCTGGTGCGCGACCTGATGCGCGAGCACGGCACCGGCGTTCTATTCATCACGCACGACTTCGGCGTCGTGGCCGAGATCGCCGACCGCGTCGCGGTGCTGAAGCAGGGCGAGCTCTGCGAGGTCGGTACCGCGGAGGCCGTGCTGCGCGCGCCAAGGCACGACTACACGAGGATGCTGATCGCCGCGGTGCCGTCGATGACGCCCCGGCACCGCGACGTTGTCGATACGGCGCCGCTCGTGGAAGCGCGCGGCCTCACCAAGACCTACCAGACCGGGGGCTGGCTGGCGCGGCGCCGCGACGTCCACGCGGCGGACGACGTCGCGCTCGAGATCCGCCGGGGCGAGACGCTCGGCATCGTCGGCGAGTCGGGCTCGGGCAAGTCGACCGTCGCGCGCTGCATCGCGCGACTGGTCGATCCGACCGCCGGCTCGGTGAAGATCGACGGGCTCGAGATCGCCGCGCTGCCGCGCCGGCGGCTGCGGGAGATGCGCCGCAAGGTGCAGATCGTGTTCCAGGATCCGTACCGCTCGCTGAACCCGCGCCGCAACGTCGGCCAGTCGGTGGTCGAGGGGCCGATGAACTTCGGCGTCTCGCTCGCCGACGCGATGCAGCGCGCGACGGTCGACTTGCCCGAGCCCGACTCGCCGACGATGCCGAGCGTCTCGCCCCGGCGGATCTCGAGCGC
>DATLIR010000154.1:0-10111 GCA_035539315.1 Casimicrobiaceae bacterium
CGATCGTCACCGCCGCCGATGGCCGCGTCGTGCAGGACGCGGCGACGCTTTCGCGCGGCGAGCGCGTCGGGCTCGCGCTCGCGCGCGGGAGCGCGAGCGCGACGATCGACGACGTGGAGGGCAAGGCGAAAGGATGAAGGAGAAGGGTCTTGCCGCTCCGGAGGTCGACGCGCATCGACATGCCGACCCCTGGCCCGTTCCTCCTTGCTACTTCCTACGCTTCATCCGGGTCCGGATCGTCGACCGTCGGCGCGGCGCGCAGCCGGGCGACGACATCGGCGGGAGCCTGCGCCGCGATGCGCGGCGTCGTCGTCTCGACGTCGGCGCACTGCGCGCGGTGGCGCAGCGCATGGTCCATCAGCACTATCGCGAGCATCGCCTCGGCGATAGGCGTCGCGCGGATGCCCACGCAGGGGTCGTGGCGGCCGTGCGTGTTGACCACGACGCTCGCGCCCGCCTTGTCGATCGAGTGGCGGTCGAGCCGGATCGACGAGGTCGGCTTCACCGCGATCGACACGACGACGTCCTGGCCGGTCGAGATGCCGCCGAGGATGCCGCCGGCGTGGTTCGACACGAAGCCCTGCGGGGTCATCTCGTCGGAATGCTCGGTGCCTTGCTGCGCGACCGCGGCGAAGCCGGCGCCGATCTCGACGCCCTTCACCGCGTTGATGCCCATCATCGCGGCGGCGAGGTCGGCGTCGAGCTTGCCGTACACCGGCTCGCCCCAGCCGACCGGAACGCCCGATGCGATCGCGGTGATGCGCGCGCCGCACGAGTCGCCCGACTTGCGCAGCGCGTCCACGAAGTGCTCGAGCCTCCCGATCGCCGTCGCATTGGCGGCAAAGAAGGGGTTGGCGTCGACGTGCTCCCAGCCCTCGAAGGGAATCGCGTGCGGGCCGATCTGCGTCAGGTGGCCGCGAATCGTCACGCCGTAGCGCTCCGCGAGCCACTTGCGCGCGATCGCGCCGGCGGCGACGCGCACCGCGGTTTCGCGCGCCGACTGGCGTCCGCCGCCGCGATAGTCGCGGATCCCGTACTTCTGCCAATAGGTGTAGTCGGCATGGCCCGGCCGGAACGTCTCGGCGATGCTCGCGTAATCCTTGCTGCGCGCGTCCTGGTTGCGGATCAACAGCGCGATCGGCGTGCCGGTGGTGCGCCCGTCGAACACGCCGGACAGGATCTCGATCGTGTCGGGCTCGCGCCGCTGCGTGACGTGACGCGACGTGCCGGGACGCCTGCGATCGAGGTCGCGCTGGATGTCGGCCTCCGCGAGCGCAAGGCCGGGCGGGCAGCCGTCGACGACGCAGCCGATCGCCGGCCCGTGCGACTCGCCGAACGACGTGACGCGATAGAGATGGCCGATCGTGTTGCCGGACATGGGACGCCGCGCGAGGTCGAAAGTCAGTCTAGCATGCGGCGCGCGTCTCCTTGCGCGTCGTCGCGGTGCAGCTCTCCGCTGCAGAACGCGGCCCACGCGTGCCGGTACGCGCCCTCGAGGTGACGCACGAATCCCGGCACGTCGGCCATCGGCGAGGCGAGCACGCGCGCGCGCAGCGTGGCGCGCAGCTCGGCGAGCCGCGCCGCGTCGCCGACCAGCCCGCGCGCGATCGCGACGTAGTGCTCCGCGTCGCGGGCGATCCACGTGCGCGCGTCGAGGCCGGTGAGGAGGCTCGCGGTCGAGCGCGACCAGGTCCACGCCCCCGGCAGCGTGACGACCGGCACGCCCTCCCACAGCGCGTCGAGCGTCGTCGTCGCGCCAGAGAAAGGCGTCGGATCGAGCGCGACGTCGACGCGGTCGTACATCGCGCGGTAACCCGCGTCGTCGAGCCGTGGCACGAATTCGAGGCGCGCGCTCGCCGCGCCGAGCGCGTCGGCGACGCGCCTGCGCGCGCTGCCGGCCGGCACCCCGACGGCGACCAGCCGTGCCGCGGGCAACGCCGCGAGGAGCTGGCGCCAGACCGCGAGCGTCGCGTCGGTGAGCTTGGCGGCATGGTTGAACGACCCGAAGGTCGGCACGCCGAGGCGCGCCAGCGGCGGCGGTCCGGGGTCCTGCTTCGCCGGTGGCGGTGCCCAGCACCACGCCGGCACCGGTAGCCGCAGCAGTCGCTCGCTGTTCACCGCGTCCGCGAGGCCCGGCGGGTCGGCCACCGCGTCGCTGATCCGGTAGTCGATCGTCGACATGCCGGTGGTCGACACGTAGTCGAGCCACGTCAGCGCGACGCGCGCGGGCCGCCGCGCGAAGACCGGCAGTCGGTTGTGGCCGGTGTGGCCGGCGAGGTCGACGAGGAGGTCGAGGTCGTCGGCGGCGACGAGCGATGCGACGCGGGCGTCGTCGAGGCCGGCAAGCACGCGTCGCGCCACGCGCGCCTCGATCGCCGGGTCGCGCTCCGCGCGCTGCGGATTGTTGAAATAGGCGTGGACGCGGAAGCGCGCAGGATCGTGCGTCGCGAATACATGGCGGATGAACGCCGGCAACGCGATGTGCGCATCGGGCGACAGGTAGCCCAGGCGCAGCGGCCGGTCGGGAACGTCGATGCCTCGCCGCACGGACGCGCGAGGCGGCACGTCTCGCTCGACGCCCCGCGCCCAGGTGCGATGCGCGGCGCCGATCGCCTCGGGCGTGCGGTCGGACACGAGCTTCAGCGCGGCGAGCCGGTTCGACGCGGCGGCGGCGAGGTGCGGATCGGCGTCGAGCGCGCGATCGTACGCGGCGATCGCCGCGTCGACGCGACCGATCTCCTTGAGCAGGTTGCCCAGGTTGTTGTGCGCAGGGGCGCGCAGCGGGTCGAGCGCCAGCGCCCGCTCGAGCGCCTCGATGGCGCGATCCGGATCCCCGGCGCGCTGGCAGGCATTGCCGAGGTTCACCCATGCCGCCGTCGAGCGCGGGTCGAGCGTGATCGCGGTTTCGAGTGCGCGGACCGCCTCGCCGGCGCGACCGGCGCGGCTGAGCGAGGCGCCCAAGTGGACGCGGTAGGCAGCCTGGCGCGGCGCGAGCGCCACCGCACGCTCGAGCGCGTCGATCGCGACGCCCCATCGGCGCGCGGCGTGCGCGATCATCCCGATGCCGTCCCACGCGGCGTGCAGCCCCGGATCGCGCTCGAGCGCCGCGCGGTAGCGGGCCTCGGCCTCGGGCGCGCCGGCGCGGTGCAGCGCCCGCGCCTCCGCGAGGACCTCGCCCGGCGTCATGGCTGTCCCGCCTCGCGTCCGCGGCCGCCGCATGCCGCCCGGCCGCCCGCGCGTACGATGCGCTCGTGAGCCCGAGCTCCCCCGGCGTCGCGCAGCCGATCGCCATCGCGGCCTCGCTCGCCGAAGCGCTGGCGAGCGCGCAACGCGTCGTCGCGATGACCGGAGCGGGCGTGTCCGCCGAATCGGGCATCCCGACCTTCCGCGATGCGCTCACCGGCCTGTGGGCGCGCTACGACCCGCTCGCGCTCGCCACGCCTTCCGCGTTCGCCCGCCAGCCCAAGGTGGTGTGGGATTGGTACGCGATGCGCCGGGACGCGATCCGCGACGTGCAGCCCAACGACGGCCACCGCGCGCTGGTCGATCTCGAGCGGCGTGCGCCCGCCTTCTTGCTCGCGACGCAGAACGTGGACGGCCTGCATGGGCGCGCCGGCACCCGCGCGCTGGTGGAGCTGCACGGCAACCTCGCGCGCGTGCGCTGCTCGCGCGAGAACCGCGTCGTCGAGCGCTGGGACGAGCCGCTCGACGACCTGCCGCCGCGCTGCCCGCACTGCGGCGCGTTCCTGCGGCCGGACGTCGTGTGGTTCGACGAGCCGCTGCCGGCCCGCGCGCTCGCGCTCGCGGAGGACGAGGCGAGCCGCTGCGACCTGATGATCGTCGCCGGCACGTCGGCGGAGGTGCATCCGGCGGCCTCGCTGCCGCTCATCGCCAAGGCCGCCGGCGCGCGCCTGGTCGAGGTGAATCCGCGCGAGACGGCGCTGACACCCCTCGCCGACGATGTGCTGCGCGCGGCCTCCGGCCTCGCGCTGCCGGCGCTCGTCCGCGCCGCGTGGCCGCACGACCTTCATGCCGGCGGCTCCGCCCCCCCGGCGCGCGCGGACGGCGGCGGCGCGAAGTAGCCGATCGCGAGCAGCATCACACCCACGCCCAGGAACGCGGCGATGCGAGAAAGTCCCGACAGCGCCGCCAGGTCGAGCACGAAGAGCTTGACGACGACCGCGGCGAGCAGCGCCGCCCCGGTCAGCCACAGCGCCCGCAGCCCGCGGCGCGCTGCCCACACCATCAGCACCAGCGCAGTGGCGGTCCACGCGAGCGTGAGCGCCGCCTGCACCGGCTTGCTCGCCATCAGCGACGAGAAGCGCCACGGCACGCCGCCCCACTGGTGCGCGACGCGCAGGATGAATCCGTTGCCGGCGAGGAACAGCGCGGCGCCGAGCCAGCGCTGCCGCATCTCGTCCGCCATGTCGGCATGCGCGCGCGCCCACAGCGCCAGGGCGACAAGCGCGCACGCCAGCGTGACGTCGAGCGGATTGGCCAGCGGGAACCACGGCAACGGTGTCGCGGTACCGGGCGAGACGAGGTTGGTGACCAGGAACCACACGGCGAGCGCGGAGGCGATCACCCACGCGGCGTTCTTCGCGTAGGCGTGCGCGAAGCGGGCATACGGCCAGCGCAGTGCGAGCCGCGGCAGGAGCGTCTCCACGAGGAACAGGATCGCGGGCAGCGCCGCCGCGCAGGCGATCCAGACGGTGCCGCGCGGCGTGACGCGGCTCGTCCATTCGCTCGCCTCCCACGACGCCCACGCGACCAGGGCGATCGCCGAGGCGCTGTGCGCGTCGCGCAGCCACGACGGACCGCCGCCGATCATCGCGTCCCCCTCGTTCGCCGGCGGCTCGAGGGCGCGCAACGTGCCCCAGTGGAGTACCCACGCCATCGGCCAGACCACGATGCCGGGCCACCCGAGCGTCGTGCGCGCCTCCCGGAACTCCGCAATGCCGGCGAGCACGAGCGCGGGCGCGAGTGCCGCACCGAACCACGCGAGGCGCTCCCAGCCCATCACCCGGCGCAGCGCGAGCGCGACGGCGGTGCTCGCGACCACCCACGCGAGCGCGGCGTTGCCGTAGCCCGGCCCCAGGGCCGCGGGACGCACGCGCACGATGTCGGCGATGCCGGCGAGGAGCCACCAGCCGACGCCCCACGCGAAGACCAGGCCGGCGAGCGAGCGTTCGGTCGCGGCGAGCGCGTCGCGATACCGATCGGCCGACCACGCCGACGCGAGCGCGGCGACGCCGATCATCGCCGCGCCGAGGAACGCGGCGTTCCCGAACAGCGGCATGCCGCCGCGCGGGATGCCGCCGTAGACGAAGGCCGCCGCCGCCAGGGCCTGCAGCGCCAGCGCGAACGCGCGAGCGAACGGCTGCTGCTGACGGCACCCGAGCCAGTAGACCGCCGCCGCCTCGAGCGCCCACCACGCCGAGGTCCAGCGCGCGTCGACCGCGAACGGCACCGCGATCGTCGCGAACACCACCGCGAGTGCGAGGAACGATTGCGCCAGCAACCGCATCCCCGGTTCGTCGCGGCGCCGCAGCGCCAGATGCAGCACGGCGTAGATCGCGGCGACCGCGAGCGCCGCGACCGAGACGCCGTAGGTCCGGTCGCCGACCAGCCCGGCCTCGAGCGCGAACGCTGCGACCGGCACGCCGAACACGACGATGCCGTCGACCGGCTTCACCGCGTCCAGCGGCGCGCGTCGCGCGTACAGGATGGCGACCCCCAGGTAGAACGCGAAGAACAGCGCGAGGAACGGCTGCACCACCGCGAAGTGTTGCGGGACGTAGAAGCGCCATCCCCAGAAGATCCCGAGACCGAACGTGAACACGGCGCCGAGCGCGTTCAGCGCCCGCCACGCGCGGTGCCACGCCAGCGCGAAGATCGCGGCGTTCAGCACCGCGAACCATCCGAACAGCAGCGCCGGTGCGCCCGCCTCGCGCGACACCAGGAACGGCGCGAGGAAGCCGCCTGCGATGGCCAGTCCCGCCAGCGCCTGCGAATCGGCGCGCCAAGCCAGCGCGACGGTGAGGGCGGCGACGGCGCAGAGCGCGACCAGCGCGGGCAGCGGCGGCAACACATCGAACAGGCGCGATGCCGCGAACGTCGTCAGATAGAGGATGCCGGCGCCGGCGCCTTCGAGCGACAGCGCGTAGCCGGGGCGGCTCGCCGCGAGACGCGCGCCGAGGCCGACCAGGAGCGCGCCCCCGAGCGCGACCAGCGCGAGCGACGCCTCGACCGACAGCGTCAGGTGGTCGGCGAACCACGACAGCAGGAACGCGACGCCGAAGAACAGGATGACGACGCCGACCCGCGTCAGCGTGTTGCCTTCGGTGAACCACGCCCAGAAACCGCGTGGCCGCACGGCCGGCACCGTTTCCGACGGCGCGGTCGCGACGGGGAGCGACACGGTGTCGTCCCCTTCGCTCGCGACGCGCGCGCCATACGCCGGTCGTTGCGGCACGCCTTCGGGCACCGCGTCCATCGCCGACGCCGCTGGCCTCGGCGCGGAAGCCGCGAGGTCGTCGACGCGCGCAGCGAGGATCCGCCGTGAAAGGTCGCCGGCGTCCTCCGCGAGGCTTCGGTCCACACCGCTCTCGAGCACGGCGAGCCGCTGCTCGATCCGTGCAAGCCGCGCGGCGACGGTGTTCGTGGCCACGCTCGCGTCGAGCCTGCGACGCCGCCGGTCGACCGCCAGGCCCACGCCGAAGCCGACGGCGACTAGCAGCAGCGTCACGATGAATCCCTCGTGGATGCGGTCGCCGAGCAGAAGCCCCGCGAGCGCACCGATCAGCCGCGCCACCGTCCCCTCCCCGCCGTCGCGCGTCGCATCATGTCAGGCATCGGCCCCGCGCAGCGCCGCGACTTCCTGGCGCAGCCGTGCCGGCGTCGCGTCGCGCGCCGCGATCGGCGGGCCGACGACGAGCGCGATGCGCGAGAACACGCCGCGCACGCGGCGCATCGCCCGCCCGTTCGCCGAGCGCGAGAAGAAGCTGCCCCACAGGCCGCGCAGCGCCATCGGCACGACCGGCGCGGGCGTGCGTTCGAGGATCTCGGAGAGTCCGGGTCGGAAGACGCCGAGCTCGCCGTCGGGCGTGAGCCGCCCCTCCGGGAAGATGCCCAGCACCTCGCCGCGTGCGAGCACGCCCGCCGCCTCCTCAAATGCGCGCTTCTTGAGCGACGCGTCCTCGCGCCCCGGCGCGATCGGGATCGCGCCCATCGTGCGGAAGAGCCACCCGAGCCCCGGCGTCGCGAAGATCCGGTGGTCCATCACGAACCGCACCGGACGGCGCACGCACGCGGCGATCGCGACCGCGTCGACGTAGCTCACGTGGTTGCACACGATCACGCACGGACCCTCGCCGGGCACGTTCTGCAGCCCGGCGACGCGCACCCGGTAGACCAGGTTGACCAGGATCCACGCGAGGAAGCGCATCAGGAACTCGGGCACCAGCCGGTAGATGAACAGCGCGACTGCCGCGTTCATGAGGCCGGTGACGAGGAACAGGTCCGGGATCGAGAGCCCGGCCTTCAGGAGCGCGATCGCGCAGAGCGCCGCGGCGACGATGAACAGCGCGTTCAGGATGTTGTTGGCCGCGATGATCCGCGAGCGATGCGACGGCGCGCTGCGCTCCTGGATCAGCGCGTAGAGCGGCACGATGTAGAGGCCGCCGAACACGCCGATCAGCACGAGGTCGGCCGCGACGCGCCAGTGCGCGGGCTTCGCCGCGAACGCCGCGAAGCCGCCGATCGACGTCGCCGACAGCCCGCGGCTCGCGAACCACAGGTCGATCGCGAACACGGTGAGACCGATCGAGCCGAACGGCACGAGCCCGAGCTCGACGCGCCGGTGCGACAGCCGCTCGCACAGGAGCGATCCGACGCCGATGCCGACCGAGAACAGCGCGAGCAGGAACGTGACGACCGTCTCGTCGCCACCGATGTGGTCGCGCGCGAAGCCCGCGAACTGCGCGAGGAATACCGCGCCGTAGAACCAGAACCACGAGATTCCCATCATCGAGAGCCAGACCACGCGATTGCCGCTCGCGAAGCGGAGGTTGCGCCAGGTCTCGGTGAACGGGTTCCAGTTGAACTTCAGCATCGGGTCGACGGCGGGCGCGACCGGGATCGCGCGGCTCGCGAGCCAGCCGGCGATCGCGACTGCGATCGCGAGCGCGCCGGCGAGCTCGGGCCCGTGCGGCTGCACCGCGACGATGAGGCCGCCCGCGATCGTGCCGATCAGGATCGCGACGAACGTCCCCATCTCGACCATGCCGTTGCCGCCAATGAGTTCCTCGGGCTTCAGCGTCTGCGGCAGGATCGCGTACTTGACCGGGCCGAACAGCGTCGAGTGCACGCCCATCAGCGCGAGCGCGACGAACAGAAGAACGAGGTCGCGCATCCAGAAGCCGGCGAACCCGACCACCATGATCGCGATCTCGAACAGCTTGATCCAGCGCATCAGCGACGACTTCTCGAGCTTGTCGGCGAGCTGGCCGCCGGTCGCGGACAGCAGCATGAACGGGAAGATGAACACCGCGCCGGCGAGGTTGACCAGCGTGTTGGCATCGAGCGACGTCATCGCCGACGCGTGGTACGCGACGAAGATCACCAGCGCGTTCTTGTAGACGTTGTCGTTTGCGGCGCCGGCGAACTGCGTCCAGAAGAACGGCGCGAAGCGCCGCTGGCGCATCAGGTCGAACTGGTTCGGCTCGTGCGTCGCATCGGGAGTCTCGTGCATGGGCGCCTCGGGCGGCTCAGTGGTGGAGCTTCAGGTAACTCTCGACCGCGTCGAGCGCGGCGCGCACGGGTGCGGGATCGGGCCGGTACCAGACCTCGCGGCCGACTTTCTCGGCCTTGAGCACGCCCGCCTCGCGCAGCACCCGCAGGTGGTGCGCCACGGCGGTGCGCGACAGCGTCGACGCGGCGACGATCGCGCCGATGGTGAGCCGCTCGTCGCGCTCGAACATCAGGAGGATGCGCTGGCGGTGGACGTCGCCGAGCGCCGCGAACACGCGGGCGACCGGCTGCCAGGCGCGCGGCAGCGCGCGGGTATAGGTCGAGCGCATCGGCAAAAAGGGGTGCGGCGGATAAGTAGCTATTGGACTAGTTATTTGGTCGTACGCTACGCGGAGCGGATCGCGCTGTCAAGCGCCGCGCGTCGGCCGGCGGCAGGCTCCCGCGCTTCGCTACAATGGGCCGCCCCCGCCACGTCCGGCGCGGCACCCCTTCGCGATGCAGCCCTACCTCGACCTCGTGCGCCACGTGCGCGACCACGGCGTGCAGAAGGCCGACCGCACCGGCACCGGCACGCTGTCGGTGTTCGGTCACCAGATGCGCTTCGACCTCGCCCGCGGCTTTCCGCTGGTCACCACCAAGCGCGTCCACGTGAAGTCGGTGATCGTCGAGCTCCTGTGGTTCCTGCGCGGCGAGTCGAACGTGCGCTGGCTCAACGAGCGCGGCGTGACGATCTGGAACGAATGGGCCGACGCGGACGGCGAGCTTGGTCCGGTCTATGGCGTGCAGTGGCGCTCCTGGCCGGCGGCCGACGGCAGCCACATCGACCAGGTCGCCGCGCTCGTCGCCGAGCTACGGCGCAACCCCGACTCGCGCCGGCTGATCGTGTCGGCGTGGAACGTCGGCGAGATCCCGCGCATGAAGCTGCCGCCCTGCCACGCGTTCTTCCAGTTCCATGTCGCCGAAGGCCGACTGTCGTGCCAGCTCTACCAGCGCAGCGCCGACCTGTTTCTCGGCGTGCCGTTCAACATCGCGAGCTACGCGCTCCTCACGCATATGCTCGCGCAGCAGTGCGACCTCGACGTCGGCGACTTCGTCTGGACCGGCGGCGACTGCCACATCTACAGCAACCACTTCGAGCAGGTGCGCGAGCAGTTGTCGCGCACGCCGCGACCGTATCCGCGCCTGGTGATCAAGCGCAAGCCGCCGTCGCTCTTCGAGTACGCGTACGAGGACTTCGAGATCGTCGGTTACGACCCGCACCCGCACATCAAGGCGCCGGTGGCCGTCTGAGGCGCTGCATGCGGGTGAACCTGATCGTCGCTCACGCCCGTAACGGCGTGATCGGCGCGCGCGGCACCAT
>DATLIR010000155.1:0-8090 GCA_035539315.1 Casimicrobiaceae bacterium
CACGCGCTTGTGCCAGGCGTGGTCCTCGATGATGTGCTGCGTCAGGCGCATCGGCGCGTAGGCGACGATCAGCGCCTGCATCCTGCCGAACAGCGCGGTGCGCGCGGGCGAATCCGGCAGCTTGCGCGCCTCGTCGTAGAGGCGGTCGTACTCGGCGAGCTTGAAGCGCGGCTGGTTCTCCTGGCCGGCGTTGGGCCCGTAGAGCAGCTGCATGAAGTTCTCCGCGTCGGGGTAGTCGGCGTTCCAGCCGTCGCTCGCGAACGGGATCTTGCCGTTGCGCGCCATCTTGCGGAGCTCGGGCAGCTTGTCCTTGCGAAACGAGAGCTTGAGGCCGATCGCGTCGAGGTTCTTCTTCCACAGCTCGTCGGCCTGGCGCTGCGCCGAGGTCGGCACCGACCAGCGCTCGAGCAGCAGCGGCTTGCCGTCCGGCGTCTCGCGATAGCCGTCGCCGTCGCGGTCGCGGTAGCCGAAGCGGTCGAGCAGTGCGCGCGCGGCCACCGGGTCGTAGACCTGCGCGCCGAGCTTCCAGCTCGCGTCGTAGCCGGCGATTCCGGGCGGCACGAGGCTTTGCGCGAGCACGCCGCGCCCCTTCGAGAGCAGTCGCAGCGACGCGGCGGCGTCGTAGCCCATCGAGATCGCCCGGCGCAGCGCGATCTTCACCGGCTCGTAGCCGCCCACCACCGGATCCTCCATGTTGAAATAGACCCAGTAGGTGTTGGGCCGCAGCGACGCCTCGTGGCGGATGCCCCGCGCCGCGAGCGCCGGCTTGAGCTTGCCGTCGACGAGGATCTCGTCGATCAGCGTCGCGCTCAGCAGCGCGTCGACGTCGACCTCGCCGTTCAGGAACGCGAGCAGCCGCGATTGCGCCTCCTCGATCACGCTGATCTCGACGCGGTCGAGGATCGGCAGGCGCCGCCCCTTGAGCGCGGCGACGATCGGCTGCGATTCCGCCGGGACCGGGCCGGCGGGCGCGTACGTCTCGCCGCGGTAGTCCGGGTTGCGCTCGAGGACGATGCGCGCGCTGCGCTTGTACTCGGCGAGACGGAACGCGCCGGTGCCCACCGGGTGCGCGCCGAGGTCGAGGCCGTAGCGCTCGACCACCTCGCGCGCGACCGCGCCGAGGTACGGGATCGCGAGGACGTAGGGAAAGCGCAGGTCGGGGGCGTTGAGCCGGATGCGCAGCGTGTAGCGGTCGACGATCTCGAGGCCGGCGATCGTCGCGTCGTAGTCGAAGCGGCCGGTCCGGCTCGCCTGCGCGCGCGCGGCGTCGCCGCCGTCGAGCTTGCCCTCGAGCAGCCACAGCCACGGCGACTTGACTGCCGGATCGAGCACGCGCCGGTAGGTGTAGGCGTAATCCGCGGCGACGAGCTCGCGCGGCGTGCCGCCGAAAGCCGGGTCCGGCGTGAAGCGGATCCCCTTCTTCAGCTTGCAGATCCAGGTGCGGCCGCCGTCCGGCGAGGTCGGCAGCGCCTCGAGCGTGCGCGGCACGAGCTTCACCGGTCGCGCGAGGTAGTCGTAGTCGAGCATCGCCTCGAAGACTTCCGTGAGCAGCGCGTCGGACGCCGCGTCGGAAGCGAACTGCGGATCGAAGCTGGTCTCCGCGATGCTGAGCATCGTGCGCAGCACGCGCGGCGGGTCGGCGGCCCACGACGGCGCATGGATGCCGAGGGCCGCGGCGAGCACCAGCGGCGCGATCAGGGTTGGGGGCAAGGCCGGCAGCGGGAGCGACACGACGGCCCCGATCTTAAGGCACGTCCGGGTGGCGCGGCATCGCGGGCGCACCGCCGTCGCGACTGACCGGCATCGCGCTTTCGCGCGATCGAGTCGTGCACGGCTTCACGCGCCGCCCGGCGCGATCGACAATGCAAGCCATCCCCACCCGTTGCCGGAGACATCGCATGAGCCATTTCCACGCCGTCGTCTGGATCGACCATCGCGAGGCCCACGTCATCACGTTCGACCGTGACGAGTCGGAGGCCGCGCTCGTGCATGCGCGCGCCGGCCACCGCCAGGTGCACCATCGCGACGGCTCGATCTCGGGCGCCAGGGCCTCCGAGGACCCGACGTTCTTCCGCGCCGTCGGCGCCGCCGTGCGCGGCGCCGGCGAGATCCTCGTCACCGGCCCGGCCGCGGCGAAGCTGCACCTGGTCGACTGGTGGAAGCAGCACGAGCCGGACATCGCGGCCAAGGTGGTCGGCGTCGAGAGCGCGGACCATCCGACCGACGGCCAGATCCTCAAGCACGCACGCCGCTACTTCGAGGCGAAGGACCGGATGCGGCCGCAGTGACGCCGCCGCGGCGCGTCTGGCACCATGGCGGGAATGCGCGCCGTAAGCGCGCCGGGCCCTCGCTCGACCGAGGGCACGAGAACCCCCCGGAGCCCCGATGAAGACCGCCTCGTTCGCCGTCCTCGCCCTCGCCGCCCTCGCTTCCCTCGCGCTCGGCGCCGCGGCCCAGGCGCCTGCCCCCGCCCCCAAGGCCGCGGCGACCGCCGTCGCCACGTTCGCAGGCGGCTGCTTCTGGTGCATGGAGCCGCCCTACGACAAGCTGCCGGGCGTGATCTCGACGACCTCGGGCTACATGGGGGGCGGCAAGCGATATCCGACCTACGAGGAGGTCTCGAACGGCGTCACCGGCCACGCCGAGGTCGTGCAGGTCGCCTACGACCCGTCGAAGGTCAGCTTCGAAAAGCTGCTCGAGGTGTTCTGGGTCAACATCGACCCGACGGTCGAGAACCGGCAGTTCTGCGATCGCGGCACGCAGTACCGCACGGCGATCTTCGTGCACACGCCCGAGCAGCGGAAGGCCGCCGACGCGTCGAAGGCCGCGGTCCAGAAGAGCAAGCCCTTCAGCGAGCCGATCGTCACCCCGGTGGTCGACGCGGGCGAGTTCTGGCCGGCGGAGGACTATCACCAGGACTACTACCGCAAGAATCCGGCGCGCTACACCTACTACCGTACCGGCTGCGGGCGCGACGCGCGCCTCAAGCAGCTATGGGGCGCGAAGGCGGGGCACTGAGGACCCCTAGAACAACCCGACGCTCGACAACGCCGCCCCGGCGATCGACGAGACGCCGCCCAGCATGACGAGCGAGATGCCGACGAACTCGGTGCGCGCATCGTCGGGCACCGCGAGCACGCGGCGCACGCCGAGCCAGTACAGGAACAGCGTGTGGCACAGCGCCACCACGGTGACCATCGCCATCACCGGCAGCACCAGCGTGGCTCCGGCGACCAACACCGGCACCGCCCCGTAGGTCGCGACCTTCAGCGCGGAGCGGTAGTCGCGCGAGCTTCCGTACATCGGCGCGATCAGCACGAAGATCGCCGCGAGCCCGAAGATCGAGAGGATCGTCGCGAAGAGCGTCGCGGCGCCGGCGGCCCAGATCGCATCGGGCGGGACCAGGTAGCCGTGCGCCGGGTCCCAGCTCGCATCGAAGGTCTTCATGCCGAACACCGTCGCCGCCGGCGCGAGGAGCGCGAGCGGCACGATGTAGCGGACGATCAGCTGGTCGACCGATGTGGGCTCGCTCGCGATCTCGTCCCACGCCTCGCTCGGCGTGAGAATCAGCGTGAGCACGCGCCGCAGGAACTCTCGCATCGCGGCGAGTATAGCCGCGGCGCGGCGATCGGCGGCGATTGACCCGCCCGGGGGCGGCGACCATACTCGGCGCGAACGCCGCGGCACCGGACGCGCGGCGCGCTCCCGCGGCCTGCCGCGGAGGAGCGGCGATCGACGGTAGCGCGGCGCCGAGGATCGACACGGATGCCGCCCCGCCGCCGCCGCGAGGCGATCGTGACGGGGACCGGGGAGGACCGCGCGATGGAGATGAGGCCGTTGAACGGCGGCAACCTCAAGGCCGCCGGCTACGACGAGCGCACGCGCAAGCTCGTCATCGAGCTGACGTCGGGGACGTTCGAATACTCGGGCGTGTCGCCGGAGATCTGGCGCCGCCTGGCGAGCGCCTCCTCGCCGTGGAGCTACTTCCGGGACAACGTCGACGAGGAGTTCGTCGCGAAGCGCGTGCGCTGATGCGCGGACGCGCGACGGCGCGCAGGAAGCCGCAGGACCTCCCGCGCGACGCCGACCCGGCGGACGCCGGACGTGCCGGACCGCCGGACTTACTGGATCGTGAGCCTGCGACCGGCGTTGACCGGCTTCTTCGCGAGCTTGAGTTCGAGCACGCCGCCCTCGTACTTCGCCTCGCTCGCCGATTCGTCGAGCTCGGTGGGCAGCACGAAGCTGCGGAACACGCTGCCGGCATGGCGTTCGGTGCGCAGCACGCGCTCGCCTTCCTTGCGCTCGTACTCGCGCTTGACCTCCGCGCCGATCGACACCTGGCTGCCTTCGATCGTCACGTGGATGTCTTCCTTCTTCACGCCCGGGATCTCGGCGTGCACGACGTAGCCCTGGTCGTTCTCGGTCACGTCGATGCGAACCGCCGCGGGCGCGTCGCCCTCGCGCCGCACCGGCGTGAAAAAGCCGCGGAACAGCTCGTCGATGCCAGAACCGCCGAAAGGATCGTAGACTTGCACTCGCGTCATGGGGGTCTCCTGTCTTGCCGTTGCTTGTGGGGGTCGTCCGGGGCCTCGGGCCGCCGGGCCGTACCGCCCACATGGGAACCGGGACGGCGGGATTCAAGCCCCCGCGCGGCGTCGGCGCGCAACGGGTTGACCCCCATCAAGCCCGCGCGCGACGTGATCGGCCACGATGGATCGCGAGCCCGCGACCCGACCGGTTCCCGACACCCCTCCCCCCGTCCACGATGACCGCCTCGCTGACCTCTCCCGACCTGCGTCACCTGGCCGACCGGCTGCGCGCCCGGCATCTCGAGCTGCGCACCGCCATCCGCGACCAGTTCGCCGACCACGACGATCCCGGCTCGATGGCACTGCGCAACCGCCTCGAGGACACCGACGACTGGGCCGTCGCCGACGCGATGGCCGGATTCGACATCGCGATGGTCGCGCGCGACGTCACCGAGATGGGCGAGGTCGAGCGCGCCCTCAAGCGCCTCGCCGACGGCACCTACGGCCGCTGCAGCGATTGCGACGAGCCGATCCCGCCCGCGCGCCTGCACGCGTATCCGGCGGCCGCGCGATGCATCCGCTGCCAGGAAGCGTTCGAGCGCCGTGCGGCGCAGACCGCGGGGCCGGCGTACTAGCGGCGCCCGCCGCCCTTGCGCGGGCGCGGGCCACCGGGCGCGCGGCGCGCGATCCAGTCGAAGAACTCGCGGTACCAGCGTTGCGAGTTCTGCGGCTTCAGGATCCAGTGGTTCTCGTCGGGGAAATAGACGAGCCGCGCCGCGACGTTCTTCGCCTTGAGCGTGTGGTAGTACTGCAGCGCCTGCGTCGCCGGCACGCGGAAATCCTGCTCGCCGTGGATCACCAGCGTCGGCGTCTGGGCGCGCGCGATGTGGTGGTGCGGCGACTGGCGCAGCACGCGCGCCTCGTCGTTCCAGTGCCAGGCCCCGAGCTCGCGGTGGAACCACGCGTAGCCGTCGGTGGCCATCATGCTCACCCAGTCGTAGCAGCCGGCGTGGCACACGTAGGTCGCATAGCGGCGCGTGTGCCCGTTCATGTAGGCCGCCATGAAGCCGCCGTAGCTGCCGCCGGTCGCCACGAGCCGCTCGCGGTCGACGTAGCCGGTGCGCAGCAGCGCATCGGTCGCGGCCTCGATGTCGGCGAATTCCTTCTCGCCGTAGCGCGCGACGATCGTCTCGAGGAACTTCTGGCCGAAGCCGGAGCTTCCGTGGTAGTTGACCATCGCCACGACGTAGCCGCGGCCGGCGAATACATGCGCGTTCCAGCGGAAGTGCCAGCCGTCGCCGTGCGCGGCGTGCGGGCCGCCGTGGATCGAATGCAGCAGGGGCCAGCGGCGCTTCGGATCGAAGTGCGGGGGATAGACGAGCCACACCTGCACCGGCTCGCCGCCCCAGCCCTTGACCGTGATCTCGCGCGTCTCCCCGAAGGCGTGGCGCGCGAGCAGCGCCGCGTTGGTGGACTCGAGCGCGCGCTCGTCGCTGCCGTCGGCGGCGCACGCGAACAGCGCGGGTGGATGCTGCGCGCTCGCGCGATCGAAGGCGAGCGTCGACCCGTCGCGCGATTGCGCAAAGCCGCCGATCGTGCCGCCGCGCGCGACCAGCACCGGCCGTGACGCGCCCGCGGCGAGCCGCCACACGCCGGTACGCCCGCGATCCTCGGCCGTGAACAGGAGCGAGCGCCCGTCCGGCGCCCACTGCACGTGCGAGACCGGGCGGTCGAAGGCGGTGCCGACCGCGCGCGAGGCACCGCCGTGCCGCGCGACCAGCTCGAGGCGGCCCTGGTCGACGTGCGAGCGCACGGTGTCGTGCGACAGGTAGGCGATCGAGCGGCCGTCCGGCGCGTAGCGCGGCGCGCTGTCGGAGCGGCCGGACGTCGCGGTCAGGACGCGCTTGCGTCCCGTCGCGAGATCGACGGTGACGATGTCGGTGCGGTTCAGCATGCCCGGCTCGTCGGCGAGGTCGGCGGTGATCGCGATCTCGCGCCCGTCGGGCGCGAGGTCGAAATCGCTGGCCGACGGCTCCCATGGCGGCAAGGCGAGCCCGGTGCCGGCGAGCGCGTCGCGACAGCGTCCGGTGGCGACGTCGCACACGAACACATGCGGCTCCCGCCCGTCGGTGAGCCAGTGGTCCCAGAAGCGCACCTCGGCGCGCTCGGTAGCATGCACCTTGACCTTCGCGTCCTTGCGCTCCTTAAGGCGCTTCGCCTGCGCGGCATCGGTCGCGAGGTCGCTCCACACCCACGAGATGAACGCGAGCCGCTTGCCGTCCGCGAACCAGCGCACCGACGCGCATCCCGTGGACAGCGTCGTGACGCGGCGCGCCTCGCCCCCGTCGGGCGCGATCACGTAGACCTGCGCGACCTCGTCGTCGCGGCGCTTCGCGGTGAACGCGATCGCGCGGCCGTCAGGCGACCACGCCGGCCCGCTGTCCTTGTCGCCGGCGGTGAGGCGCCGTGGGCGCGCGCCGCGTCCGGGGCGTGTCGGGTAGAGCCACAGCTCAGCCGCGCCTTCGTTCTTCGCGATGTCGTAGCTCGTGACCGAGGCGCACGCGAGCGCGCCGTCGGGCGCGAGCGTCGGCGTGCCGATGCGCTTCAGCGCCCACAGGGCGTCGACGGTGAGCGGCGGTCGGCGCGCGGCCATGGAGGAGTCCTTGCGGTTACAATCGAGCGGGCATTCTAGCGCCCGCTCGCGCCCATCCCGGGCGACGAGTCGACCTCCATCACGCGAAAATTCCCGATGAGCGACATGCAATACCGCCGACTCGGCCGCGCCGGCGTCAAGGTGAGCGCGCTGTCGTTCGGCTCGTGGGTCACCTATGGCAACCAGCTCGGCACCGACACCGCGCGCGAGTGCATGGCCGCCGCCTACGACGCCGGCGTCAACTTCTTCGACAACGCCGAGGTGTACGCGAAAGGGCAGTCGGAGACGATCATGGGCGAGGTGCTCGCGCGCGCCGGCTGGCGCCGCTCGTCCTACCTGGTGTCGACCAAGTTCTTCTGGGGCCTGCACGACGGGCCCAACGAGAAGGCGACGCTCAACCGCAAGTACCTGCTGCAGGGCATCGACGCGTCGCTTCTGCGGCTGAAGCTCGACTACGTCGATCTCGTCTACTGCCACCGTCCCGACCCGGAGACGTCCGTCGAGGAGACCGTGCACGCGATGCACGACATCGTCACCTCGGGCCGAGCGGTCTACTGGGGCACGTCGGAGTGGAGCGCCGACGAGATCGCGCAGGCCTGGCACATCGCCGACCGGCGCAACATGCACAAGCCGGTCACCGAGCAGCCGCAGTACAACCTGCTCCACCGCGACCGCGTCGAGCGCGAGTACGCGCGCCTCTACCGCGACCTCGGCCTGGGCACCACCACCTGGAGCCCGCTCGCGTCGGGCCTCCTGACCGGCAAGTACAACGACGGCATCCCGCCCGGCTCGCGCGGGACGCTCAAGGGCTACGAGTGGCTCGCCGAGCGCGTGACCGACCCGGCGAAGCTCGCGGTCGTGCGCACGCTCGCGCCGATCGCGCGCGAGCTCGGCTGCACGCTCGCGCA